>WTIL01000093.1:0-1433 GCA_011522725.1 Rhodospirillaceae bacterium
AACGGGACGGGCATGGTAAACCCCATCCGGAGCAAGACCATGTAGGGACACGCGTCGCCTCGCGCGATAGGTGCGATCCTGCACCGATGTCCGGGTAGGTTGCTCGACGTTGCCGGCAACGGCCGCGCTAGATGAATAGCCGTCACCGGGAAACCGGGACAGAACCCGGCTTACAGGCCATCTGACAGCCAATCCCCGAACGCGGGACCGCCCTGCCCGACAGGGCTGTTTCACATCCTGCTATTTCACATAATGGCTGTCGAAGAACTGGATGTGGCGCTCGAAGCCGTCCATCCATTCCGGCGTGAGGGTGAGCCGCGGCTTCACCAGCCTTGTGCGGTAGGGCCTGCCGGCAAACACCGCCTCGGCCTGTGGCAGTTGCGCTGCCGCGCCGGTCAGCCCGTCGATGCGATAGCGCACCGGCACCACAATCGCCGGACGCAGCCGTGCCGACACCTCGTCCATCATGTCGGCGGGCAGCACCATGACGTCCGGCCTGCCATAGCGGGCGAGCGCCGCGGCGGGCACCGAACTGCCGGCCGGCGCCCGTCCCCAGATCACAATGCGCATGCCCCCGGCCTCGACAAGATAGAGGCTGCCCTCGCCGGCACCGCTGCCGGTCACGCGGATGCGGTCGCCTTCCCATGATGTCGGAGCGGCGGCGGTGGACAGGCTGTGATCGGCTGTGACATCGGGAAAATCATGAAGAAGCGGCGTGCCGTCGGCATCGGCGCGGCCGGACCAGCGGTCGAACATCACCCGCTCGCCGCCGGGCGCGGTGACCAGCACGGCGCCATGCCCGTAATAATCGAGCATTACCTCGCCCGGGCGCAACGGGTCGGCCGCCGCCTGGCCGACCGCCATCAGCGCCATCAGCGCCGTCAGCGCCGTCAGTGGCTGCATCAGCAGCGGCGCGGCGATCCGCCTCAAAACCCGCTTGAACGCGTGTCGACATGACATGAATGACATTTTGAACGCCTCCCCGACGGACGGCCGCCCCTCCCGCGGCCACCGGATCAGGATAGCGGAAAGCCGCACCGCATCCAATCGCGCAAGCGGCGCCGGCGGCGCCGGTTCCACCCCGTCACATCACAATCCGGTGACATAAATATGAACAAAAACAGAACAAAAGAGTGTTTTCGGCGTTTTTTCAGAGTGTTATGGCGCGCAGTTCTCATATCTATTTAACTTATTGGAAACATTGAACTTTTCCCATGAAAATTCCGCCTGAACCCATTGACGGCCAATATTTCCCATGATATCCCAAATAATCCCAGATCAGGCAATTTGGGATGGTTGCCACCTGTGGTAGGCGCGCAACCGGCCAAAACCAAGCCCTGGCCAGGCATTCCTCCCCGGCCCTCCGCAGGGGCCATAGAGAGGTATCAAGGGGAACCCGGCGCGTGGATCTGTTTCTGTCCACATTCGAGAAC
>WTIL01000093.1:1533-5632 GCA_011522725.1 Rhodospirillaceae bacterium
AGAGGTATCAAGGGGAACCCGGCGCGTGGATCTGTTTCTGTCCACATTCGAGAACCGCATCGACAAGAAGGGTCGGCTGTCCGTGCCGGCGCCCTTCCGCGCGGTGCTGGAACGCCGCCGCGACCCGCTCTACCTGTTCAAGTCGCTGACCGAGCCCTGCCTTGAAGGCTGCGGGCCCGAGCGCATCGGCCAGATCGTCGACGCGATTGACTCCATGGACAGCCTGTCGGCCGAGGTCGCCACGCTGCAGACCATGCTGTCGAGCGCGCAGGAGATGAAGCTGGATGGCGAGGGCCGGATGATGCTGTCCGGCGACTTCATTGATTTTGCCGAGCTCGACGACATGGCGCTGTTCGCCGGCATCGGCCGCTCCTTCCAGATCTGGCTTCCGGCCCGTTACCGCGAACGCGAGACCGCCGCGCGCAGCCGCGCCAGGACAGACGGCTTGCCGAGCCTGCGGCTTGGCGGCGCGCACCGCCCGCCGGGCGACACCGACGGGAGGCGCTGATGACAGCGGCGCACCTCCAGCATCAGGCTCTGCATACGCCGGTGCTGCTGCGCGAAGTCGTCACCGCACTGGCCCCGACCGACGGCGGCACCTATCTCGACGCCACCTTCGGAAACGGCGGCTACACCACAGCCATCCTCGAGGCCGCCGCCTGCGCCGTGATCGCCATCGACCGCGATCCCGACGCCATCGCCCGCGGCGCCGGGCTTGCCGACACCTATGAAGGCCGGCTGACGCTGCATGAAGGCGTGTTCTCCGAAATGCAGTCCCTTGCCGGGCCGGACATCGGCCTCGACGGCATCGCCTTTGATCTCGGCGTCTGCTCGACCCAGCTCGACCAGCCGGAACGCGGCTTCTCCTTCCGCTTCGACGGGCCGCTCGACATGCGCATGTCGAAGAGCGGCGACACGGCCGCCGACATTGTGATGAGCCTCGACGAGCGCGAGCTTGCCGGAATCCTGTGGGAATATGGCGAGGAGCGCGCCTCGCGCCGCATTGCCCGCGCCATCGTGCGCGCCCGCGAGACCGGCCCGATCACCACCACCGGCGAGCTGGCGGCCATCATCCATGCGGTGATGCCGGCACGCCGCCCCGGCCAGATCGATCCGGCCACCCGCAGCTTTCAGGCGCTGCGCATCTATATCAACCGCGAGCTTGGCGAGGTCGAGGACGGGCTCGCCGCGGCCGAGGCCATGCTGAAGCCGGGCGGCATCCTTGCCGTCGTGTCCTTCCACTCGCTTGAAGACCGCATCGTCAAACGCTTCCTGACCGAACGCAGCGGCGGCGCGGCGCGGCCGTCACGCCATATGCCCGTGACCGAAGGGCCGGCCCCGACATTCGAGCTGGTCTCGCGAAAGCCGGTCGCCCCATCCGAGGCGGAGGCCCGGACGAATGCGCGCGCACGTTCGGCCAAGCTGCGTGTGGCACGCCGCACCGAAGCGCCGGTTGCGCCCCGACCCACAAAACCGAAGCGGAGGTCGTGATGCGCCTGATCCTTCTTGGCACCATTCTGACAGCCATCCTCGGCACCACGCTCTATCAGGTGAAAATCGGCATCGACGACCGCGAGGCCTCGCTTCTGCAGCTTGAGCGCGAAATTCGCGACACCGAGCGCGAGATCGCCGTTCTCGAGGCTGAATGGGCCTATCTTTCGCGCCCCGAGCGGGTTCTGGAGCTGTCCGACCGCGTGCTTGAGATGAAGCCGATCGACACCGATCGGATTCTTCCCATCGAAGCCATCCCGATGCGCATCCTTCCCGATTTCAAGGACCGGATCGCCGATGTCGGCGTGATCACGCTTCTTCCCGCCGATGACGAGGATCCGGCTGGTGAAATGACCCGTATTTCCGCAGACCCGACGGAGGTGCCGCGCTGATGAGCCTCTCCGCCAGCATCAGAAACAGGCTTCGTGCGCTGGTTCTGCCGCCGCGCCCGGATCCGGCGCGCTCGCGGCGGATCGCCGAGGTGCGGCTGATGCTGTCGGCCGTTCTGGTTGTGGCGGTGTTCTCGGTCATTGCCGGGCGCGTATTGCTGCTGGCCACGCAGGAGGCGAACGCCCGCACCGCCGCGATGATCCAGCTGCCAGCGGCGGAACGCGGCCAGATTCTGGATCGCAAGGGCCGGCTTCTCGCCACCAACCTGCCGATCACCGTGCTGCATGCCGACCCCAAGGAAATCATGGACCCGCGCGAGGCCGCCAGCCTGCTGGCACCGCTGTTGCCGCGCCATGACGAGGCGGCGCTGCTGCGGCTGCTGACGAAGAAGACCCGCTATGTCGAGCTCGACCGCAAGCTGACACCGGCACGTCACGCCGAAATCCTCGGTCTTGGCATTCCGGGCGTCTATTTCCGCAAGAGCACCCTTCGCAGCTACCCCAGCGGCAAGCTGGCAGCGCACGTCCTCGGCCAGGTCGACATGGACAATAAAGGTCTGGCAGGGCTGGAAAAATCGCTTGATGCGCGCCTGTCCGCCGGCGAGGACATCACGCTGTCGATCGATGCAGGCGTGCAGGCTGTCGTCGCCCGCGAGATCGCGCGCCAGATGGAAGTGTTCGAGGCCATCGGCGGCGCCGGCGTGATGCTCGACATCCACAGCGGCGAGGTCGTCGCCATGGTCTCGCTGCCCGACTACAACCCGAACCATTTCGCCGCGATCGAGGATGACGCGCGCTTCAACCGGGCCACCCTCGGCCTTTACGAGATGGGGTCGACCTTCAAGGTGCTGAATACGGCGATCGCGCTGCAGTCAGGCGCGACCACCACCAGCTCCTATTATGAAGTCTCCAAACCGCTGCGCTTCGGCCGCTTCTCGGTCTGGGACTATCATATGTATGACCGCGATCTGAGCGTGCCGGAGATTCTCGTCCTGTCATCCAACATCGGATCCGCCCGCATGGCAGCCGACATCGGCGCCGAACGGCAGCAATTCTACCTTCGTCAGCTGGGTCTCTTCGACAAGGTCTCACTGGAAATTCCCGAGATGGCAAACCCGCTGGTGCCGGGCACCTGGCGGTCCACATCGATCGCGACGGTATCCTATGGCCACGGCATTTCGGTGACGCCGCTTCATCTTGCCTCGTCGGTCGCGGCGGCAAGCGGGTCAGGCACCATGGTCGAGCCGACCCTGATGCATCGTGGCGGCGCGCCGGCGCCGATGGGCGAGCGGCTCTTCTCTGAAGAGACGACAAAGGCCGTGCGCTCGATGATGCGGCTTGTGGTCTCGCACCCCGACGGCACCGGCAACTTTGCCGAAGCCAAGGGCTATATGGTCGGCGGGAAGACCGGCACCTCGGAAAAAATCAATCCTGACGGCGGCTATTTCAAAGACAAGAACATCGCCAGCTTTGCCGCCACCTTCCCGGTTCACGACCCGCGATATGTTCTTGTGGTGATGGTCGACGAGCCGAAAGGCCAGAAACATTCTTATGGCTATGCCACCGGCGGATGGGTGGCCGCACCGGCGGCAAAACGCATCATCGAACATGCGGCGCCGCTTCTCGGAATTCTTCCTGTTGACGAGAATTCGCCGGAAATTCGCCAGAAACTGAGACTGGACTTCAAGATCGGCAAAGAGGAGAAGACTCTTGCATCTTACTGATCTTGTACCCGGCCCGGCCGCCGCCCACCCCGATGCAGGCAGCATCGGCATGATCGATGTGACCGGCATCAGCAGCGATTCCCGCGCGATAGCACCGGGGCACCTTTTCGTCGCCCTCAAGGGCAGCAGCGGTGACGGCCGCGCCTATGCCGCCGCCGCGGTCGAGGCAGGCGCTGTCGCCATCCTGACCGACGAGCGTGAACCCGACGCATCTCTGGCCAGGCTGGCAGAGAGCGGCGTGCCGGTCCTGACCTGCACCGCGCCGCGCCTAGAGCTGGCGCATGCAGCCGCCCGGTTCTGGCGCCGTCAGCCGGGCATGATCGCCGCTGTCACCGGCACCAACGGCAAGACCTCGACAGTCGAATTCCTGCGCCAGATCTGGTCGCGCGTCACCTGGGACGCCGCGTCGATCGGCACGCTGGGCCTGCAATGCGACGACCCGCGCAAGATGCAGGGCAGCATGCACGGCCTGCCGCCGCTGACGACACCCGACGC
>WTIL01000093.1:5732-34934 GCA_011522725.1 Rhodospirillaceae bacterium
CGCGCAAGATGCAGGGCAGCATGCACGGCCTGCCGCCGCTGACGACACCCGACGCTGTCAGCCTGCACAGCGCACTGCAACCGCTCACCGGGGCCGGCGTGACGCATCTGGCGATCGAGGCGAGCAGCCACGGCCTTGCGCAGCACCGGCTTGACGGGCTCAACATCCATATTGCCGCCTTCACCAATCTCAGCCGCGACCATCTCGACCACCACGAGGACATGGACAGCTATTTCGCCGCCAAGTCGAGATTGTTCACCGACCTGCTGCTCGCCGGAGGCTCTGCGGTAATCAACATCGATGACGAATACGGCGCGAAGCTCGCCGCATCCATGCGCGCGGCCGACCCGCGCCAGCACGTGGTCATCACTGTGGGACAGGACAAGTCGGCAGATTTCCGCATTGCCGACATCTCGCCGATGGATTTCGGCCTCGAGATCACCGTTGAACACAAGGAGCAGGCCTACCGGATTCCGGTGGCGCTTGCCGGCGCCTTCCAGGCGGTCAATGCCGTTACCGCCGCGGTCATGGCCTATGCCAGCGGCCTGCCAATCCATGATTCCCTGTCGGCCCTTCCCTATGTCACCGGCGCGGAAGGCCGGATGCAGCTTGTCACCGGGCACCCCGGCGGCGCCCGCGTGATCGTCGATTACGCGCATACGCCGGACGCGCTGGAGGCCGCGTTGCGCGCGCTGCGCCCCGAGGCGAGAGGACGGCTTGCCGTTCTGTTCGGCGCCGGCGGCGACCGTGATTCAGGAAAGCGCCCGATGATGGGCAAGGTCGCGCACGACCATGCCGACATTGCCTATGTGACGGATGACAATCCCCGTTCCGAGGATGCCGGCGCGATCCGCAGCCAGATCATCGCCGCCTGCCCGAACGCCATCGAGATCGCCGATCGCGGCACCGCCATCAACACGGCGCTGGACGAGCTGGAAAAGGGTGATGTCCTGCTGATTGCCGGCAAGGGTCACGAGGCTTTCCAGCTTGTCGGGGATGAGACGCTTCCCTTCAGCGATTCCAGCGTGGCGCGAAACGCCATCCAGCGGCTGACCGAGGGAGGCGAGCAGACATGAGCGCCATCTCGATGCGGATCGACGCCGATACACTGGCACAACGCGCCGGCGGCAGCTGGGCCGGACCTGCTGTGGCGAACCATGTGACGTCGATCGAGATCGACAGCCGCCGCTGCGGCGAGGGCAGCCTGTTTGTCGCCCTTCCCGGCGCACAGGCCGACGGCCATGACTTTATCTCCGCCGCCGCCGACCTCGGCGCGGCAGCGGCGCTAGTATCGCGCCCGGCCAATGATGCGGATCTGCCGATGCTTGTCGTCGACGACGTCCAGCACGCCCTCACCAGCCTCGGTGCCGGCGGGCGCGAGGCCCATATCGCGGCAGGCGGACGGCTTGCCGCGATCACCGGTTCGGTCGGCAAGACCGGAAGCAAGGAAATGCTCGCGCATCTGCTGCAGCCGGGCGGTTGCCATGCCAGCCGCGCCAGCTTCAACAATCATCTTGGTGTGCCGCTCACGCTCGCCGCGCTGCCGGAAACACCAGTCGACGCCGTCCAGGAAATCGGCATGAACGCCCCTGGCGAGATCAGTGCCCTCAGCGCAATCGCGCAGCCGGATATCGCAGTGATCACCCGCATTGCCGACAGCCATGCCGGCTTCTTCGACTGTCTCGACGATATCGCCGACGCAAAGGCAGAAATCTTTGACGGGCTGCGCGCCGACGGCACCGCCATCCTGAACCACGACGATGCCTATTTTGACCGGCTTTCCGCGCGCGCCCGCGACGCCGGCGCCGCCAAAATCATCAGCTTCGGCACCAGCGACGGCGCCGATTTCCGCCTTGTCAGCGCCGAGCGGCACACAGACGGCATGCGGGTGAATGCGCAGGCTCGCGGCACCAGCCTGAGCTTTGATCTCGGCATGCATGGCGCACATTGGGCGATCAACGCCATGGCGATGCTGGCGGTTTGCGACAGCTTCGGCCATGACGCCGCCATAGCCGCAGAGCGCCTTGCCTCCTTTACCAACCTTCCGGGGCGCGGCGCGGTCTCCAGCGGGACATTCGACGGCACCGCCATCACCCTCATCGATGACAGCTACAACGCCGGACCGGCCTCGATGAAGGCCGCTTTTGCCAGCCTTGCGGCCAATCCACCGCAGATCATGGTGCTGTCCGAGATGCTGGAACTCGGCGACGGCAGCGCCAGCGCCCATACCGCCCTCGCCCCCGGCATCATGTCACTTCGGCCTCGCGTGGTGATCACCATCGGCACTGAAATGTCCCGCATGGCGGCAGCCCTGCCCTGTACAGCGGTCCACGAACCGGCGGCCGATGCCGAGGCGGCGACGGACCGCCTGCGGGCGCATCTTCGCGACGGCGACACCGTATTCATCAAGGGATCGAACGGATCCGGCGCGTGGCGGGTTGCCGCCGCCCTTATCGAGGCGTTGCGCGATGGCGGCGCCTCCGACGAAGGGGAGACCCACGATGCTGCCTGATCTCCTGACACCGCTTGCCGGCGAGTACCAGTTCTTCAACCTGTTCCGCTACATCACCTTCCGCACCGGCGGGGCCACCATCACCGCGCTGATCATCAGCCTGATGTTCGGCCCGGCGATGATCCGCTGGCTGAAGAGCCATCAGGCGGAGGGCCAGCCGATCCGCGCCGACGGGCCGGAATCGCATCTTGTGACAAAGATCGGCACGCCGACCAT
Organism: Rhodospirillaceae bacterium; assembly: GCA_011522725.1. GTDB lineage: Bacteria > Pseudomonadota > Alphaproteobacteria > Puniceispirillales > Puniceispirillaceae > UBA8309. Next base: position 8,461 of record WTIL01000093.1, read on the forward strand.
GGGCGGATTGCTGATCCTTGGCGCCTTCGCCCTGTCGACGCTGCTGTGGATGCCGCTGTCGAACCCCTATCTGTGGCCCGTGCTTACGGTGGCGCTGGCCTTTGGCGCGGTCGGATCGGTCGATGACTGGATGAAGCTGCGCCGCCGCTCTCATCACGGCATGTCGGGACGGATGAAGCTGCTGCTGCAGGTTGGCGTGGCCTTCGTCGTCACCCTCTTCCTGATCGAAATGTCGCCGCCGCAGCTGCGTTACGGCGTTGCCGTGCCGTTCCTGAAGGACACGATGATCTCGCTGGGGCTGCTGTATGTGCCATTCGCCATGGTGGTGATTGTCGGCGCGTCGAACGCGGTCAATCTGACCGACGGGCTGGACGGGCTGGCAATTGTCCCGGTGATGATCGTCGCCGCCTGTTTCGGGCTGATCGCCTATCTCGCCGGAAACGTCAATTTCGCCGGATACCTGCAGATCAACTATGTCCCCGGCACCGGCGACCTCGCGGTGATGTGCGGCGCACTTCTCGGGGCCGGTCTCGGTTTCCTGTGGTTCAACGCCCCGCCTGCCAAGGTGTTCATGGGCGACACCGGGTCGCTGGCCCTCGGCGGCGCGCTCGGCGCGATGTCGGTGGCGACGCGCCACGAGCTGGTGCTTGCCATCACCGGCGGCCTGTTCGTCGTCGAGACGCTGTCCGTGATCCTGCAGGTCGCCTCCTTCAGGCTGACCGGCAAGCGCATCTTCCTGATGGCCCCGCTGCACCATCATTTCGAGCGCAAGGGCTGGGCCGAATCCACCATCGTCATCCGTTTCTGGATCATCGCCGTCGTGCTGGCACTTGCCGGCCTGTCGTCGCTGAAACTTCGCTAGGGGCACGCATGCTCGTTCCACATTCCATGTCAGGCACAAAGATCGGGATCCTGGGTCTCGGCCTGTCCGGCATGGCCGCGGCCCATGCCCTGGCCGCGGCTGGCGCGAGGCTGTGGCTTCATGACGACAATGCCGCGCCGCGCGGCGAAGTCCCGCAAGGCGCGCAACTATGCGGCTGGCAGGACTGGCCCTGGGACGAGCTGACCTCTATGGTGATCAGCCCCGGCATCCCGCATGCGCACCCGCAGCCGCACCCCGCCGCCGCCCGCGCTGGCGAGGCAGGTGTCGAGGTGATCAGCGAGATCGAAATCGCCATGCGCGCCGCGCCGCAGGCGCGGATCGTGGCGATCACCGGAACCAATGGCAAATCGACAACCACCGCGCTGACAGGCCATTGCCTGCGCAGTGCCGGACGTGCTGTCGCCGTCGGCGGGAACATCGGCGATGCCGCCTGCAATCTGGACGACCCCGGGGCGGACGGGGTGATCGTGCTGGAGCTGTCCTCCTACCAGCTCGAAACCACCCCGTCCCTTCGCGCTGATATCGCGATGCTGCTGAACATCACGCCGGACCATCTGGCACGGCATGGCGGCATGGAAGGCTATGTCGCGGCCAAGGCCCGCATTCTCGATGCCGCCGGCGCCGAAGGACTTGTCGTGATCGGCACCGGACCGCATCTGGACCCGCTTGCCGACGCCCGACGCAAGGCCGGCGGCAAGGTAAGCATCATCAATCCGTCCGATGCCCCCGCCACCATCGCCGGTGTCGCATCGCTTGCCGGGCCGCATAATGCCGAGAATGCCGCGGCAGCTGCCGCATGCCTTGCCGCGCTCGGCCTCGCAGAGGACGAGATCGCCGAGGGCATGGCCGGTTTTGCCGGGCTGCCGCACAGGCTGCAGACCGTCGCTTCTCATGGCGGCATTTCCTTTGTGAATGATTCCAAGGCGACCAACGGCGTGGCCGCCGCCAAGGCGCTTGCCGCCTTCGACAATGTCTACTGGATCGCCGGCGGCGAGGCCAAGGAAGACGGACTCGGCGAGGCGGCCGGGGAAACAGCGAAGGTGGCGCATGCCTATCTGATCGGCAGCGCGGCGCAGGCCTTTGCCGCCGAACTGGACGGCATCGTCGAGACCAGCCTGTCGGGCGACCTCGAGACAGCCACCACATCCGCCTTTGCCGACGCCAGCGCCGCCACCGGAACCGACGGACGGGATGCCACCATCCTGCTGTCGCCGGCAGCCGCCTCGTTCGACCAGTTTGCCAGCTTTGTCGCCCGCGGCGACGCCTTCACCGCCATCGCCCGCCGGCTTGCCGCCGATGCGGGCGCAGCGGCCGTTCAGGGAGGCGCGCATGCTTGACCGCACCGATCGCTCCCTCGTCGGCGTCTGGTGGTGGACCATCGACCGCTGGCTGCTGGCCAGCGCGCTTCTGCTGATGGTTGTCGGGACGCTTCTGGTGATGGCCGCCGGACCGGCGGTGGCGACGCTGATCAACCTGCCGTCGCAGCATTTCGGCGTGCGCCAGGGAATTTTCCTGGTGCCGGCCGTCGGGCTGATGCTGGCTGTCTCCCTTCTGGAACCAAGGCCGATCAGGGCGCTGGCGCTGGTCGGGCTTGTCGGGATCATCGGCCTGATGGTGCTGGCGATTGTCGCGGGAAGCGAAATCAAGGGCGCCACCCGCTGGATCACCATTGCCGGGATCAACCTGCAGCCATCCGAATTCGCCAAGCCGCTGTTCGCCGTCGTTTCGGCATGGTTGCTGACATTGTGGCGCGAGGGGCAGGATTTCCCGGGATGGATCTATTCATCCGCTTTGATGGCGGTGATTGTCGGCATCCTCGTGCTGCAACCTGATATCGGCATGACCCTGATGGTGGTGCTGACCTGGGGCTTCCAGATGTTCCTTGCCGGCATGCCGATGCTGCTTGTCATCTGCATCGTCGCGCTGGCACCGCTGGGGCTGGTGGTCGCCTATTTCACCCTTGGCCATGTTCACAAGCGGATCAACCAGTTCTGGGAAGGTGGGGCCTGGCAGGTCGAGAAGGCCCGCGATTCCTTCGCCAATGGCGGCCTGTTCGGTGTCGGCCCGGGTGACGGAACGGTGAAGCACCATCTTCCCGACGCGCATTCCGATTTCATCTTCGCCGTCGCCGGCGAGGAATTCGGCGCGCTGGCCTGCCTGACGCTGCTGACGCTTTACGCCTTTATCGTGCTTCGCGGCTTTTCGCGGGCGATGTCTGACGAGGGGCTGTTCTGCCTGATCGCCAGCGCCAGCCTGCTGCTTCAGTTCGGTGTGCAGGCTGCCATCCATATGGCTTCCTCCGTTCATCTGATCCCGACCAAGGGCATGACCCTGCCGCTGATCAGCTATGGCGGCTCGTCGCTTGTCGCGAGCGGGCTGACGATGGGGCTGATCCTCGCCCTGACGAGGCGTCGCGCGCCCTATGTGCTTCCCGGCCGGCGCAATCTGCAGGAGGCGTCGTCATGACCGCGCCTTCCCGTCCATTGATCGCGCTTGCCGCAGGCGGCACCGGCGGCCACGTGTTCCCGGCCGTTGCCGTGGCCGAGGCGCTGGCGCGTCGCGGCGCCGACACGATGGTGATGACCGACCGGCGCGGCGCTCGCCTGCTGACGGGAACATCCTTCAGCGTGCTGCCGGCGGGCTCGCCCTTCCAGCGCGGCCTGATCCGCAAGGTCCGGGCGGCGCTGCAGCTCGGCGCCGGTGTGGTCATGGCGCTTGCCATGCTGCGGCGCCGGCGGCCGGCCGCGATGGTCGGGTTCGGCGGCTATCCGTCCTTTGCGCCGATGCTGGCCGCGCGCCTGACCGGCATTCCGGCCGTGCTGCATGAACAGAATGCCCATCTCGGGCGTGCCAACCATCTGCTGGCCCGCTGGTGCGGCCATCTCGCGCTGAGCTGGAAAGGCACGCGAAACCTTCCCGACAAGGTCATGCATTTCGTTTCCGGCATGCCGGTTCGCGCGGCCTTCCTCGAGATCGACGAGCTGCCGGACGCGGATCGCGAGGCGCTGGAGCTGACGATTGTCGGCGGATCGCTTGGCGCGGCCGTGTTCGCAACCATGGTTCCCGATGCGCTGGCACAGGTCGATCCGGCGTTGCGCACGCGTCTGCGGGTCACCCAGCAATGCCGCGCCGAACAGGTGGATATGCTGCAGGCCCGCTATCGCGAAATCGGCATCGACGCCGAAATCCGCACCTTCTTCGACGACATGCCCGACAGGTTTGCCAAAAGCGACCTTGTGATCAGCCGCGCCGGCGCCTCCAGCGTCGCCGAACTGGCCGCATCGGGACGCCCCGCCATCCTGATCCCCTTTGCCGGCGCGATGGACGACCACCAGACGGCGAATGCGCGCCAGCTCGAAGCTGCCGGCGGCGGCATCTGCCTTGCCGAGGCAGAGCTGGATGCGGCCGCACTGGCGGCGCGGATCACAACGTTTCTGTCGGATTTGCCGACACTTGCCGCGATGGGACGCGGCGGACGCGGCCTCGCCGCCGCGGATGCCGCCGACACCATTGCCGGCTATGCCCTCGACCTTGCCGCCAGCGGCGGCAGCAGGAGCGCCCGATGAGTGAACTTCCCCTGTCCATCGGCACCCTGCATTTCACCGGCATCGGCGGCATCGGCATGAGCGGCATCGCCGAAATCCTGTTCGAGCTCGGCTATCAAGTGCAGGGAAGCGACAGCTCGGAAAACGCCAATGTGCGCCGCCTTCGCGACAAGGGCATCAAGGTCATCTGCGGCCAGGCCGCCGAGAATGTGGCCGATGCCTCGATCGTGGTGATCTCGACCGCGATCAAGCCCGACAATCCCGAAGTCATGGCCGCGCGCGAGCGGTTCATTCCGATCGTGCACCGCGCCGAGATGCTTGGCGAGCTGATGCGGCTTCGCTGGTCAGTCGCCGTTGCCGGCACACATGGCAAGACGACGACCACCTCGCTGGTGGCGACCCTGCTGGACAGCGCCGGCGTCGATCCGACGGTGATCAATGGCGGCATCATCACCGGATGGGGAAGCAATGCCCGCCTTGGCCGCGGCCAGTGGATGGTTGTCGAGGCCGACGAGAGCGACGGTTCGTTCGCCAAGCTGAACCCGACCGTCGCCGTGGTCACCAATATCGATCCGGAGCATCTTGATCATCACGGCACCTATGATGCGCTGGAACAGGCCTTCCTGAATTTCGTCGCCTCCATTCCCTTCTACGGCTTTGCCACCCTGTGCATCGACCATCCGGCGGTGCAGCGCCTGATGGCCGGGATCAAGGACCGGCGGATCATCACCTACGGCATGTCGGCGAACGCCGATGTGCGCGCCGTCAACCTGCGTGTCGACGGGGCGGCGATGCTGTTCGATGTGATGCTGTCCGACCGCACCGCCGGCGGGTTCGAGATGATGCCGAGCGTGCGCTTCCCGATGCTTGGCGAGCATAATGTCCAGAACTGCCTCGCCGCGATCGCGGTGGCGCTGGAGATGGGTGTCGTTCCCGACCGCATCGCGGCGGCCCTTGACGGCTTCGGCGGGGTCGGCAGGCGCTTCGAGACCAAGGGGGTCAGCGGCGGCGTGACCGTGATCGACGATTACGGGCACCACCCTGTGGAAATCCGCGCCGCCCTGCAGGCAGGCCGCATGCTGTGCGGCACCAACAAGCTGGTCGCCGTCGTGCAACCGCACCGCTACAGCCGCCTTGCCGACCTGTTCGATGATTTCTGCGGCTGTTTCAATGACGCCGACGAGGTTCTCGTCGCCGATGTCTATGCCGCGGGCGAGACGCCGATCCCCGGAGTGAGCCGCGATGATCTGGTGAACGGGTTGCGCGACCGCGGGCACAGGGGCCCGGCCGCGCTGCAGGGGCCGGAGGCGCTTGCCGCCGAGATCATCTCGCGCACCGGCGAGGGCGATCTGGTGATGTGCCTCGGCGCCGGAGACATCACCGGCTGGGCGGCGCGCCTTCCTGAAGAGATGGACGCATTGCGGGAGGCGGGATCATGACCGGCCCGTTGATCGAACGTCTTCCCGCCGTTCGCGGCGACTATGGCGAGGCCGTGCCGATGGCGCGCCACACCTGGTTCGGTGTCGGCGGCCCGGCGGATATCATTTTCAGCCCGGCTGATGCCGCCGATCTCGGCGCCTTCCTCGCCGCCTGCCCGGCAGAGATACCGGTGCTGCCCGTCGGCGCCGGATCCAACCTGCTGGTGCGTGACGGCGGCATTCCGGGCGTCGTCGTCAGGCTTGGCGCGCATATGACCGCCATCAGCCACGAAGGCGAGATTGTCACCGCCGGATCCGGTGCCACCGATGCCGACGTCGCGCGATATGCCGCGCGCAACGGCCTGGCCGGGCTGGAATTCCTGATCGGCATTCCGGGAACGGTCGGCGGCGGCCTGCGGATGAATGCCGGCGCCTATGGCGGCGAATTCCGCGACATCACCATCCGCGCCCACGGCTTTGACCGGCAGGGACAGCCCGTCAGCGCGACCCCGGCGGAGATGGGCATGGCCTATCGCCATACAGATGCCCCGGCCGACTGGATCTTCACCCATGCCGAACTGCAGGCGCGCCCCGGCGATACAGCAGCCATCAAGGCGCGCATGAAGGAAATCGTCGCCAGCCGCGGCGATGCGCAGCCTCGCGGCGTGCGCACCGGCGGCAGCACCTTTGCCAATCCGCCGGGCGGCAAGGCCTGGCAGGAAATCGATGCGGCCGGATGCCGGGGCCTTGTGGTCGGCGGCGCCCAGGTTTCGGAAAAGCACTGCAATTTCCTGATCAATACCGGCGATGCCTCGGCACATGACATCGAGATGCTCGGCGAGACCGTGCGGCACCGTGTGAACGCGCGCGGCGGCCCGGCGCTGCGCTGGGAAATCCGGCGCGTGGGTGCGCTTGCCGACGGGCAGGCCGACCCCCGGAACCAGTCTGACACAGGAGGCGGCGCATGACAGGCGATCGTGTTGCCGTCCTGATGGGCGGCTGGACATCCGAGGCGCGCGTCAGCCGTGTCACCGCCAGCTTCTGCGGCCAGGCGGCGCGCAATGCCGGATGGGATGCCGTCGAGATCGAGGTCGACCGGAATATCGCCGCCACCCTTGCCGAGATGAAGCCGGCGCGCGTGTTCAACGCGCTGCACGGCCAGATCGGCGAGGATGGCAACATCCAGGGGCTGCTCAACATCATGAACATCCCCTACACCCACAGCGGCCTTCTCGCCTCGGCCAACGCCATGGACAAGGTCCGTGCCAAGCGCATGCTCGCCGAGGTCGGCATCGCCGTGCCTGCCGACCTGCTGCTGGTCGAGGACAGCCATGTATATCCCGCCGACTTTACCGGCGCGCATGTGATCAAGCCGCGCAATGACGGCTCCAGCGTCGGCGTCGTCATCGTCGAGGCCGACAGCAAGAGCCCGCCGGCGCGAAGCCAGTGGGACATCGATACCGAACTGATCGCCGAGCCCTATATCCCGGGGCGCGAGCTTACCGTGTCGGTTCTCGACGGCACCGCGCTCTGCGTCACCGAGATCAAGCCGAAGGTCGCCTTCTATGATTTCGACGCGAAATACGCGCCAGGCGGCTCCGAGCATGTGCTGCCGGCCGATATTCCGCAGGACGTCACGCTTCAGGCCTGCGACTGGGCCGAACGCGCCTATCGCCATTTTGGATGCCGCGGCGTGATCCGCGCCGACTACCGCTGGGACGAGGATCGCGGCCAGCTCTTCATGCTCGAGATCAACACCGTGCCCGGCATGACCGCCACCTCGCTTGTGCCGGAACAGGCCCGCTTTGTCGGCCTGTCCGGAGAAGAACTCGTCAATCATCTGCTGGAGACTGCGCAATGCGACGATTGATCCCGTTCATGCGCCCCGGCAAGGGGACAGCCGCCGCGGCGAACTCCGGTGCAAGGCGCACCACAGACCTGCAGCCGCCAGAGCGGACGGCCGAGGCAGGCATGACGCGGCCGGCCAGGCGGCCGAGCCTGCGGATCATCGTCACCGGCGCGATGATGGCCGGACTGCTTGCCACCGGTATTTTCGCCTATGCAGAGCGTGGCCGCCTGTCGACCGGTTTCGTGACCGCCAGCGCCGATGCCGGCCTTCGCCTTCAGACCATCGAGGTTCAGGGGCGCGCGCATACGCCGAAAGAAGTGCTGATCGCCGCGAGCGAGCTCACCCTCGGACAACCGATGCTGACAATCTCGCTGCCCGCGCTGCATGAACGGCTTGCCACCATCGGCTGGGTGCGCGAGATCGCCGTCGAGCGCCGCATGCCGTCAACCATCCGCCTGATCCTGACCGAGAGGGTTCCGATGGCGCTGCTGCAGACCGAAGCAGGACATCGCGTGATCGACGAGCATGGAGACATCATTTCCGGCGCCGACCCGGCTGCCTTCGGCCATCTCACCGTGGTCGCGGGAAGCAGCGCCGCGCCAAACGCCGCTCCGTTGCTGAACATCCTGCGGACCGAGCCGGAGCTGTTCGCCGAGGTCTGGGCCGTCACCTACCAGTCCGAGCGCCGCTGGGACGTCCATCTTCGCAACGGCATCCGGGTCCGCCTTCCCGAGACCGACCCGCGCACGGCATGGTCGCGCCTCGCGGTGATCGACCACAGCAAGAGGATTATCGACCGCGACCTTGCGGTGATCGACATGCGTGTGCCCGACCAGATGATCGTCGAGCCGAATATTCCGGTTCGCGGCAAGGGGAGAGAGACATGAGGCTCGGAACCCGGCGCAACAGCCACAAGCCGTTTGCCATTCTCGACATCGGCAGCTCGAAGATTTGCTGCATGATCGGCGAGATCGACAAGCTCGGCACGTTGAGCCTGATCGGCCAGGGAACCCACGCATCTGCAGGGATGCGCGCCGGCGAGGTGAATGTGCTGTCGGAATTCAGCGATGCCATCGGCAATTGCGTGCAGAGCGCCGAGCGCGCCGCCGGCCTGTCCATTACCTCGGTCAGCGTCGTGATGCCGGGGGGCCGGCCACATTCTGCCTTTGGCACACAGCACATGACACTGTCGGACAGCACTGTCAGCCGCCGTGACATCCGCAGGCTTCTGGACCGCTGCGGCGCACAGGCGCTGGACCCGGCGCTGCAGCTGATGCAGTTCCACCCGCTTCACTACAGCCTCGACGAGATGCGCGGCATCGCCGACCCGGCCGGCATGCGCGGCAACAAGCTGTCGGTCGATTACCTGACCGTCGCCGCCTCGCGCACCAGCCTGTCCAACATCATCGAGGCGCTGGCCCTGAACCATTTGCGTGTCGACCGGTTCATCCATGCCGGATATGCCGCCGGACTTGCCTGCCTTGGCGAGGAAGAGCGCGAGCTGGGCTGCACAGTCATCGATCTTGGCGGCGGAACATCCTCTGCCGCGATCTTCATGGACGGCAAGCTGATCTATGTCGACACGGTGCCGGTTGGCGGCCAGCACGTGACCACGGACATCGCCAGGATCCTGTCCACGCCGCTTGGCGAGGCCGAGCGGCTGAAAGCGGTCCACGGCTCGATCACACCGGTCGATGCCATGGCCAAGGCCCCCTCGCCCGTGCGCCAGGCCGTCCAGCTCGGCATGTCGGACAATATCACCATCCCCGGTCTGGGCGATGTGATCGAGGCCGGCGGCAAGACCATCGAGCGCAGCCTGCTGAGCGCCGTGATCAAGCCCCGCATCGAAGAGGTGGTCGAGCTCCTGACAGACCGCATGCGCGCCGCGCGGATGGAATATGCCGCCGGCAACAGGTTTGTGCTGACCGGCGGTGCCAGCCAGCTTACCGGCATCGCAGATTTCTGTGCCCAGCTCGCCGGCCGCAACGTGGTTCTCGGCCAGCCGTCGGGGATCAGCAATCTTGCGGTCGAGGAAACAAGCCGGTCGAGCGCAGCCGCCGTCGGCGCGCTCATCCATGTCAGCAGGCTGACAGCGGATGATCCGGCAGAACGACAGACACGAACCCTGCCTCACGGGCCGATGGAACGGCTCGGCGCATGGTTCCGGGACAATCTGTGAGAAAGGAGCAGATCAGATGACAGCCAGTTTGACTGATTTCCGGACACGTTTTTCCAGCACCCTTTCAAGGGGGCCGGCCATCGCTGCGGGGGCGACCGGCCCTGCCAATACCCCGCACCCAACCGCTGCCAGGCCATGTGTGTTTCCGGCACAGGCAGCCACATGGTCAACCACCACAACAGGGAGACAATCATGACCATCAATCTGTCCGTTCCGCAAACCATGCAGGAACTTCGCCCGCGTATCACCGTGGTCGGTGTCGGCGGCGCCGGCGGCAATGCCGTCAACAACATGATCAGTGCCGATCTCGACGGCGTTGATTTCCTGGTGGCGAACACCGACGGCCAGGCGCTGGCGCATTCGCTCGCGCCGCGCAAGATCCAGCTCGGATCGGCGATCACCCAGGGCCTCGGCGCCGGCTCCAAGCCCGATGTCGGCCGCGCCGCCGCCGAAGAAAGCATTGAAGCCGTGATGAGCGAGCTCGCCGACTGCAACATGGTCTTCATCACCGCCGGCATGGGCGGTGGTACCGGCACCGGCGCGGCTCCTGTCATCGCCCGCGCCGCCCGCGAGCGTGGCATCCTGACGGTGGGCGTCGTGACCAAGCCGTTCGACTTCGAAGGCCAGCGCCGCATGGGGCAGGCCGAGACCGGCATCGAGGAGATGCAGGCTCATGTCGATACGCTGATCGTGATCCCGAACCAGAACCTGTTCCGGATCGCCAACGAGCGTACCACCTTCGCCGATGCGTTCCACATGGCCGACACGGTGCTTCACCAGGGCGTGGCAGGCGTCACCGACCTGATGATCAAGCCCGGCCAGATCAATCTCGACTTCGCCGATATCCGTTCAGTGATGTGCGAGATGGGCAAGGCGATGATGGGAACAGGCGAGGCATCCGGCGAGGGCCGGGCCACTCAGGCAGCCGAAGCCGCGATCAACAACCCGCTTCTGGATGACATCTCGATGGCCGGCGCGCGCGCCGTGCTGATCAATGTCACCGGCGGCATGGACATGACGCTGTTCGAGGTAGACGAGGCCGCCAACCGCATCCGCGACGAGATCGACAGTGACTCCGTGATCATCTTCGGCTCAACCTTCGACGAGAAGCTGGATGGCATCATGCGGGTCTCGATCGTCGCCACCGGCATCGAGACAGCTGCCGCGCGCCGCGAGGCACCGACCTTCATCAAGGCGCCGACCTCGCGTCCCTCGACAGTGATCTCGGCACCGACGGGTATCGCGGACAGCGCGACGACAGCTGTTCCGGAGGTCGCGGAGCTGCCGGAGCCGCCCGCCCTGCCGCAAACCCCGGCACCAGCTGAAGAGACAGCATCTGCCGAGGCAGAACCTTCGCAAGGCGCGGCAACCGGCCTGCCTGAAACAATCGAGGCACCAGTCGCCGCAGAACCGCAGCCAAGCCCGCGCCTGGCCTTCCTGGCCATCGGCAAGGGCGGCTCACGCGAGCTGCCGCTGGCGCGCGAGCACGAGACGGCCGCGGAGGCCGAGGACGGGTCGCAGATGTCGCTCGACGAGGCCATCGCCAACGAGCGCGCGGCCTCCTTCGCAAGCGGCATGCCGGCCGACATCGACCAGCCTGCCGATCCGGCGGACCGGGAAGCGGCCGCCGAAAGCGCCGGGGACACGGTGATGGTGGCAGACACGCCGGAGGAACTGACCGCACCACGCCGCGCCTTTGTGCCGGCGGAACCGGTGGCCATGCCCGAAAGCGAGTCCGTGCCGGAAACCGGACCTGCCGGCGGGAAGACCAGCCTGATCAACAAGATCTCGAACCTGTGGACGGCAAAGCCTGCGGACGAGGCTGTGTCGCAGCGGCGTGAGCCCGAGGTCGAAACACCGGCGGAAGCCGCGGCCGAGGAGCCGGTGGCGCCAGACGCGCCGTCAATCCTTGATCTGCCGCGTGCCGACGTGATGAGCCGTATGCCCGAGCCTGCAGCGCTTGACCGGCAGTCGGACGATCTTGAAATTCCGGCGTTCCTGCGCCGGCAGGCAAACTAGCGCGTTTCATCCTGAGCTGGCGGTTTATGCCGCCGCAATGGTGTGAAACCAGGACAGGGCCCGGTGTAATGCCGGGCCTTTTTCTATGTCATGCAATGGTTAGCGGCTGCTGTTGTTGTAACAACCGGTAACCAAATGTGATTTGATTGTGGTGGCCCGGCGTTTATTAATTCATGCGTGGTCTTTTGCGCAGCAACCGGCCATTACCGCGGAACCAACCGCGGAAAGATAAAAATACCAGCCGGGACCATCTCGTCTATGCACAGTGAACAGTCGATGCAGACCACAGTAGGCAATGTCATCTCCTTCGATGGCATAGGGCTGCACTCCGGCCGTTTCGTCCGGGTCGAGATTCACCCGGCAGCTCCGAACTCCGGCATCCAGTTCCGCCGCATCGACATCACCGAAAGCCGTCAGACCATCAACGCGCATCCCGACAACGTCGAGCAGGCGCGGTTGTGCACGCGGATCTCCAACGAGGACGGCGTGCGCCTCGAGACTGTCGAGCATATCATGGCCGCCTTTGCCGGTCTCGGCATCGACAACGCCATCGTCCAGATCGACTCCGGGGAGGCTCCCATTCTGGATGGCAGCAGCCTGCCGGTCGTCGAGGCGATCCTGCGCGCGGGCATCACCACACTTCCGGTGCGCCGTCGTACACTGGTCGTCACGGCTCCGGTCAGCGTCGAGCATGCTGGCGGATGGGCGAGGATCGAGCCTGCAAACGGCCTCGAAATCGAGGCCGAGATTGATTTCGAGGATTCGGCCATCGGTCGCCAGAGCTTCCACTATTTCCACGGCAATGGCAGCTTCGTCCGCGATCTCGCCGCGGCGCGCACTTTCTGCCAGATGCGTGATGTCGAAGCGATGCAGAATGCGGGCCTTGCCCTTGGCGGGTCGCTGAGCAATGCGGTGGTTGTGAAGGACGGCGAAATTCTGAACGAGGGCGGCCTTCGCATGCCGCGTGAATTCGTTCGCCACAAAATCCTTGATTGCCTTGGCGATCTCTATCTCCTCGGCATGATGACGCGCGGCAAGGTCACGGCGTCACGCCCCGGCCATGCCATGTGCGCCAAGCTGATCCGCACCCTGTGGAATTCCCCGGCCTGCTACCAGATCATCGAAGAAGGCGTTGCCAGCGATCATTCGGACGGCTACGCGCTTCCCGAGGTTGCCGCCGCCGCCGCTGCCGTCTAGGCCGGTTACCCCCTCAACACGTCGACGAACGCGTCCGAGCGATGGCCCTCGCGCCTGTCATCTCGAAGCCAACTGGCGTCTTTTCACCCGACGCGCTTGCGGCTATTGTCATTCCTTACGGTGACCGGGCAGCGTGACGCCCCTGCCGGTAAAACCCTCGTCCTGCTGGAGAGCCGCCTTGGCCCATCACTCGATCTCCCGTCATTCTCTTGCGATTGCCGTTCTTGCTGTTTCTCTTGCCGGTTGTGCCTCACCCGACTTTCCCGAACAGGTCGAGCGTCCGGCCGACAAGCTCTATGACGAGGCGTTGTCCCTGGTGCTTCAGGGCGATGCGGAAAAGGCTGCGCCACAATTTGAGGAAGTCGAGCGCCAACACCCCTATTCCGACCTTGCAGTGCGCGCGCAGATCATGGCCGCCTGGTCGTTCTATCAGGATAACAATTATCCGCGTGCCGTTGCTGCGCTGGACAGGTTCATCGAACTCAATCCGGCTGATGGCATGGTGGAATACGCCTATTATCTGAAGGCCCTGTCATATTACGAGCAGATCGCCGATGTCGAACGCGACGCCGAGATGACACTCCTTGCGCTGAATGCCTTTGACGACCTGCTGCTTCGCTATCCGGAAGGCACTTACAGCCGCGACGCCAGGCTGAAGGCCGACCTTGCGCGCTCGCATCTTGCCGGAAAGGAAATGGCGGTCGGGCGGTTCTATATCGAGCGTCGGCACTACGCGGCCGCCCTTCGCAGGTTCGAGCGCGTGGTGCGCGAATACCAGACAAGCAATCAGGTGCCCGAAGCGCTGTACCGTATGGTCGAGGCCTATCTGGCGCTGGGTCTGATCGAAGAGGCGGACCGGGTCGGGTCGGTCGCGGTCTATAACTATCCCGATTCCTTCTGGACGAGCGAGCTTCTGGCCCTTGCCGAGGACCCGGAAAGGTCGCTTCCGCAAGGTATATTCCAGCGCACGGTCGATTCCGTCGCCTCGCTTTTTGATGTCGAGTGATGCTGCACAGCCTGACCGTATCCAACATCGTCCTGATCGAACGTCTGACGCTTTCCTTTGAAGGTGGCCTGACGGTCCTGACCGGCGAGACCGGAGCAGGCAAATCCATCCTTCTCGACGCGCTGGGCCTCGCCCTTGGCAGCCGGGCGGATTTCCGCCTGATCCGCGAGGGTGCCGACGCGGCGCACGTCTCGGCGGTCTTTCGCCTTGATGCGTCCCATCCGGTCTGGGCCCGTCTCGCCGAGGCCGACATCCCGCCAGACGAGGAGCTGATCCTGCGCCGCAGGCTGAAGGCCGACGGAAAGTCATCAGCAAGCATCAACGACGTTCCGGTTTCGGCCGCCCTTCTCCGTGAGGTCGGCGATACGCTTGTCGAGATCCAGGGCCAGTTCGAAGGGCGCGGCCTTCTCGATACATCGACACATATCACGCTGCTCGACCGTGCCGCCGGTCATGAAGATGTTCTGGAAAAGCTGAAATCCGGCTGGGAAAACTGGCTTCAGGCGCAGCGCAACCTTGCCCGGGCCAAGCAGGAGCTCGAAAAGGCCCGTGCCGAGGAAGAGTGGCTTCGCGATGCCGTGGAGCAGCTCGACCTGCTCGCACCAACCGCCGGCGAAGAGGCCGAGCTGTCGGCCGAGCGCGAGAGGCTGGCGAATGTCGGGCGCATCGGCGAAAGCCTCGGCGTTGCCGACGACGCCATTTTCGGTGAAACAGGGGCACAGTCGACCATCGGGCGCGCCCTTGCCGCGCTGGAGAAAGCCGCGCCCTATGCCGGCGGCATTCTGGACGAGGCGAAATCCGCGCTTGAACGCGCGGATGCCGAATTGTCAGAGGCCGGCGCAGCCATCAGCGGCGCCGGGCACGCGCTGGAAAGTGATCCGGGGCGGCTTCAGCTTGTCGATGACAGGCTTCACGAGCTTCGCCAGCAGGCACGCAAGCATGATTGCGAGCCGGACGGGCTTGTCGAGGTTCATGCCCGCCTTGCGGCAAATCTTGCCGGTATCGAGGATTCAGCGGGCGCGCTGGCAGGCCTTGCCGATAATGAACGGCAATGGCGCGACTATTACCGCAAGATCGCCGAAGTCGTGGCCGCCAACAGGCTTCGCGCGGCGCAGGCTCTGGATGCGGCGGTCGGCACCGAACTGCCGCCGCTGAAGCTCGACGGAGCCACCTTTGTCACCGCCATCAGCGACCTGCCTCCCGAACAGTTCGGGCCGCTTGGCACGCAACAGGTCCGCTTCGAGGCCAGCACCAACAAGGGCATGAAAGCCGGCCCCATCGACCGCATCGCGTCAGGCGGCGAGCTGGCGCGCTTCCTGCTGGCACTGAAGGTGGCGCTGGAAGGCGACGAGACCGGTCGCACGCTGATCTTCGACGAGGTTGATTCAGGCGTCGGCGGCGCTGTCGCCGCAGCCGTGGGCGAGCGGCTTGCGCGGCTTGGCCAGACGACCCAGACGCTTGTCGTGACCCATTCCCCGCAGGTCGCAGCCAAGGGCGACCAGCATATGAAGATTGCCAAGACCGCCACCGACAGCGGCGTCATCAGCGGCACTGAACCGCTGAACGACAGCGCCCGTACCGAGGAAATCGCCCGCATGCTGGCAGGCGAGGAGATCACCGCAGAGGCACGCGCCGCCGCCCTGGCCCTGCGGGAGGGGTAGAATGACGCATCAGCAGGATAATAACGGTGCAGGTGATCCCGGCACCATGAGGCCGGGTACATTGCCGCCTGAACAGATGGACGAAACAGCCGCCGCGGCCGAGCTTGCCGGTCTGGCCGCAGCCATCGCTTTTCACGACATGCGCTATCACGGCGAGGATGATCCGGTCATCAGCGATGCCGACTATGACGCGCTGGTGGCCCGCAACCGCGCGCTCGAAGCCGCCTTCCCCGCACTGGTTCGCGTGGACAGCCCGAGCCTGCGCGTCGGCGCGCCGGCTGCCGCCGGTTTCGGCAAGGTGCGCCATGCGCGTCCGATGCTGTCGCTGAACAACGGCTTCACCGACGAGGATATCGAGGATTTCGCCGCCCGCATCCGCCGGTTCCTGTCGCTGGGCGAGGATGACGAGCTTGCCTTCACCGCCGAGCCGAAGATCGACGGGCTGTCGCTGTCGCTGCGCTATGAGGGCGGCAGGCTGGTACAGGCGGCGACGCGCGGCGACGGGGCCGAGGGCGAGGATGTGACGGCCAATATCCGCATGGTGGATGCGGTGCCGCAGTCCCTCGCCGGATCGCCGCCGCAGGTGCTTGAGGTGCGCGGCGAGCTCTATATGGACAAGGCGGATTTCCTGGCGCTGAACGCGTCGCAGGAAGCGGCCGGCGCCAAGATATTCGCCAATCCGCGCAATGCCGCTGCCGGATCGCTTCGCCAGAAGGACCCGGCGGTTACCGCTTCGCGAAAGTTACAGTTTTTCGCCTATTCGCTGGGCGAGGCCAGCGCCCCGCTTGCCGACACCCATATGCGCAGCCTTGCCGCGCTCGGTGACATGGGCTTCAGCATCAATCCGCTGTCGGACCGACGCGCGGATGTCGCCGGACTTCTTGAACAATACGCAGCCATCGGCGTCGCGCGGCCGGATCTCGGCTATGACATCGACGGCGTCGTCTACAAGGTCGACAGGCATGATTTCCAAGACCGGCTGGGACAGGTGGCGCGCGCGCCGCGATGGGCCCTTGCCCACAAATTTCCGGCGGAACAGGCCGAGACCGTGCTCAACGCCATCGACATACAGGTCGGCCGTACCGGCGCGCTCACCCCGGTGGCACGGCTGCAGCCGGTCACCGTCGGCGGGGTGGTCGTGTCGAACGCCACGCTGCACAACGAGGACGAAATCCGCCGCAAGGACATCCGGGTCGGCGACCGCGTCGTGATCCAGCGCGCCGGCGACGTCATTCCGCAGGTGGTGCGCGTCATCACCGAGGCGCGCCCGGCCGGCAGCACCGAGTTTGCCTTCCCGGACAGCTGTCCGGAATGTGGCGCACCGGCCATACGCCCCGAGGGCGAAGCGGTCCGGCGCTGCACAAACAGCCTCGAATGCCCGGCACAGCGCCTGGAGTGGCTGAAGCATTTCGTCTCGCGCAATGCCTTTGACATCGAGGGGCTCGGCGCGCGCCAAATCGACCAGTTCGTCGGGCTCGGCTGGATCGGGCGGCCGGCCGATATCTTCCGGCTTGGCGAGCGGCGGGACGCGCTGGCGGAACTCGACGGCTATGGCGAGGTGTCGATCAGCAACCTTCTGGCGGCGATCGAGGCGCGGCGCGAGATCGCCTTCGAGCGGATGATCTTCGCCCTTGGCATCCGCCAGGTCGGGCAGGCCATGGCGCGGCTTCTGGCGCTGCATTTCGACAACCCGGGCGCGATGATGGCGGCGCTTGCGCCAGATGCCGATATCGAGGCCACAATCGCCGACCTGATTGCCATCGACCAGGTCGGCGATTCCATGGCGGCGGACCTTGTCGGCTTCTTCGCCAACGAGACCAACCGCGCGGCGGTCGAGGATTTGCTGGCCCAGCTCAGCGTGATCCCGCCGGAACGCCCGTCCGAGGACAGCCCGGTCAGCGGCAAGACCATCGTCTTTACCGGCACCCTGTCCGGCATGTCGCGGGCCGAGGCCAAGGCACGCGCCGAGGGGCTGGGAGCCAAAGTGTCGGGATCCGTATCGGCGAAGACCGATTATCTGGTTGCCGGCGCCGATGCGGGATCGAAAGCCCGCAAGGCGGCCGAGCTCGGCGTCACCGTTCTCGCCGAGGAGACATGGCTGGCCCTGATCTCAGACTAGCCAAAAGCTGGCAAAGGGTCAGGACGACGCTCTCTACAATGGAGCACAGGCGGCGTCCAGCCAGGCCAGAACCTCATCCTCGCCCTCCAGCTCGGGCGTCAGTTCGGCATGAACCCGCGCATGATAGGCATCAAGCCATGCATGCTCCTCGGCAAGCAGCATGCCGGCATCGATCAGCCGCCTGTCGATGGGGCAGAGCGTAATGGTCTCGAAGCTGAAATATCCGTCATCATCCGGCGCATTCACCGCGATCAGGTTTTCGGTGCGAATGCCCCATCCGCCGGCGCGGTAGAATCCCGGCTCGTTCGACAGCAGCATGCCCGCCGCAAGCGGCACGCTGCCGCGCTTGGAAATGCTGGCAGGCCCCTCATGAACCTGCATCACATGGCCGACCCCATGACCGGTGCCATGGGCATAGTCCAGCCCGACAGACCACATCGGCGCGCGCGCCATCACGTCGATCTGCTGGCCGGTTGTGCCTTCGGGAAAGCGCGCCCGCGCCACCGCGATATGGCCGCGCAGGACAGCCGTGAAGGCATGGATCATCTCGGCGTCCGGTGTGCCGATGGCGACCGTGCGGGTGATGTCGGTGGTGCCGTCATTGTAATGCGCGCCGGAATCCAGAAGCAGCAGGCTGTCTTCGGTCAGCGTGATATCGGCCCCCGGCAGCGCCCGGTAATGCACAATGGCCCCGTTCGGGCCGGACCCGCAGATGGTCTCGAAGCTGGACGCCATGAACCGCGGGCTTGCCTTGCGCAGCGCGAGAAGATGTGCCGCGATCTCGGTCTCGCGCATGCCGCGCGCCGCGCCGCTGTCGAGCCAGCACATGAACCGCGCCATGACCGCGCCGTCCTCGACATGCGCCCGGCGCGTTCCGGCAAGCTCGGTCGGGTTTTTCAGCGCCTTCATCGCGGTCACCGGACATGGCGCCTCGGCGAGGTCGATGCCGGCATTCACCAGCGGCGCATGCAGCGCCTTGGGCAGGCTGTCCGGATCGAACATCACTTTCGCCCCGTCATCATAGCCGGCGCGCGGGTCGATCAGCTCGCCAAACTGCGCCAGCGGGACGATCGCGGCATTGTTAGCAATGTCGCCCTCCATCACCGGCGCCAGCCGCGTGATGTCTCCGATCAGGATCAGGCCGTTCTCGCGGTGATAGAGCGCGAACAGCAGGTTGATCGGCGTGTTCGAGAGATCGGTTCCGCGGATGTTCACAAGCCAGTTCACCGCATCGGCGCGGCTGATCACCACCGCATCGCACCCTGCCTGCGCCAGACGGTCATCCAGTTCGGCGAGCTTGTCTGTCATGCTTTTGCCGGCGACACGGTCCGGCATGCGGAACGGGCGCGAGACCGGCGGTGCGGGGCGCTCGCCGTGCCACAGGGCGTCGATCGGGTTCTCTTCCTCGGCGACGAGGCTTCCGCCGGCGGCGGTGAGCTGCTTGGCAAGCCTTGCATATCCGTTGACCGTCACCAGCCTCGGATCAATCCCGATGCGCGCGCCTTCCAGATCCTTTCCGGCGAGGAAACTGCCAAGCCCGGCCTCGGGCAGGGTAAAGCACTGCCAGTGATCGCCATCCGACTGGTTCGACATTTGCAGCGTATAGCGCCCGTCGCTGAACAGCCCTGCCGAACCGCCAAGGATCAGTCCGAAACCGGCCGACCCGGTGAACCCGCTGATGAAAGCCAGCCGTTCCTCGGCGGCAGGCACCTCTTCGCCCTGATACATGTCCTCGCGCCCGACATACCAGCCATCGAGGCCGCGCGCTGCGAGAATGTCACGAAGGCCTGCCAGCCTTTCGGAAGCAACATTGGAGGAAGCGGTCATGGCGGAGGTCCGGATCAGGTGGCGGAAGCAGTCCCTCGAGGATGCCACAGGCCCGCAGACCGGCCAAGCCTTGCCGGGCGCAGCACCAGCGTTGTCCAGTCGCCGATTGTCAGCCGCGCCGTGATCCGCGCCCCGGCGGCGGCATAGCGGCGTTCGACCATCACCGCCTGCTGGTTCAGGATGCCTGACAGCACCAGCCAGCCATGCGGGGCCAGCGCCGCCATCTGGTCCCGTGCCATGCCGCAGAGCGGCCCGGCAAGAATGTTGGCAAAGATCAGGTCATAGGGCGCGCGGCGGCGCACCGCCGGGTCCGCATAGCCTTGCGAGAGCACGGCCTTGACCCGAAGCGGCGGCAGATGGTTGATCCGTGCGTTCTCTGCCGCGGTGGTCACGGCGAGGATATCATTGTCAGCGGCGACAAGCATGGTCCCGGGCCGTGCCTTGAGAAGTCCGAGACCGAGGATCGCAGACCCGCATCCCATATCAAGCGCACGCCAGCGAAGCCGCCTGTCACGGCGCAGGATCGCCTCGGCAGCGCGAAGGCAGCCTTCGGTCGTCGGGTGCGTGCCCGACCCGAACGCCTGCGCCGCCTCGACCAGAAGCGGCCAGCTTGTCGGCGGCGGCGGCGTCTCGACATGACTGCCGTATATCCAGAACCGGCCGATGCGGCGCGGCGGAAAGGCGGCGCGGTTCTCGGCAAGCCAGTCGCGCTGCGCTAGCGGCGTGATGGCCACCGGCACCGGTGTCAGCCCGCAATCCGCAAAGACGGGCGCCAGCAGGGCCGCCACCGCATCCTCGGCAGGCGGGTCGGTGAACAGCGCCTCGATCAGCCAGTCACCGCCGCCATCGCGAAGATGGGCCGTGGCCGCCGCGTCAAGAAGCTCGGAAAACACGGTTTCGAAGCCGGCAAGCTCGGCGGGGGTGAGACGCTCGTCAAGCTGCAGCCGTGCCTGGAACAACGCGGTCATCGGCGTCTCAGGGCTTGCTGACGAAGCCGGCGACGACCTTCTTGTGGCCGGCCCTGTCAAAGGCGATCTCCAGCTTGTCGCCGTCGACATGAACGACATTGCCCATGCCGAATTTCTGGTGGAACACCCGGTCGCCAGAGGCAAAGCCTCCGGCATTGCCCTGCGCAGTGAAGGAGGGCTCGCTGCCGGCCTCCTGCCGGGCCGCCATGCGCCGCCAGCCGGGGCCATAGCCGCCGCGCCGCGCATCGCCGAACTCGCCGCCACCGGCAAGTCGTGCCTGGCTGGCGCGGCCGAACGGGATGCCGCCGCCAAGCCCCTGTGCGATGTCCTCGATCACCGTCTCGGGCGGCAGTTCCTGAACAAAGCGCGAGGGAATGGAGGATTGCCACTGGCCGTGTATCCGGCGGCTGCCGGCAAAGCTCAGATGCACCTGCTTGCGGGCGCGGGTGATGCCGACATAGGCGAGCCGCCGCTCTTCCTCGAGGCCGACGGCGCCATTCTCGTCGATGGTCCGCTGGCTCGGGAAGACGCCCTCTTCCCAGCCGGGAAGGAAGATGGTGTCGAACTCCAGCCCCTTGGCGGAGTGAAGCGTCATCAGCATGACCTCGCCCTGCTCGCTGTCAGTATCACCGTCCATCACCAGCGAGATATGCTCGAGGAAGCCCTGCAGCGTATCGAAATCCTGCATGGCGTTGACAAGCTCGGTCAGGTTCTCCAGCCGTCCCTCCGCCTCGGGCGAGCGGTCCGCCTGCCACATGCCGGTATAGCCGGATTCATCCAGCACCATCTTCGCAAGATCGGTATGGTGCATGCCTGCCGCGGCCTCGCGCCAGCGGCCGATATCCTTGCAGAACCCGCCAAGCGCGTTGCGCGCCGCCGGGCGCAGCTCGTCGGTCGTCACAAGGTCGATGGCAGCCGCCATCAGGGGTTTGCCGGATGCTCGCGCCTGCACATGGACGGCCTGAAGGCTGGCGGTACCGAGCCCGCGTTTCGGAACATTGACGATGCGTTCGAACGCAAGATCGTCCGAAGGCTGGGTCACCAGGCGCAGATAGGCGATGGCGTCGCGGATCTCGGCGCGCTCGTAGAACCTTGTGCCAAGCACCTTGTAGGGAAGGCCGATGGCGATGAAGCGTTCCTCGAATTCGCGCGTCTGGAACCCGGCCCGCACAAGGACGGCCACCTTCGAGAGATTGACCCCGGCGGCCTGAAGCGATTCGATTTCCGATGAAACGGACCGTGCCTCGTCGGCGCCGTCCCAATAGCCGTTGACGCGCAGCTTCTCACCCTCGTCGGCAGCGGTGAAGAGCGTCTTGCCAAGACGGCTCTCGTTGCGCGCGATGATCCCGGATGCCGCCGCGAGGATATGCCCCGTCGAACGATAATTCTCTTCAAGACGGACAATCTTCGCCCCGGGGAAATCGCTGTCGAACTTCAGGATGTTGCCGACTTCGGCGCCGCGCCAGCCATAGATCGACTGGTCGTCATCCCCGACGCAGCACAGGTTGCGGTCAGGCCCGGTCAGAAGGCGCAGCCAAAGATATTGCGCCACATTGGTGTCCTGATACTCGTCCACCATGATGTGGGTGATGCGGCCGTGATATTCGGCCAGCACATCGGGATGCGCCCGGAAGACGGTCAGCATATGCAGCAGCAGATCACCGAAATCGACCGCGTTCAGCGCCAGCAGCCGGGCCTGGTAGGCCTCGTAGAGCTGGCGCAGGCGGCCATTGGCAAGATCGCCGGCCTCGGCAACGCCAACCTTGTCGGGGGTCAGGCCACGATCCTTCCAGCGCTGGATCACACCGCCCAGAAGCCTGACCGGCCAGCGCTTCGGGTCAATGTCGTCCGCCACCATCAACTGCTTGAGAACGCGGTTCTGGTCATCCATGTCGAGAATGGTGAAATCGCTGCGCAGCCCCACGAGATCGGCATGCCGCCGCAGCATGCGCGCCGCAAGAGCATGGAATGTGCCGAGCCACACCTGTTCCGCCATCGGGCCGACCATGCCGGAGACCCGCATCTTCATCTCGCGCGCCGCCTTGTTGGTGAAGGTCACCGCAAGGATGTTCCAGGGCTTGGCCTCGCCGGTCGCAACCAGTTCGGCAAGGCGCGAGGTGAGTACCCGGGTCTTGCCGGTTCCGGCGCCGGAGAGCACCAGCAACGGGCCGGACAGGGTCTGCACCGCCTCGCGCTGCGGGTCGTTCAGGCCGTCAAGCCAAGGGTGGGCTGTCGAAGGGGCTGTCTGCATGGGCGACAAAGTCGCAAATCGCCGGGCGGGGGTCAACGCCGGAAGCCGGCCCTGCGGCATTTGACCGGGCGTTGCCGCCTGTCTGCCACGGCAATGCCGCCTCACATCTGCCGCTTTGTTTGACGATATTTTCATTTGTGCCGCGTTACGATATCTTCAGGCTAAATGACGACGGGTAAATTCCATATGATGATGTTCCAGAGACTGTCTTCCCGGAACGCTGGCCGGACCGCCGGAAGGACGGCTTTGCCGCTTGTGCTTGGCGCGGCGCTTGTGCTGTCGGCATGTTCCTCTGTTCCGGTTGAGGAACGCAGTGATGTGCGCGACCGTTATGAAGGCGCGAACCGCAAGGTGTTCGCCTTCAATATGGGCGTGGACAGCTATGTCCTCGAGCCCGTGGCCGGCGCCTATCGCGACACGGTTCCGGAAGGCGGGCAGACGGCCGTCAGCAATCACCTGCGCTGGGCCTCGCTGCCCTCGACCGCGGTCAATTCCACCCTTCAGGGCAAGTTCGAGAATGCCGCCCTCGCGACGCTTCATTTTCTTGTAAACGGCTTGACGCTTGGGTTTGCGGACCTCGCCGCCGACGAGGAAGAGCAGGTCACCAAGGAAGATTTCGGCCAGACACTGGCCTCGTGGAACGTGCCGGAAGGCTCCTACCACATGGTGCCGGTGCTTGGTCCCCGCACAACGCGTTCGCTTGGCGGGACCGTGGTCGATTTCGCGTTGAACCCGCTCAGCGTGTTCGGCACCGGCGACGTCGTGCAGACGGTCAACGCGGCCCAGGCGCCGGTTGGCGCGGTCAGTTTCCGGGCGCAGAATTACGATGCCATCAATGATGTGAAATACAATTCGCTCGACCCCTATGCGCGCACAAGGTCGGTCTATTACCAGTCCCGGCAGGGCCTGCTGGAGGACCGGGTCGCCAGAGGCGCAGCCAGCGCCGTGTCTGAAGACGAGTTCGATTCGCTGTTCGAAGAGGAGACCAACTGATGTTCCGCCGGCAGATGATGGCGATGATGGTCGCCATGCTTACCCTGTTTCCGCTGACCGCATATGCCGATGCGCGGGTCACCGCCGCCAGCGCGCTGGTCGACACGATGATTTCAGACCTCGAGACCTTTCTCGCAACCGACACGGGTGACGAGAGCGCCCGCACAGCCGAAATCGACCGCGTGCTGAACACCTATTTCGACATGGACAGCATCACCCGCTTTTCTGCCGGACAATATTGGCGCGCCGCCAGCGGCGAACAGAAAACCGAGTACGGGTCCCTGTTCCGCGAGGTGCTGTGCGGCACAATCGTGCGCAATTTCGACCAGCTTCAGGGTCTTGCCTACACGGCCGATGCGGCGACGGCCAAGGGCGACAAGTTCGTGATCGTCAGCGGCACCTTTACCGACACCACCGGCCAGCGTCCGGCGGTCAAGGTCAACTGGCGGGTGCTGACCCGCGAGGGCGCCGCTCCGAAAGTGTTCGATATCGAGATCGAGAACCTGTCGCTGCTGGTCACGCAGAAACAGGAAAACGTCGCCGTCATCCGCAAGAACAAGGGCGAGTTCGTCGCCCTGATCGATGCGATGAAGGACCGGCTGGCAAACCCGGTCCATAACGACAGCTGACCTTGCCATTAACCTGAAATCGCCGTCCAGGGGTCGCACGGACCCCGCTACCGGCAAACCGCGCGGGCTGTGTGCCTAGCGGCTGATCGGCTTGTACTTGATGCGGGTCGGGCGGTCGGCCTCGGCACCCAGACGGCGCTTGCGGTCGGCCTCATAGGCCTCGTAATTCCCCTCGAACCATTCCACATGGCTGTCGCCCTCGAAGGCGAGAATATGCGTCGCGATCCGGTCGAGGAACCAGCGGTCGTGACTGACCACGACGGCGCAGCCCGCGAACTCCTCCAGCGCCTCTTCCAGCGCGCGGAGCGTGTCCACATCGAGATCGTTGGTCGGCTCGTCGAGCAGCAGCAGGTTGGCGCCGCTCTTCAGCATCCGCGCCAGATGCACGCGGTTGCGTTCGCCGCCCGAAAGCTGGCTGACACGCTTTTGCTGGTCGCCGCCCTTGAAGTTGAACTGGCCGACATAGGCACGCGAGGCCATGGTCCGCTTGCCGAGCTCGATCTCGTCGAGACCGTCGGAAATGACTTCCCAGACCGTCTTGTCGTCTTCCAGATCGTCACGCGACTGGTCGACATAACCGAGTTTCACCGTCTCGCCGACGGTGAAGGTGCCGGCATCCGGCGCCTCGCCGCCAGTGATCATGCGGAACAATGTCGTCTTGCCGGCGCCGTTCGGGCCGATCACCCCGACAATGCCGCCGGGCGGCAGGCGGAAGGACAGGTCGTCGATCAGAAGCCGCTCGCCGAACCCCTTGCTCAGCCCCTCGGCATTGATGACGATGTCACCAAGGCGCGGGCCCGCCGGAATATGGATCTTCGCGGTGTCGACCTGACGGTTGTTGTCCTCGGCAAGCATCTTTTCATAGGCGCTGATCCGGGCCTTGGATTTGGCCTGGCGCGCCTTTGGCGCGGCGCGCACCCAGTCCAGCTCGCGCGACAGCGACTTGACGCGGGCGTCCTCGGCCTTGCCTTCCTGCTCGAGCCGCTTCTGCTTCTGCTCCAGCCATCCGGAGTAATTGCCCTCGTAGGGAATGCCGGCGCCGCGGTCGAGCTCGAGAATCCAGCCCGCAACCTCGTCGAGGAAATAGCGGTCGTGGGTGATGGTCACCACCGTTCCGGGGAAATCATGAAGGAAGCGCTGCAGCCAGGCGACCGATTCCGCATCGAGGTGGTTGGTCGGTTCGTCCAGAAGCAGCATATCCGGCGCGCTCAGCAGCAGCTTGCACAGCGCGACCCGGCGCTTCTCGCCGCCGGACAGCTTGGTGACATCGGCCTCGCCCGCCGGCACGCGAAGCGCGTCCATGGCGATCTCGGCCTTGCGCTCGAGGTCCCAGCCGTCGATGGCGTCGATCTTTTCCTGAAGCTCGGCCTGCTCGGCGATGACCTCGTTCATCTCGTCATCGGTCAGCTCTTCGGCAAACCTTGCGCTGACCTCGTTGAACCGGTCCATGAGCTCCTTCGCCTCGCCAAGGCCGGACAGGACGTTGCCGGCGACATCCATGCTGGCGTCGAGCTCCGGCTCCTGCGCAAGATAACCGACCTTGATGCCGTCGGCCGCCCAGGCCTCGCCGTTGAACTCGGTATCGAGACCGGCCATGATCTTCAGCAATGTCGACTTGCCGGCGCCGTTCAGGCCGAGGACGCCGATCTTGGCGCCCGGAAGGAAGGACAGGCTGATGTTCTTCAGCACTTCCTTGCCGCCGGGCCAGGCTTTGGACAGGCGGTGCATCACATAGACGTACTGGTGGCTCGACATAACATTCCTCGTTGACTGGCGGCGCTCGCATGCCCTGTTTCTGGCGTGGCGGTCACCGGCGACTGGCTGCTGGATAGTCCTGACCGTTTCTAGCCTGCGGCCCGGCTAATCTCAACCCGCAGAATATGGCAGGCCGAATTGCGCCCCCGGAATCATCCCCCGGAATCATTCCCCG
>WTIL01000093.1:35034-83538 GCA_011522725.1 Rhodospirillaceae bacterium
ATCATTCCCCGGAATTAGCCCTTGCGTCGGATGACCCGGACCTTAATCTGTTGGCGTCTGTGAAATACATCCGCGGAGACTGACATGGGGAGCGATGTGCCGGCGCTGGGGGTCCTGATCGACCTGCCGCTTGGTATAGTGATGTGGTGCGCCATCCTGCGCTTCCTGTTGTCCATGGTGGTCAAGGAAGACAGCCGTGCCGGCATCATGCGCCTGCTGAACGCCGTTGTGATGCCGCCGGTGCACGCGCTGCAGATCGTCACGCCGCGCTGGGTCATTGACCGGACGGCGCCGCTCTATCTGGCATTCCTGCTGTTCATCATCCGCTTCTATGCGGCACCGCTGGCCATCGGATATGACGTCAACGGCTATGCCGAGCTGCCGCTGGAACATCTGATCCTGTCGGTACGGTCCGAAATCGGCATCTAGCGCCTATTCCTGCGTGACCGAGATCACCTGCAACCGTTCGCCGGACGGCGAAACCCGCCAGATTTCCTGGCCGTCCGGCGTATCGACAACGAGGACATAGCCATTGTCGGCGGCGCTTGCCGCGCGCAGCTCGGCTCCGGCGGGAAGCGTCAGCTCGGCCGCATCCGGGGGCGCGGCCCTGCCCGACAGCCGCGAGATGATTGTCGCGACCAGCACCGCGGTCAGCACGATGATGAGGACGGCCATGATCACCGCCGCCGCCTTGATCGCGCCAAGATGGCGCGTGGTGAAGGGCGGCTCCGTCATGTCATGCTCGGGACCGGAATTTTCGGGGGTCATGCCAATATCCTTTCACCTGACTGCCGCAGGACGGTGTTGCCGCGCCGCAATATAGGCTAACCTGCCGCCCCATGACCAGTGACGACATGCAAAGACTGACCATCACCGCCCCGCCAGAGGCCGCCGGAGAGCGTCTCGACCGGTTCCTTGCCGCCGGGCTCGAGGCCCCCTCGCCGCTGTCGCGGACGAGGCTGAAGGCGCTGATCCTCGACGGCGCGGTGACCGAGAACGGCGCCGCCGTGACCGACCCGTCGCAATCGGTGCGGGCCGAGGCGGAGTACGCGCTGCTGCTGCCGCCGGTGCGCGAGGCGACACCGCAGGCCGAGGACATCCCGCTGGACATCATGTTCGAGGACGACCACATCATCGTCCTCAACAAGCCGTCCGGCATGGTGGTCCATCCCGGCCCGGGCCAGCCCGACGGCACCCTCGTCAACGCGCTGATCGCCCATTGCGGCGACAGCCTGACCGGCATCGGCGGGGTGATGCGCCCGGGCATCGTCCACCGGCTGGACAAGGACACATCCGGGGTGATGATGGCGGCGAAAAGCGATGCCGCGCACCAGAAGCTGACCGAGATGTTCGCGGCGCATGATCTCGACCGGCACTACCTGGCGATCACCTGGGGCATGCCGCCGGAAACCGAGGGCCGGATCGAGGCCGCGCTTGGCAGGTCGACGCGCGACCGCAAGAAACAGGCGGTGGTGCCGAACGGCCGCTATGCCGCCACCAACTGGACGGTGATCCGCAGGCTGCCGCCTTTTGCCAGCATCGTGGAATGCCGGCTGGAGACCGGCCGCACGCACCAGATCCGCGTTCACATGGCGCATCTCGGGCACGGGGTGATCGGCGATCCGATGTATGGCAAGCCGATGCGAAGCGGCCAGATGCCCGATGCGGTGGCCCGCGACTGCCTTGCCGAAATCCGCGGCTTCCGGCGTCAGGCGCTGCATGCCGCCAGCCTCGGCTTCGCGCATCCGGTCACCGGCGAGGCGCTGCATTTCGAAACCCCGATGCCGGATGACATGGCCGGGCTGGTCGCCGCCATCGAGGCCGGCATCGCGCGGCGCGCGACCGCGCCAAAAAATCGCTGAAACCAGCGGCAAGCCTGCAAATTTTTTGTCGTTTTTTCAACGCGCAAGCTGTTGAAGCGCCTTCTTTTCCGGGTGGTAAGTGCCTACATATACAAGGATAAAAGACTTTTGCCGAAAACTGCCTTAATCACGCCGTGATGACGTGATTTCATACAGTATCGGCAAAAGCCGAGAGTAAAGGCCGACCCGTGCTATCCGGCCTCCATGAGACGAACTGATGATGGAGACATGAAGATGGCGGCTTCGAAAACCTCGCTTCCGGCGATCAGCCCCGACGGCAACCTGTCGCGCTATCTCGAGCAGATCCGGTCCTTTCCCATGCTGGAGCAGCAGCAGGAATACATGCTTGCCAAATCCTGGAAGGAGCGCGGCGATGTCGACGCGGCGCACCAGCTGGTGACAAGCCACCTGCGGCTGGTGGCGAAGATCGCGATGGGCTATCGCGGCTACGGCCTGCCGGTGGCCGACCTGATTTCCGAGGGCAATCTCGGCATGATGCACGCGGTCAAGAAATTCGAGCCCGAAAAGGGCTTCCGCCTCGCCACCTACGCCATGTGGTGGATCAAGGCGGCGATTCAGGAATATATCCTGCGCTCATGGTCGCTTGTGAAGATCGGCACCACTGCCGGCCAGAAGAAGCTGTTCTTCAACCTGCGCCGCATCAAGGGCCAGATCCAGGCCATCGACGACGGCGACCTGAAGCCCGAGCAGGTGACGCAGATCGCCACGCAGCTGGATGTGTCGGAGGCCGAGGTCATCTCGATGAACCAGCGCATGGCCGGCAACGACCGCTCGCTGAACGTGCCGCTGTCGCGCGACGGAGAAGGCAGCGGCGAGTGGCAGGACTGGCTCGAGGATGATTCCGAGGATCAGGAAACCACCTTTGCCGAGCATGAGGAATTCTCCGCCCGCAAGCGGCTGATGCTGGAGGCGATGCAGGGGCTGAACGAGCGCGAGCAGCGCATCCTGCAGGCCCGCCGCCTGGCCGAGCCGCCGCTGACCCTCGAGGACCTCGCCTCGGAATTCGGCGTCAGCCGCGAGCGCATCCGCCAGATCGAGGTGCGGGCGTTCGAAAAGCTGCAGAAAGCCGTCCGCGACAAGGCCGAGGAGATGAAGCTCCTCCCGTCCGAGGAAGGCGCGCTGCTGCCGGCCTAGGGGTCGGGCGTCTCCCCCGGCGACAGCCGTTTGGCGTCGGGCACCGGCCGCCCAAAATGCAGGTCCCGCAGATAGAATTTGTCGATGCCGTCCTCCAGATCAATGGGGGGCGGCATTGTCTTTTGCGCCGCCTTCGCGTCCGCCAGCCCGTCGAAAAACGCGTCGATCGCCGCCGCGCCGCGAACCTGCGATCACACTGGTACCGCTGGATGGCGGGCTTGTCATCCGCAAGCGCGCCGCCGCGCAGACGGGCGATGTGCTGACCGGTCAGGAAAGCGCCGGCACGCCGCCGCAACGGCTGATCAACAACCCGCCGTCGGGCAGCCTGTCTGTCGGAAATCTGCGGGGCGGGCGGGTCACCGTGCTCGGCGTCACCGAAGAAACGATCCTTCCCGGCACCACCAAGGGCCCGTGACGGGCCGGAGCATCGGGACGTCCCCGAATTCAGCCCCTCACCGGAATTCAGCCCCTCACCCGCCGAACGGGTCGGTGACGAGGATGGTGTCGTCGCGCTCGGGGCTGGTGCTCAGCAGCGTCACCGGCGTCTTTGTCAGCTCTTCCACGCGGCGGATATATTTCACCGCATTGGCCGGCAGGTCGGCCCAGCTTCGCGCGCCATAGGTGCTTTCCGACCAGCCCGGCATTTCCTCATAGACCGGGGCGCAGGCCGCCTGCGCCGCCGCGTCGGACGGGAAATGGTCCAGCATCCGGCCGTCCACCTCGTAACCGTTGCAGATCTTCAGCGTCTCGAACCCGTCGAGCACATCGAGCTTGGTCAGCGCCATGCCGGTGATGCCGGCGACGGCGTTCGCCTGGCGCACCATCACGGCGTCGAACCAGCCGCAGCGGCGCTTGCGCCCGGTGACCGTGCCGAATTCGCGGCCGCGCTCGCCCATGCGGTCGCCGTCGGCGCCGAAATCCTCGGTCGGGAACGGGCCGGAGCCGACGCGGGTGGTATAGGCCTTGGTGATGCCGAGAACGAAGCCGACGCTCGTCGGGCCGGTGCCAGAGCCGGTCGCCGCCTGTCCGGCGACGGTGTTCGACGAGGTGACGAACGGATAGGTGCCGTGGTCGATATCCAGCATCACGCCCTGCGCGCCCTCGAACAGCACGCGGCGGCTGTTGGCGCGGGCATCTTCCAGCACGCGCCAGCTCTGCCCGGCAAAGGGCAGGATCTCGTCGCGGATCGCCAGCAATGCCGCGAGCATCGCCTGCGGGTCGGCCTCGTCCTCGCCGGCGGCGCGAAGCCAGACATTGTGATGCGCCGCCATCGCCTCGAGCTTGGCGCGCAGCGTGTCTTCGCTGGCCAGGTCGCCGAGACGCACGGCGCGGCGGGCGACCTTGTCCTCATAGGCCGGGCCGATGCCGCGGCCGGTGGTGCCGATCTTGCCGGCGCCGCGCATCGCCTCGCGCGCATGGTCCACCGCCTGATGCAGCGGCAGGATCAGCGCCGCGGTGTCGGAGACGACCAGCGTGTCCGGGCTGATTTCGGCCCCCTGGCTACGCAGCAGGGCGATTTCCTTGATCAGGTGCCATGGGTCGATGACCACGCCATTGCCGATGACCGACAGCTTGCCGGGGCGCACGATGCCGGACGGCAGCAGCGACAGCTTGTATTCAACCCCGCCGATGACCAGCGTATGGCCGGCATTATGGCCGCCCTGAAACCGGACGACGACGTCGGCGCGGCTGGACAGCCAGTCGACGATCTTGCCCTTGCCCTCATCGCCCCACTGGGCGCCGATCACGGCCACGTTTGTCATACTGGTTCCTAGCTTGTCTGTGGGCTTTGTCTAACGGGAATGACGCGCGGATGCGACGGCCGGACGGCCATGCACAAACGGCGTCAGTGATAGCCAAAAACCGCCCGTGCCGCAAGCCGCGCGACAGCAGCACAGCGCCCGCGCAAGACCGGCGCCCGATCAGTCGAAATGCAGCATGTCGGCGCGGACCACCTGCTTCAGCCCGCGAAGCTCGCCCATCACAGCGGCATCGATCTGCCCGTCGATCTCGACAAGGGCGATGGCCTCGCCGCCGGCCTCCTTGCGGCCCAGATGGAAGGTCGCGATATTGATGTCGTGACGCCCGCACAGGCTGCCGAGATCGCCAATGAAGCCCGGCTTGTCGTAGTTCCGCAGATAGAGCAGCGTGTCCGGGAAATCCGCCTCGACGGCGATGTCCTGGACCTCGACGATGCGGGGCTTGTCGCCGCCGACAAGGGTGCCGGCGATGGTCCGGTGGCCGCCCTCATAGGCGACGGTCACCCGCAGCAGGGTCTCATAGTCGCAGCGCCGGTCATGCCGCACGGTCGACACCGCGATGCCGTTGGCGGCGGCGGTGGTGGCGGCATTCACCATATTCACCGAATCCATCACCGGGCCCAGCAGCCCGGCCACAGTCGAGGCCACCACCGGATCGGGGTTCAGCGCCGCCGCCTTGCCGTCGAACTCGATGGAAATGGCGGTGATCCCGGGGCTCTCCACCTGTCCGAGGAAGGCCCCCAGCTTGCGGCCAAGCCCCATATAGGGGCGCAGGATCGGCGCTTCCTCGGCGGTGACCGAGGCCATGTTCAGCGCGTTGGTGACGGCGCCGTTCACCAGGAAATCGGCCATCTGCTCGGCCACCTGAAGGGCGACCTTCTCCTGCGCCTCGGTGGTGCTGGCGCCAAGATGCGGGGTGGCGATGACGTTCTCCATGCCGAACAGCGGGTTGTCTGTGGCCGGTTCCGACTCGAACACATCCAGCGCGGCGCCGGCGACATGGCCGCTGGACAGCGCCGCCGCGAGCGCCAGCTCGTCAACCAGCCCGCCACGCGCACAATTCACGATCCGCACGCCCTTCTTCGTCTTGTTCAGCGCGTCGGCAGACAGAATGTTGCGCGTCTGCTCGGTCAGCGGCGTGTGCAGCGTGATCACGTCGGCGACGGCCAGCAACTCGTCCAGCTCGACCTTCTCGATGCCGATCCGGCGCGCATGTTCCGGGGTCAGGAACGGGTCGAACCCGACCACCTTCATCTTCAGCCCCTGCGCCCGGTCGGCGACGATCGAACCGATATTGCCGCAGCCGATAACGCCCAGCGTCTTGCCGGTGATCTCGGTCCCCATGAAGCGCGACTTTTCCCATTTGCCGGCCTGCGTCGATTCGTTCGCCGCCGGAATCTGCCGTGCCAGCGCGAGGATCATGCTGATGGCGTGCTCCGCCGTGGTGACCGCGTTGCCGAAGGGCGTATTCATCACCACCACGCCGCGCGCCGTGGCGGCCGGAATATCGACATTGTCGACCCCGATGCCGGCCCGCCCGACAACCTTGAGATTTGGCGCGGCCGCCAGAATATCCGCCGTCACCTTGGTGGCAGAGCGGATGGCGAGGCCGTCATAATCGCCGATGATGGCGGCGAGTTCCTCGGGGGCGAGGCCCGGCTTCACATCGACCTCGACGCCGCGCTCGGTGAGGATGTTGGCAGCGCGGGGGCTGAGCTTGTCACTGATCAGAACTTTTGGCACCGGAAAACTCCTTGTAGAAAAACGACCGGATACGGGTTTGGCGGGGGATGTCAGCCATCGCCATGCGGGCTGCCATCCTGAAGATCGGCACGGACCGTCTCATAGGCCCAGTCGAGCCATGGCAGCAGGCTTGCGATATCTTCGGGATCGACCGTCGGGCCGCCCCATATGCGAAGGCCCGTCGGCGCGTCGCGATAGGCGTTGATATCAACCGCCACATCTTCCGCCTCGAGCAGTGCCAGCATGGATTTCACAACGCCTGCCTGCACCTCGTCGGGCTGGGCGGTAAACCAGTCATCGCTGATCACAAGGCACAGCGCCGTCGGCGAGATCGTCGCCGGGTCACGGGCCAGCACCTCGAAATGCGGGCTGGCGCCGACCCAGTCCATGAAATGGGCGAAACTTGTATCGACCCGCTTCAGCAGCGCCTCGATGCCGCCGATCTCCTCGGCCCATGACAGCGCGTCGATGGCATCCTCGATCACCAGCAGCGACGGGGTGTTGATGGTCGCCCCCTCGAACAGCGCGGTGTCGAGCCCGCCCTTCTTGTGGAGCTTGAATATCTTGGGCACGGGCCATGCGGGTGCATGGCTGTTCACCCGTTCGACGGCGCGCGGCGACAGGATCAGCACACCATGGCCGCCCTCGCCGCCAAGCCCCTTCTGGAAGCTGAAGGTAACGACATCGAGCTTGTGCCACGGCATCTCCATGGCGAAGCAGGCCGAGGTGGCATCACAGATCGTCAGCCCGGCACGGTCATCCGGAATCCAGTCGCCGTCCGGCACCTTGACGCCCGAGGCGGTGCCGTTCCAAGGAAACACGACATCATGCTCGAAATTCACCTGCGACAGGTCGGGAAGCGCGCCATAGGGCGCCTCATGGCAGGTCAGGTTATCCAGCTTCAGCTCGGCAAGCGCGTCCTTCATCCAGGTCTTGCCGAACGCCTCCCAGCCGAGCACATCGACACCGCGCTGGCCGAGAAGCGACCACATCGCCATCTCGACAGCGCCGGTGTCCGACCCCGGGACAATGGCGGTGATGTAATCATCGGGAAGCTGCAACACACGGTGGATGCGCGCAATACAGTCCTTGATGCGTGATTTCGGGTGGGTGGCGCGGTGCGAGCGGCCGAGCGATGCTGTCTCGAGCGCCTCTGCTGTCCATCCTGGCCGTTTGCGGGTTGGTCCCGTCGAAAACAGCGGCGATGCCGGCTTGCCGGCCGGCTTGGCAATCGGAACTCCGTTCGACGGATTCCCAGTGCTCGGGTTCATGGCGCCCTCGTCAGTCATGTGGCCACCCGTTGGGGGGTGACGGCCCACGCTGAAGATGGGACAGGCGGCCCGCCGGCGTCAACAGGCGATCAGACGTCAAAGAGAAAGAATTTGCTCAGAATCAAAGCACTGTTTTTATTGAGATTTTTTGGCGTGATCTTTGATAAGCAAAATTATTTCCTGCATAACCTCGTCGAGAAGGACCTCGTCATCCGCCTCGACCATCACGCGGATCAGGCTTTGCGTTCCCGACGGGCGCACCAGAATGCGGGCCGAACCGGCAATCCGCGCCTCGATGGCGGCGAGCGCGTCGACCACCGGCGGCTGCTTCAGCACTGCCGGATCAATGCCCTCGAGGTTCACCAGCTTCTGGGCACGCGCCTCGAAGGCCTGGAACAGCTTGCTGGCCGGCTGACCACTCTTCGACAGCAGATGCAGCATCTGCAGCGCGGCAATCAGCCCGTCGCCAGAGGTGCTGAGCGAGGTCAGCAGGATATGGCCGGAGGATTCCCCGCCTAGGTTCAGCCCCTCGCGCTTCATGCATTCCAGCACATAGCGGTCGCCGACATTGGTGCGGTGGAGCGACAGGCCAAGACCTTCCAGAAACGGCTCGATGCCGCCATTCGTCATCACCGTGCCGACAACGCCGGCGCCTTCCAGTGTTCCGGCGGCCTTCATTGCGCGCGCCAGACATGCCAGCACCTGGTCACCATTGACCTCGGCACCGGTCTCGTCGACGAGAATCAGCCTGTCCGCGTCGCCGTCCAGCGCGACACCCACATCGGCACCATGAGCGAGGACGGATGCGGCAAGAGTCTGGGGATAGACGGCGCCGCAGCCTTCATTGATGTTGAAACCGTCCGGCTCGTTGGCGATGGCCACCACCTCGGCGCCAAGATCACGAAGCGTGTCGGGCGCGGTGCGATAGGCCGCCCCGTTGGCGCAATCGACAACAACCTTCATGCCGTCAAAACGGACATCCGACGCCAGCGTCGATTTCGCGAATTCCACATAGCGCCCGACGGAGTCCAGCATCCTGCTGGCACGGCCGAGCAGTTCCGGCTCGGACAGCTCGATGGACCCGGATGCCAGCTCGGAGATGCCGAGCTCGATGGAATCATCCAGCTTGAACCCGTCCGGACCGAACAGCTTGATGCCGTTGTCGTGATGCGGATTGTGGCTTGCCGAAATCATCACCCCGAGATGGGCGCGAAGCGAGCTTGTCAGATAGGCGACGCCGGGTGTCGGCATCGGCCCGAGCAGCCGGCAGTCCATGCCAATGGAGGTAAACCCTGCAACAAGCGCCGCTTCCACCATATAGCCGGACACGCGGGTGTCCTTGCCGATCACGACAAGCGGCCTTCCGGACCGGTCTTCCGGGTTGTTGTCGATGAACCAGCGGCCGGACGCCAGCGCCAGGCGGACAATCGCCTCGGCGGTCATTGCCCCGGTATTGATCCGTGCGCGCACCCCGTCGGTACCGAACATTCCTGCCATGCGAAAACCT
This sequence comes from Rhodospirillaceae bacterium, assembly GCA_011522725.1. GTDB lineage: Bacteria > Pseudomonadota > Alphaproteobacteria > Puniceispirillales > Puniceispirillaceae > UBA8309. The sequence continues at coordinate 44,333 of WTIL01000093.1, forward strand.
GTGTCTGCTGGTCGTCAGTAACGGTGCCACAATAGGCAGGCGGCCGGTCTTTCACAAGCAGCAGATAGGCGGCGACTGAAGATCAGTCCGCCCCGCCGAGCGCCATGGCCACCGACAGGGCCTGGCGTGTCTCGGCGACATCATGAACCCGCAGGAGCTGGCAGCCCTGCTCGACGCCCTTCATCGCGAGAACCAGAGATCCGGCGAGCCGGTGACCGGCATCCTCGCCGGCCGACATTTTCGCGATGCTGGATTTGCGGCTGGCGCCGATCAGCACCGGCACGCCGAGCCCGTGAAGCATCGCCGCCCAGTTCATCAGCTGAAGATTATGCGCCACCGTCTTGCCGAAGCCGAAGCCGGGATCGACCGCGATCATCGCGCGGGGAATGCCGGCAGAGACGGCGGCTTCGATCCTCGCTGACAGGAACTCCATGATTTCGACCGGCGCGAACCCGTATTCAGGGTCGTTCTGCATCGTCTCCGGCGTGCCCTGCATATGCATGATGATCACCGGCACATCTGCGGCAACCGCAGCATCCAGCGCGCCGTCGCCGCGCAGGCCGCCGACATCATTGATGATCCCGGCACCTGCCGCCGTGGCGCGGCTCATCACCTCGCCATGGCGGGTATCGATGGAAATGACGGCACCCTCGGGCTTCAGGCCGGCAATCGGCGGCAGCACCCGCGCCAGTTCCTGGTTGCGGGTCACCGGCTCGGCGCCGGGGCGGGTCGATTCCCCGCCGATATCGATGATCGTGGCACCCGCCGCAATCATCTCGCGCCCGGCAGCCACTGCGCGGGCCGGCGCATTGTGGCGGCCGCCATCCGAAAAGCTGTCGGGGGTGACATTCAGGATGCCCATGATCCGGGGCCGGTCCATCGCAAGCCCGGCAAAGGGCGCGCGCGGCGCCGTGATCAGGTCAAAGGCGGCTGCCGCGGCATTACGGTCACCGGCCGTCCTGAACAGCTGGTCCGGGTCCATGCGCACTACGGCATAGGCGCCGGCCTCGTCACGCTGCACGAGATCGATCTGGTCAAAGGCTGCCCAGCCGCCGGCGACGGGGTGGCGGCCATGCGGCACCACGACCGGCCGGATCCAGCTGGGGACAGAAAAAGCCGGGGCCGGCAGTTCTGCCGGCCGCTGAAGCGATGAGATGTCACTCATCCCGGCGTCGCCGCGATCAGGCAGGCTCGCTGCCCGGTTTCTTCGGGCGGCCGGATCCCGGGATCGAGGCGCGCTTGCGCTTGGCACGCGGCGTCTCGATCTCGTCGGCGGGTTCCTCGCGCGACAGCGTTCCACCCTCGACAATGATCTGGATCTCGTCTCCGTTCAGGGTCTCGTATTCCAGAAGGCCCTGCGCCAGACGCTCAAGCTGGTCGTTATTGTCCTTGAGGATTTTTGTGGCGTGGGTGTAGGCCTCGTCCACGATCCGGCGGATCTCGGAATCGATCACCGAAGCGGTGTTGTCGGACACGTTCTTCTGCTGCGACACCGAACGGCCGAGGAAGACCTCCTGCTCGTCAGCGTTATAGGCAAGAAAACCGAGCTTGTCCGACATGCCCCATTCGGTAACCATGCGGCGTGCCATATCGGTTGCCATGCGGATATCCGAAGACGCGCCGGTGGTCACACGCTCCTCGCCAAAGATCAGCTCCTCGGCGATCCGGCCGCCACAGGCGACACGAAGATCGGCATAAATCTGCTCGCGTGCCAGCGAGATGCGGTCGCCCTCGGGAAGCCGCATGACCATGCCGAGCGCGCGTCCACGCGGGATGATGGTGGCCTTGTGGATCGGATCTGACGCCGGGCAATGCAGGGCGACCACAGCGTGGCCGGCCTCGTGATAGGCGGTCAGGCGTTTCTCGTCATCGGTCATCACCATCGAGCGACGCTCCGATCCGAGCATGACCTTGTCCTTGGCCTCCTCGAATTCCTGCATGGACACCGTCCGGCGTCCCTTGCGCGCGGCGAGAAGCGCCGCCTCGTTCACGAGGTTGGCGAGATCGGCGCCGGAGAAGCCCGGCGTGCCGCGCGCGATGGTGCGGGCGTCCACACCCTCGGCAAGCGGCGTCTTGCGCATATGGACCTTGAGGATCTTCTCGCGGCCGACAACGTCGGGGTTCGGCACAACGACCTGGCGGTCGAAGCGGCCCGGCCGCAGCAGCGCCGGATCGAGAACGTCCGGGCGGTTGGTCGCCGCGATCAGGATGACACCTTCATTCGCCTCGAAACCGTCCATCTCGACGAGCATCTGGTTCAGTGTCTGCTCGCGCTCGTCATTGCCGCCGCCGAGACCGGCGCCACGATGACGGCCGACTGCGTCGATCTCGTCGATGAAGATGATGCAGGGGGCGTTCTTCTTGCCCTGCTCGAACATGTCACGCACACGGCTGGCGCCGACGCCGACAAACATCTCGACGAAGTCCGAACCGGAAATGGTGAAGAAGGGAACATTGGCCTCGCCGGCGATCGCCTTGGCGAGCAGCGTCTTACCGGTTCCCGGAGGGCCCACCAGCAGCACGCCCTTGGGAATCTTGCCGCCAAGGCGCTGGAACTTGCCGGGATCCTTCAGGAACTCGACGACCTCTTCAAGCTCTGTCTTGGCCTCGTCGATACCGGCGACATCCTCGAAGGTCACGCGCCCCTGATGCTCGGTCAGCAGTTTCGCGCGCGACTTACCAAAGCCCATTGCGCCGCGGGACCCGCCCTGCATCTGGCGCATGAAAAACACCCAGATGCCGATGAACAGCAGCATCGGGAACCAGGACAGCAGGATCGACAGGAAGGACGGCATGCCGCTGTCCTCGGGGCTGGCAATAATGCGGACATCGTTCGCATCGAGCACCTGCACAACGTCGGTCCCTTCCGGCATCACCGAGGTGATGATACGGCCATTCTTCGCCGTGCCCTTGAGGTTGCGGCCGTCGATCACAACCTCGACGACCTGCTGGCCCTCGACTTCAGCGATGAAGTCGGAATAGGCCACCTGGCTGCCCGGCGATGTCGAAGACGGGCTCTGGAACAGATTGAAGAGCGCCAGCAACGCCGCGCCAAAAACCAGCCAGATGATGATATTGCGTCCCATGTTGTTCACGGCCTATGCCTTCCCTCGAACATGTTGCGCCGCGCCGGTTTCAAAAGCACAGGCGGCGGCGTGAAAATGATTGCTGACCATCAATGCCTGAAGCATCCGGCGCGTTCGTATGGCGCAGACATTCGGCCTGTGCCTCGGCACCTCGCGCAACCGGCTGGTCCTGAGAAATTAAGTGGGGGTATAGGACCGTCCCGTCAAGGGTTTCCAGCACCGGCAGGCTGCGCCTGGCAAGCGACGGAATGCCGCTCCAGCCCCGGCTCTCCTTCCAGCCACTCCGGCTGCCGCTTCCCGCCTCGCCAAGATAGCGGATCACCGCATCGACAGGGCTTGTAATGAGCCAGCTTCCTGCGAACAGAGCCTCGTCACCCGCCCTCACCCGGCAGCGTGGCGGCCGCCTTCCGATTTCGGCAGTTACCAGCCATCCTTCCCGCAGCGGATTGAACCTTGCGCCGCCAAGTGTCGACGGCCTTTTGTCGCGCAGACGCATGGCGAGGCGCGCCAGCGCATCGCGCCCCGGAATATAGCCCGGGATCGCGACCAGACCGATGGCGCTTGCCAGCAGACGCGCCAGAATGACAGGCGGCATCTGCAAGACCGCAAGCGGCAGGACCAGATGTCCGGCGGCTTCCGGCCCCTCTAGCATTCCGGCAAGGCCGAGCTGGCGTAGCAGCGCCCGGTCGATCGCGGATGCCGCATCGGCAAGCCGCGAAAGCCCTGACGACGCTTCCATGCCTGCGGCATCCATGGCGGCAATCTCGCCTCGTCTGCGCACCCGCTCGAACCGGTGGTCGGCGTTGCTGGGGTCGGCTTCTGTCGCAATGGCATGACGGTGACAGCTTGCGATGATTGCAGCGCGGCCGGCACCAAGCAGAGGCCGGATCACCGGCACCCCTTCGCGCATCGTCACCGGACGCATGCCGGCAAGTCCGGCAAGGCCCGACCCGCGGGCAAGGCGCATCATCACAGTTTCTGCCTGGTCACCGGCATGCTGGCCGACCACAAGACAGGCCCGGTCGCGGCGGGCCTCGGCAAGCAGATGTTCATAGCGGCGCATCCGCGCCCATTCCTGAATGCCGGTCGATGGTGCCGGGCTCTGGACAGGTATCCGCCTCGCGGAAATGCCGCAGGCCTCCAGCCGGGTCACTACGCGCGCGGCCTCGGCGTCGGACCCCGGCCGGATACCATGGTCGATGACGATGCTGCGATGCGTGCCACCATGTGTCGCGGCGAACCTCTGCGCATGGAGGGCAAGGGCCATGCTGTCCGGCCCGCCGGAAACAGCGCTGACCAGCCTGTAGGGATATTGAAGGCGCGGCGATGGCGGCAGTTGCGCAAGTGCCGCTGCCAGCGCCCTGTCAAAGACCGCCGCGAGGGGGTCGGGAAATGAATGTGGCGGGCGGGGATCAGCCACCGCAATTGGCGGCCTGGCTCAGTGCGTCCAGCCGTTCGGTAAAGCGCTCGGGCGGGGAGTCGAGCAGGTTCGGCAGCGACGCGTAAATGGCGCATGCCTGGTCGGCGGGTGCGAAGCGCGACACGGCCTCGGCGATCCACATGGTGGTATCGACGATGCGGGCGTCATCAGGATAGGCCGAGTTGAATTCGGAGAAGGTCATGGCCGCCAGATCGAACTGTTCACGAAGGAACTGGATGCGGCCAAGCCAGAACAGGGCGTCGGCCTCGCGCGGATGCCCCTTGTTGAACTCTCGGAACTCGGCAAAGGCTGCTTCTGCGGTTTCCAGATCATTCTGCATGGCGCGGCCAAGCGCGAAATTATACTGCTCCTCGGGATCGGCGTCCGGAAGCACTTCAGGCTTCGGCGGCGCAGGCGCAACGGCGGCCGGGCCTGCCGTCACCGAGGCGTTGTCGCCGTTGCCGGCCACAGTCTGGGGTGACGCGTCGACGGTGCTGTCCTCGGGCTGCGCAGCGAGGCTGGCAAGATCAGTGGACTGCGCCGCGCCGGAAGCCGCGTTCTCGTTGCCATCGAGTTGCTTGTTGAGCTCGCTCTCGCTCATCTGCCAGACAACTTCGCCGGTATCGACGTCACGGCTCATCGCCACCTGACCGCCATCCCCGGCCGGGATCGTGTCATCCTGAACGGCAGCACGGGCAAGCTCGTCACCGCCGAGATTCATCAGCGTCTGCAGCCGCTTTTCCATGCGCAGAAGGCGAAATTCCATGTCCGAGGTCATCTCGAGCGTACGCTCCATGCGGCGGCTGGTCATCGCCACGGCATCGGCAAGACGCTCGATCTGGTCGCGAAGGTCGCGGATTTCGGCTGTCGTCGCTGTTTCTCCGCTGCTGGCATTGTTGCCAAGCTGCGTGATCTGCATCTTCAGGTTGCGGACATCCGTCTCCAGAATGCCCCGCATGTCCCGAAGGTCCGTTTCCAGCAGGTCGAGACGCTGCCCCTGGCGGGTCAGAAGCACCGATGCGCTGGAACCGGCAGGCTCGTCCACAACCTGCGCCACAACATCCTTGACGGAACCGGAGGCCGCGCCGGAACGCGTTTCCTGCCCGAGAGCCACCGAAGAGAACGCCGTCGCCATGGCGAGGGCGGTTGCCGCTATAATTCGATAGTTGCGCATGTTCACGTGCCTTTGTGCAGAAGAACAAGAATGCAGGATGCTTTGTTAGCCATCATTTGAGGCACAATTTTGGCAAAAAAAGAGGAGCCGGAGGCCCCTCTTCTCAAATGTTCATGTGGCGACAGTCTTGCTGCCGTCAAAAACCTGCGGGTAACCCTAGTTCAGAACGGTCGCCGCGCGACGGTTCTTCGACCAGGAGGTTTCGTTGGAACCGGCTGCGACAGGACGCTCTTTACCGTAGGAAATAACGCGGATGCGAGCCGGGTCGACGCCTTGGGCAAGCAGATAGTCGCGAGCGGCAGCGGCACGACGCTCACCAAGGGCAAGGTTGTACTCGCGGGTGCCGCGCTCGTCACAATGGCCTTCAATGGTCACGGTCAGTGACGGGTTCCCCTTCAGGAATGCAGCCTGACGGAAGAGCGTCGCCTGTGAATTGCCATCGAGCACAGCGCTGTCGTAGCCGAAATAGACTGTGTTGCCGACAGCAGCCAGTTTGTCTGCCGCGCTGTCAACAGCCGCTGAAGAGCTGGAAGCGGTGCCTGAGCTGGATGAGCTGGACGAGCTGGACGAGCTGGACGAACCCGAAGAGCCCGAAGACCCCGAGCTGGAAGAGGTCGATGCCGACGACGAAGCGGTCGACGAGCTGGACTCGCCTGCGCTGTCTGTGGACGTCTGTGATGCTGTTTCACAAGCGGCGACGAAAAAGGCGACGGCCGCGAGTGCGATCAGGCGTTGCAACATGGTTATGCTCCCTGTCTTTAATCCTGGCTTGTCGGCAATCCGGCTATCCGGTGGTTGCCCGATGAACTCCCCTGTTCTCACCACGGTGGCGCCGTTCATGTCGATCAACCGATCGCTTGAGGGCATTCGCCGATGGCCGTATGAAAACAAGCCTAGTGGTTCCGGGAACGCCCGAGCCCACAAATCTCGTCACTTACTAGCGCAAATTTCTGATAATTGAAACAAAAACTCCGTTTGCGACGAGAATTAGGATTTTGTGCCATTTGGCGCGTCTCAGCGGCGCAATGGCGACCATGCGGGGTCGGACGCGTCAGAGGGGGTGATAATCCGGCGTTCGTTGAAACCGGTGATATCGATCCGGTACAGCGACGTCGCGCCACCCGTGCCGTCACTCTCGAACGGTTCCTGCTTGTAATACATGAGCACTCGCCCGTTCGGGGCCCAGGTCGGCCCTTCGACAAGGAAACCCTTGGCAAGAAGCCTTTCACCGCTGCCATCGACATTCATGATCCCGATATAAAAGGTGCCTTTGTGCATTTTGGTAAAGGCTATGATGTCACCACGCGGCGACCAGACAGGCGTGGCATAGCGGCCCTCGCCATAGCTGATGCGCTGCAGGTTGCTGCCGTCATTGTTCACGACATAAAGCTGCTGCCGGCCGGCGCGGTCTGATTCAAAGACAATGCGGCGCCCGTCGGGTGAATAGGACGGTGCCGTATCGATCGAGCTCGATTTTGTCAGCTGCCGGATTTCCTGTGTCCGCAGGTCCATCTCGTAGATATCGGTCAGGCCGTCCTGCGCCCAGCTCATGATCAGCCTGTCGCCACGCGGCCCGAACCGCGGCGCGAAGGTCATCCCGGGGAAGGAACCCAGCCTCTCGCTGCGCCCGGTGCGGATGTCCTGGATATAGACGTTCGGCTCTTCGTTGAAATAGTTGAGATAGGCGATTTCCTGTGTCGTCGGCGAGAAGCGCGGCGTCAGGACAAGATCGAGGCCGCTGGTCAGGAATTTATGGTTGTGCCCGTCCTGGTCCATGATCGCGAGACGCTTGATCCGGCGCGCCTGCGATCCGGATTCGGCCACATAGACGATCTGTGTGTCGAAATAGCCGGAATCACCGGTGAACTCCTCATAGACGAGATCGGCGATCTTGTGTGACAGCTGGCGCAGCGAATTCGGGTCTGCCGTACCGGTGCCGGAACTGAGATCGCGCCCGGTCACCACATCCCACAGCACAAACTCTATGCGCAGGTTGCCCTCGTCATCATTGATCGCGGAGCCGACCAGCAGGCCCTTGACGCCGAGCGGTGTCCAGTTTGCAAAGTTCGGCTTGATCCCGGGCGAGCTCGGCGGGGCGATGAAGGCAGCGCTGTCGACCGGGTCGAACAGGCCCGAGCTCAGCAGGTCGTTGGATATGATCGAGGCAATCTCGCGGCCCGCGTCATTCGCCTTGCCGTCGCTGCCGGTGAAATCGGCAATCGCGATCGGGGTCGGCGCGACCATGCCCTCGGTGATTTCAATGCGGAGCTGTGCCGCGGCCGACTGTGCCACGAGCATGGCGGCCGCAAGCATTGCCAGGAATTTCGAAACGCGCCTTGCGGCGATGGGGTGGCGGAAGAAATACAACACCATCTGATCACACCCTAACGTGAGAGAAATGCCGGATCGAAGCTAAAGGTGAATTCCTTGAGCTGGTCGAATTTTTCCGGCGGTATCGGCAAAGGCGAGCATTCGACGATCGCGCGCTTGGCAGCAATCGCCGAGGCTTTGAAATATGAGTCGAGATTGAAGCGCAACTTGTCCTCGATTTCCGCTCTTTTGACATTACCGCGTTCATCTACAGACACAAATATGTCAACTTTAAGGGTGTCGTTTCCGGCCGCGCCGAGAGGCGGCTGCCAGCATTTCGACACATGCTGCTGGATCCGCGCGATATCGTCGATGCCGACCGGAGACAGGCTCTTCTTCGGCGGCGCCTTCACCGCATTGCCGGCGACGGCGGACAATGTCTTGGTCACGGTATCCGCCGCTTCCTTGCGTTCCTGTGTCTTGCGCGCCTTTTCCGCATCCTTGGCGGCAAGCTGTGCCTCGGCAAGATTCTGCAGCACGCCGCTGGCGGCCTGTTCACGCTTTTTCTGATCCTTCACCAGCTTGTTCAGCTGGTTCGCCACAGCGTCATTCGCCTTCGCCGGCTTGACCGTCGGCGCAGGCTTCTTCCTGTCCGGCCTGTTGACCGGCTTCGGCGTCGGCAGAACAGACGGGGACGGCTTCGCCTTGGCCTTGGACTCCGCCTTCGGCTTTGGCTTCGGTTTCGGCGTCACCTGGGCCACCTCGGTCTTTTTCGGTTTCGGCTTCGGCTTGTCTGGCAGAATCTCCGCTGTCTCGACCTTGGGCGAGGCGGCTGGCTCGGGCTTCGGCTGCGGCGGCGGCGGTGCCGGCTTCGATGACGCGGGACGCGGCGGTGGCGGCGGCGGTGGAGGTGGCGGCGGCTTTTTCGAGACTGTGGCCTGCTGCTCTTCCTTCGCGGTGCTGGGCTTGTCGCCCTCGATCAGGTTGGTTTCGGGAACGGTGCGCACAATCTCGAGGCGGACAATCGGCATTTCCTCCGGAAGATCGCGCCCAAGCATCGGCAGCCCGAACACGGCGATCACCGCGAACAGGGCATGCATGCCGAGGGAGATGAGGAGCGGGCGCGACATCATCAACGCTGAGAGACTCCGATCACTGTACGTCCGGCAGCTGGGCGACCAGCGCGACACGCTCGAAGCCGGCGGCCTGGATCCGGCCCATGACGCCGAGCACCTCGCCGTAAGCCACGGCCTCGTCGCCGCGAACAAAGATCCGGACCTGCGGGTTGGCGTCCGAAATCGCCTTCAGCCTCGGCACGAGGTCCTCGCCCTCGACAGCCGTCTCCTGAAGAAACAGGCTGCCGTCGGCCTTGACCGAGACGACAAGCGGAGCCGCGTCGGCATTGATCTGTCCCGCCTTGGTCTTCGGCAGGTCGACCTCGACACCGACAGTCAGCAACGGCGCCGTCACCATGAAGACGATCAGCAGGACCAGCATCACATCGACAAAGGGCGTGACATTGATCTCGCCCATCGGGCGATGCCTGCGCCCGCCGGCGCGCGGCTTGTTCACCGACATGCCCATCAGCGGCCGCCCTCGTCGAGCTGGCGCGCCAGCAAGGTCGAGAATTCCTGCGCGAAGGTCTCGAGCCTGCCGCCGACACGGTCGAGGTCGCCGGCGAACTTGTTATAGGCGATGACCGCCGGGATTGCCGCCGCCAGCCCCAGCGCCGTTGCGAACAGCGCCTCGGCAATGCCGGGGGCGACAACGGCAAGGCTGGTATTCTTCGACTCTGCGATCGACTGGAACGAATTCATGATCCCCCAGACGGTTCCGAACAGGCCGACAAAGGGAGATACCGAGCCGATCGAGGCAAGGAAGTTCATGCCGCGCTCCAGCCGCTCCATCTCGCGGGTGATGGTGAAATTCATCGAGCGTTCCACCCGGCCTAGAAGCGAGGCGCGAAGATCGGCGCGGGCCGAGCTGGCCAGGCCGCTTGCCTTGGCGCGCCGCCATTCCCGCATGCCGGCGGCAAAAACCCGTGTCATCGCGTCGCGCGGGTCGCCGCCGATCTCGTCATAAAGCGCATCCGCCGAACCGCCGGACCAGAAGGCATCCTCGAACGCGTCCGAATTGCGCCGTTCGTGCCTGACCGAATTGATCTTCTCGACGATAATCGCCCAGCACCAGATCGATGCCAGGACCAGAAGCATCATCACCGATTTCACCAGCGGGTCTGCCATGAGGAACAGGCCCCAGATGCTGAGATCGGAAGAAGAATGCGCTACGAAGCTGTCAACAGATTCCATCAAAGAACCCCACGTCACCCAGTACCCGGGCGACTGACAGGCCGGCCTGTGACCCGGACCCGCCGGGCGTTCAGCCTGGGGCGGTGTCTGGCGGCGTGGCGGCCCGCAGTCGTTCGACCACCGCGCTGGGCATCCGCCGTGGCCGTGCGCCCCCGTCCCTGCCGGCGGCAACGCACCCTATGTCTACGAGAAGTCGGGCAAGAATGTGGCCATTTTCGAAATTGATGACCTCCTGAATGAGGGTCATCGAGGCGCCGCGAAGCGATTGCAGCCTTGTCTCGACCTTCAATGCCGCGCCAAGCCCGGCCGCACGCATGTAGTCGATGCTGAGCCGCCTGACCACGAACATCATGCTGTCTTCCGCGCCAGCCGCCATTGTCTCTTCCTGACGGATGTCGATGCAGCGCAAATAGGCCGAGCGCGCCCGCTCGGCAAAGGCAAGATAGTTGGCGTGATAGACAATGCCGCCGGCATCGGTGTCCTCGAACTGGACACGGAGCAGATAATGATGCGCGCCGTTCTCGACCCAGCCGTCGAGACCGCCCGGGGTCATCCGGTCAGCCGTCATGGTCGGGGCCGAGATCGGACAGCATGTCGAGCTGGCGGGTCGCGCTTTCCGGCGGTGTCATCCCCAGATAGGCCCAGCCCGCTGTCGACAGGCATCGACCCCTCGGGGTGCGCATGAGAAGCCCGGTCTGCAGCAGATAGGGCTCGATCACCTCTTCCAGCATGTCGCGCTGCTCGGCGAGGACGGCGGCCAGTGTCTCGACGCCGACCGGACCACCGGCGTAATTCTCGGCAAGGCATCCCAGATAGCGCCTGTCCATGGCATCAAGGCCGCTTGCATCCACCTCGAGCCGGGACAGTGCGGCGTCGGCAATGGCTGCCGTGACCTCGTCATGGCCGTCCACGGCGGCGATGTCGCGAACCCGTCGCAGCAACCTGCCGGCGATCCGAGGGGTGCCGCGCGCGCGGCCGGCGATCTCGGCCGCACCGTCACCGGCCAGATTCATGCCAAGCCGTGTCGCCTGATTGGCAAGGATCACCGCCAGCTCCTCGCGACCATAGAATTGCAGCCGCATCTGGATGCCGAACCTGTCGCGAAGCGGTGTTGTCAGCAATCCGGCGCGGGTCGTCGCGCCGACAAGGGTGAAGGGCGGCAGGTCGATGCGGACCGAACGCGCCGACGGCCCCTCGCCGATGATCAGGTCGAGCTGGAAATCCTCCATCGCCGGATAGAGAACTTCCTCGACGGCCGGGTTCAGCCGGTGAATCTCGTCGATGAACAGCACATCGCGCGGCTGCAGGTTGGTCAGCAGCGCGGCAAGGTCGCCCGCCCGCGCAATCACCGGGCCGGAAGTGGCGCGGAACCCGACGCCGAGTTCGGCGGACACGATCTGCGCCAGCGTCGTCTTGCCAAGCCCTGGCGGCCCGTGAAGTAGCGTGTGGTCCATCGCATCGCCGCGGTCGCGCGCGGCCGCAATGAAGGTTTCGAGATTGGCGCGGCCGCCCCCCTGCCCGATGAAATCGGCCAGCCGCTCCGGACGCAGGGCGGTGTCGGCCCGTTCCACGGTGTCATGCTGCAGCGCCTCGCCGCCGATCAGCCTGTCCTCGCCGTCATTCATTGTCCAAGCTCCTGCAGCGTTGCCGCAATCAGTGCCGACAGGTCGTCACCCGCACCTGCCGCACGGGCGCGTTGCATTGCGGCATGCGCCTCGGCACGGCCATATCCCAGATTGACCAGCGCCGACATCGCGTCGGCACCCACCGATCCAGCCTCGCCGCCGGCGGACACCGCCACGCCTGAAGGGGCACCGGCGACCGGCAAGGTGCCGATCTTGCTTGCCAGTTCGTTCACAATGCGCTGCGCCAGCTTCGGCCCCACGCCGTCGGCGCGCGCCACCATCGCCTTGTCCCCCGACATCACGGCGGCGGCGATCTCGTCAGGCCCCAGAACCGTCAGGATCGCCATCGCCGCCTTCGCGCCGACGCCCTGAACGGTGACCAGAAGGCGAAAAGCCTCGCGCTCGGCAGCATCGACAAAGCCGAACAATGTCATGCTGTCCTCGCGGACCTGCATTTCGGTGAGCAGCGTGACGGCGGCGTCTCCGGCCGACAGGCCGGCCCGGGTCTTGCCGGACACGGTCACGGCATAGCCGACGCCGGCGACATCAATGACAATTCCGGCATCGTCGATCAGCACGATGGTGCCGCGAAGCTGGGCGATCATGAGGCGCCTCCCCTGCCGCCGGCGTCACGCGCCAGCGCGGCGGCGATGGCACGCGACAGCCCGTCGCCATCCGCGCCCGCATCGGCCGCCAGCTGTCCGCCATGCAGTGCGGCTATGGCGATGGCGAGGGCATCCGCCGCATCGGCATTCACCGCCTTCACCGACAGCAGCCTCGTCACCATGGCGGCAACCTGGCCCTTGTCGGCGCTGCCTGTGCCGACGACGGATTTCTTCACCTGCCGTGCGGCAATTTCGGCAACATCCAGACCGGCATTCGCGCACTGCATCATGGCCACGCCGCGGGCCATACCCAGCTTCAGCGCCGAGGCGGCCGAGCGGGCGACAAAAATCTCCTCGATCGCGGCGCTGTCCGGGCGGTGGGCCTCGACCACCGAGGCAAGCCCGGTCGCGATCACGGCAAGCCTGTCGGCATCCGGCAATTTCGGATCGGGCTGGATAACGCCGTTGGCAAGATGAACGAGGCGGGCGCCGTCGCGTGCGACAACGCCCCAGCCGGTGTTGCGGATGCCTGGATCAATGCCGAGTATGCGCATCCGCCACCATCCGGTCAGGCCAGCCTGGCCATGATCTCGTCGGAAATATCGAAATTCGACGACACGTTCTGCACATCGTCATTGTCGTCGAGCGTGTCGAGGAGCTTGATCAGCGTGCCGGCCTGGTCCTCGTTCACCTCAATTGTGTTCTGCGGCTTCCAGACGAGGCCGGATTCCGCCGGCGCGCCAAAGCTGGCTTCCAGCGCCTCGACGACGCTGTTGTAATCCTCGGTCGCGCAGGTGATCTCGTGGCCCTCATCGTCGGACTCGACATTGTCCGCCCCGGCCTCCAGCGCCGCCTCGAACATTGAATCGGCGTCTGCCACTTCTGCTGCGAAAATGATCTGGCCGACCCGGTCGAACATGAAGCTGACCGACCCGGTCTCGCCGAGCGAGCCGCCGAATTTGGAGAAGGCGGCGCGCACTTCGGAAGCGGTCCGGTTCTTGTTGTCGGTCATCGCCTCGACGATCAGCGCGGTGCCGCCCGGGCCGTAGCCCTCATAGCGGATCTCGTCATAGACCTCGCCCTCGCCGCCCTCGGCCTTCTTGATCACGCGGTCGATATTGTCCTTCGGCATATTGGCAGCACGTGCCGCCGCCAGCGCCGTGCGAAGGCGCGGGTTGGAAGCCGGGTCGGTGCCGCCGCGCGCGGCCACGGTCAGCTCCTTGATCAGGCGACCGAAGATTTTCGCGCGCTTCTTGTCCTGGGCGCCTTTGCGATGCTGGATATTCTTGAATTTACTGTGGCCTGCCATGGTTCCTGTATTTCCGTAGCTGCGAGATGTGTATCCGTTCGAACCGACCGTGTTGCTATAGCAAATTCACCACAGGTTGCGCCAGAGTCGATAGGGTTTGTCGATGAGATTGGTCGATAGAGCCTGTTCCGGATGATGGTCAGGCGGGTGTCGCCGCGGACAGGCGTCCGCCGCGGCGCAGAGGTTCCACCGAAACGGCATGCCCCTCGTCATTGCTCTCGACCAGAAGCCCGCACAGGGTCGGCTCGCCGACCGCCACCGACAGGCGCGGCGCGGCCTCGCCGGTAAAGCGGGCGGTGGCGGCCTGCTTGTCCATGCCGATCACGCTGTCATAGTCACCGCACATCCCGGCATCCGTCTGGAAGGCGGTGCCGCCTGCAAGGATCTGATGGTCCGCTGTCGGCACATGGGTATGGGTCCCGACGACAAGCGAGGCCCGGCCGTCGGCATAATGGCCGACCGCCATCTTTTCGGACGTCGCTTCGCCATGAAGGTCGATCATGATGAAATCGGCGTCACGGCCAAGCTGGTTGCGCACCAGCGCGCCGTTCACCGCCGGAAAGACCGGGTCGTAATCATTCATGAAGAGGTTGGTGATGGCGTTCACCACGACAAGCCGCTTGCCGGCGTCGTTGGTGATCTGGACGGTTCCGCTCCCGGGCGTCCCCTCGGCCATGTTGATCGGGCGAAGCAATCGAGGATTGGCTTCGATATAGGGGATGATCTCGCGCTTGTCCCAGACATGGTTTCCGGTGGTCAGCACATCGATGCCGCAGGCGAACAGCTCGTCGCAGATGGACGGTGTGACACCAAATCCGCCGGCGGCGTTCTCGCAATTGACGACGATGAAATCGAGGCTCAGCTCGGTCCGCAGCTGCGGCACATGCTCGATCACGGCATGGCGGGCGGCACGGCCGACGATATCCCCCAGAAACAGAACACGCATAGACACTCTCCTCGAGTCGGTCAGCCGGCCGAACGCAGGCCGGAGGGGGTCAGCACCCCGTCGAGCCGCATGTCATAGGGGCCGGTCGGCACCTTGTCCACAAGCTGGCCGTCATAGGCGATGCCAAGCGCCACAACATGGCGGCCGGCGGCGCGCAGTCCGGACAGGGTACGGTCATAGAAGCCGCCGCCATAGCCGAGGCGCCAGCATGATGAATCAAAAGCCAGCATCGGCGCGAGGATCACCGACGGGATCATCTCGGCGGCATCGGAAGGCGGCTGTTTTGTATTGTAGGGGCCATCGGCGAGCGGTGCGCCGGGGGCCCAGGCCCGGAACAGCAGCGGGTTGCCGGGCTCCGGCGTGACCGGCATTGCCGTGGGGAAGCCGTCGGCCGCCAGCGCCTCGATCAGCGGCAGCGGCGACAGCTCGGACCGGATCGGAAGATAGGCGGCGATGACCGCCGCGCCGCCGCCATTGTCCGGGGCATCCGACAGGGACATGGCGATCTCGGCGACGATGCCGGCCTGTGCGGCGAGCCTGCCGGCGGCATCCGCATCATCAGCCGCAAGCGCCGCGCGTGTCTTTCCGGCATCTTTTCTGAGCGCAGCCTTTTCAGCTGCAGGGTCGATCATTGGGTCAGACATGATGGTATGGCGCGGCCGCCCAACGGGCACTGGAAAAAAGGAAGGCGGCGACGACCAAAACAACCGTCGGTAGCTTCATCCTCTGTGACCTGCAATGCAGGTGGGCGCCGCGAATAACCGGACCACGATCCGGCCAGAGGCAGCTCCCGAGAGATGATTTATGGCCCCAGGGATCGAAAATCCAAACGCGAGGCTCAGTCGTCGCACGGGTTTTATTTAGTTTGAAGACAGTTTCGATGCAAGCTCGAGAATCCTGTCGGCGGCACGCTCCAGCGCGTCGGCGGCGGCGTCCTCGCTTGCTGCAGCGCCGTCACCGCTGCCATTGGCGGCAGATTTCGAGCTGTCCTGAGCGCGGTCAGCAAGGATCAGCGCCGCCATCGCCAGCAGCCTTGCCTCGCCGATCTGGCCGACAGACCCGACCAGAGACTGCAGCACCTCTTCGATATCCTTGCCAAGCGCCTCGATGCGGGATTCCTCGCCCGGGCCACAGCCGATCTGGTACGGGGTTCCGTTCAGGC
The DNA here is from genome assembly GCA_011522725.1 of Rhodospirillaceae bacterium. Classification (GTDB taxonomy): domain Bacteria; phylum Pseudomonadota; class Alphaproteobacteria; order Puniceispirillales; family Puniceispirillaceae; genus UBA8309. Next base: position 60,279 of record WTIL01000093.1, read on the forward strand.
GGATCGTGACGATCGACTGGCTCATGCGTTGCCCCCTTCGGATGCGGCGCCGCGGCGGATGTCGGCAAGCAACTCCATGGCCTGGGCGAGCTGCGCGTCGATGCGGCCGATCTCGCTGATGATCATGGCGCTGTCCGGCATGCCGTTCGACGGAGCCGCGTCCTTGCCGGTGGACGCGATGGCTGCCTCGAGCGCCTCGAGCGCGGCTGCCAGCTTGCTTTCGGCATCAGCTAGTCGCGACATGGGAAGGCTCCTTTATCTGCGTGGCGGCGGTGCTCGCGATTCCGGTCCAACTACGCATCTGCACGGCGAATCGATCTGGCGAATCAGTCCGGCGATACAGGTCCGTGCAGCGGGCACGCGGCCGGGCAAAGGCCGTTGCCCGGGCGGAATTCAAACTGCCCGATGTGAACCATCAAATAAAGCCCCATTTTCAGAGGACGGAAATTCCTTGTTATTTTGTATTCGGCACTGCCACAAATCATGGAACGGCAGCGACTCGCAGATTGACGAATCGGGTCGGTGAAGGCAGATTGCGCGCAGAAATTGCGCATCCGGGCCGGTCCCGCGAGCAGACCCCCTTCAAGGAGACATTCATGCCCAATAATCCCGCGCGTCAGGACATGGCAAACGCCATCCGCGCCCTGGCAATGGACGCTGTCGAGGCTGCGAAATCAGGTCACCCCGGAATGCCGATGGGTATGGCGGATGCCGCCACCGCGCTGTTCGCGGACCACCTGAAGTTCGACGCCGGCGCGCCCGACTGGCCGGACCGTGACAGGTTCGTGCTGTCTGCGGGACATGGTTCGATGCTGATCTATGCGCTGCTGCACCTCACCGGCTATGCCGACATGACGATGGACCAGCTGCGCAACTTCCGCCAGCTGGGCGCGATCACCGCCGGCCACCCCGAGGCTGGACACGCCGGCGGCATCGAGACCACCACCGGTCCGCTCGGCCAGGGCATCGCCAATGCGGTCGGCATGGCGATGGCGGAACATCACCTTGCCGCCAAGTTCGGCCGCGACCTGGTCGATCACTTCACCTATGTCATCGCCGGCGACGGATGCCTGATGGAAGGCGTCAGCCACGAGGCGGCTTCGATGGCCGGCCATATGGGACTGTCACGGCTGATCGTGCTGTTCGACGACAATGGCATCTCGATCGACGGCAGCACCGACCTCGCCGTCTCCGAGGACACGACAGCGCGTTTCGAAGCCTATGGCTGGCAGGTGCTCGCCGTTGACGGCCACGACATGGATGCCGTGTCGGCAGCGATTGCCGAGGCCCGTGCCGATACCGCACGGCCGAGCCTGATCAGGTGCCGCACCGTGATCGGCTATGGCGCGCCGAAGAAAGCCGGCACTGCCGGTGCCCACGGCGCCCCGCTTGGCGCCGAAGAAATCGAGGGCACGCGCGCCGCCATCGGCTGGTCGCACGCGCCGTTCGAAATTCCGGCCGGGATCAGCGATGCCTGGCGCGCCGTCGGCAGCCGCGGCAGCGCCGCACGCGAAGCCTGGCAGTCGCGTCACGACGCCGCTGACACCGCGGCTTTCGATGCCGCGATGAAGGGCGATTTCAACGCCGCCATCGACAAGGCTGTCGGCGCCTGGAAGCAGAGCCTGTCGGCGGAGCCGCAGAAGCTCGCCACCCGCGTCGCCAGCCAGAAGGCCATCGAGGCCATCCTGCCGGCCTGCCCGTCGCTGATCGGCGGATCGGCCGACCTGACCGGATCGAACAACACCCGCGTCGGCGGCCAGGAGTCCTACGGCCGTGACAGCGCCGCGGGAAGCTATGTCCATTACGGTGTCCGCGAACACGGCATGGCAGCGGCGATGAACGGCATCGCGCTTCATGGCGGGGCCATTCCCTATGGCGGCACCTTCCTTGTCTTCACCGATTACTGCCGCCCGTCGATCCGCCTGTCCGCCCTGATGCGCCAGCGCGTCGTCTATGTGATGACGCATGATTCCATCGGTCTTGGCGAGGACGGGCCGACGCACCAGCCGGTCGAGCATCTGGCAGCGCTGCGGGCGATCCCGAACCTTCTGGTGTTCCGCCCCGGCGATGCGGTCGAGACCGCGGAGGCCTGGCAGTGCGCGCTTGCCGCCGAGGAGTCGCCCTCGATTCTGGCGCTCAGCCGCCAGGGGCTGGAACAGTTCCGGCTCGGCGATCTGTCGGAGAACATGACGGCGCGCGGCGCCTATATCGCCGCCGGCGAAGCCGATGGGCGGCAGGTCACGCTGATGGCGAGCGGCTCGGAAGTCGGCATCGCCATGTCGGCCCGTGAAATGCTGGCCGCCGACGGCATTGCCGCGACGGTCGTTTCGGTCCCGTGCATGGAACTGTTCCGGCAGCAGGATACCGCCTGGCAGAAGATGGTCCTCGGCACCGCGCCGCGCATCGCCATCGAGGCCGCCATCCGCCAGCCATGGGACCGGATTCTCGGCGAGAACGACGCTTTCGTCGGGATGGATGATTTCGGGGCATCGGCACCTGCCGGCGACCTGTTCCCGCATTTCGGGATCACCGCCGACGCCGTCGCCGCAGCCGCGAAAGCACGCGTCGCCTGAGCGGCGTCGGAACAGATTGAAGCAACCACTCCGCCGGAGGATCAATACGTGACCACAAGACTAGCCATCAGCGGCTTTGGCCGGATCGGCCGCATGGTACTCCGCGCCTTTGTTGAATCCGGCCGGGACGACGTCGAGATTGTCCTGATCAACACACCCGGCCCGGTGGAGACATCCGCGCATCTCTACGAGTTCGACTCTGTTCACGGCCGTGTAAGGGACGCCATTTCATTCGGCGAGGGCTGGATGGATGTCGGCACCGGACGCATTGCGATGACGCATGAACGCGACCCGGCGGCCATCCCGCACGGCGCGCACGGCGTCGATGTGGTGCTTGAATGTTCCGGCCGTTTCAACGACCGCGACGCATCGGCGGCGCATCTGGCCGGCGGCGCGAAACGCGTTCTTGTATCCGCGCCCTGCAAGCAGGCCGATGCCACAATCGTCTATGGCGTGAACCATGACGAGATCAGCGCTGACCATCTGGTGATCTCCAATGCCTCCTGCACGACCAACTGCCTGGCGCCGGTCGCCAAGGTGATGTCGGACTCGGTCGGGATCGAGGCCGGCTACATGACGACGATCCACGCCTATACGGGCGACCAGCCGACACTCGACACCAGCCACAAGGATTTGCGCCGGGCACGGGCGGCGGCGATGTCCATGATCCCGACCTCGACCGGCGCGGCGCGTTCGGTCGGCGAGGTGCTGCCGCACCTGAAGGGCAAGATGAACGGGTCGGCCATTCGCGTGCCGACGGCCAATGTCTCGGTTGTCGATTTCGGCTTCACCGCAGAGCGTGACACCGGCACGGATGAAATCAACGCCCTGCTGCGGGCGGCGGCCGAGGGGCCGATGAAGGGCGTGCTGTCGGTCAATGACAGGCCGCTGGTTTCGGTCGATTTCAATCATGACCCGAACAGCTCCATTGCCGATCTGACACAGACACATGTGATGAACAACCGTCTCGTGCGGGTGCTGGCCTGGTACGACAATGAATGGGGTTTTTCGTGCCGGATGCTGGACAACGCCGCGGAAATCGGCAAAACACTCTAGCCATGTGGTTGCGGCCTGCCGGAAATGCGGGCCGAGGCATGATCAAGCGACAAGAGGAACGCCATGAAGCTGAACGGTAACGCCGTCAAACCCGGCAATGTGATCGAACATAACGGGCGCCTGTGGACCGCGGTGAAGGTCGAACATGTAAAGCCCGGCAAAGGCGGCGCCTTTGCCCAGATCGAGCTTCGCGACATTCGTGACGGCACCAAGCTGAACGAGCGGTTCCGCTCGTCGGAGACGGTGGAGCGGGTGATCCTCGAGGAATCCGAGTGCAGCTTCCTTTATGATGACGGCGACAACCTCGTCTTCATGCATGGCGAAACCTACGAGCAGATCGCCGTTGCCGGCACCATGGTCGGCGATGTCGCCGCCTTTCTTCAGGACGGCATGCTCGTGACCGTATCCAGCCACGAGGGCGACCCGATTTCGGTGCAGCTTCCGGACAAGGTCGTCATGGAGGTTGTCGAGGCCGATGCCGTGGTCAAGGGACAGACCGCCTCGTCAAGCTACAAGCCGGCGGTCCTCGAGAATGGCGTGCGCGTTCTGGTGCCGCCGCATATCGAGGCCGGCACCCGCATCGTCGTCCGTCCGGAAGACGCCAGCTATGTCGAGCGCGCCAAGGACTGATCCCGGCGCCCGCCCCGACACAACCCAGAGGATTATGATCCATGGCCAGCCAGTCAGCGCTGATCAACGTCATGCAAAAGGCGTCAACCTATGCCAGCCGCGGCATGCTCCGCGACTTTGGCGAGGTCGAGAATTTGCAGGTCAGCCGCAAGGGGCCGGCGGATTTCGTCAGCCGCGCCGACATCAATGCCGAAAAGACCATCCGCAAGGAGCTGTCGAAGGCGCGGCCGGGCTGGGGATTCCAGCTTGAGGAAGGCGGCGTCATCGAGGCAAGCGAGCCCGGCGCGCCGGTCTGGGTTGTCGATCCGCTGGACGGCACCACCAACTTCCTTCACGGCATTCCGCATTTCGCGATTTCGATTGCGGTGATGGAGATCGACGCGCAGGGCCGCAAGACCATCACGGCCGGCAGCGTCTTCGATCCGGTCAAGAACGAGTTCTTCTATGCCGAAAAGGGCAAGGGCGCCTTTCTGAACGAGCGCCGGCTTCGCGTATCCGGCCGCCGCAGCATGGCCGACTCCCTGTTTGGCTGCGGTATCCCGTTCCTTGGACGGGGAAGCGCCGAGGACCATGCCGAATTCCAGAAGCAGCTTGGCACCATCATGTCCGTCAGCTCGGGCGTGCGCCGCAACGGCGCGGCCGCGCTTGACCTCGCCTGGGTGGCGGCCGGACGCCTCGACGGGTTCTGGGAAAAGGGCCTGAGCCTGTGGGACATCGCCGCCGGCGTGCTGCTGGTGCGAGAGGCAGGCGGCTTCATCTCGGACTTCGCGTCGCGTGACAAGGCACTGGACAGCGGCGACGTCGTGGCTGCCAATCCTTCGATCCATGGCGAGCTGATCCGCAAGCTGCGCGACTAGACCCCGCACCTGCCAGAGGCTTTGTTCCGGTCATGGCGGCCTGCCCGGCTGGCCATGCGGCCTCATTCCTGCCATTCTTTTCCGCAACGTTGCACCACGCAATGATCGCGCCGGATTGATTCCACAGGAGACAGGGCGATGATGACCGACCCGCGCCGCTACCTCGTACGCATGCTGATGTTTCTTGCGGTGGTTGTCGCCATCGCGGCGCTTCTTCATGCACCGCTGCTGCAGGCCTTTATGGGCAACCCGGCACTCAACGGGGTGATCGTCGGCGCGCTGTTCATCGGCATCGCCTTTACCTTCAGGCAGATATTGCGGCTGATGCCGGAACGTCGCTGGCTGACCACCATCCAGAAAACCGGCAAGCTCGACAACAGGCAGGTGAAGCCGGTGCTGCTTGCCACCGTCTATGCGATGCTCGCCGACCAGCGGCAGGAAGCCCGGCTTTCGGCGCTGTCGCTCCGGTCCGTTCTCGACGGCGTCGCCGCCCGCCTCGACGAGGGGCGCGAGATTTCGCGCTACATGATCGGCCTGCTCGTCTTTCTCGGCCTGCTGGGCACCTTCTGGGGCCTGTTGCAGACGATCGGTGCCGTAGGGCTGGTCGTCGGCTCTCTCGACACCGCAGGGACCGATTTCAGCGCAATGATGGCCCAGCTCAAGGGCGGGCTTGACGCGCCGCTGTCGGGCATGGCGACAGCCTTCTCCTCGTCGCTTTTCGGCCTTGCCGGCTCGCTGATCCTCGGCTTTCTCGACCTGCAGCTCGGCCAGGCCATCGGCCGGTTCTTCAACGAGCTTGAAGACTGGCTGTCCGCCTTCGCCCGGTTCAATGACGGCGGGCCGAGCGGCGGCGAGCGCGGCGTCACCCCGCTGGCGCAGGGGATGAGCGAGGATGCGGCCCGCGCGCTGATCCATCTGGGCAATTCCATCGCCGCCGGAGAGGATAACCGGCAGCGCGTGCTCGACCAGCTGAGCAACATCAATATGACACTCGCCGCTCTCAACGAGGCGATGACCGACGACCGCCGTCTTCGCGAGCAGCTGGCGCAGCTGAACGCCGGGATCGCGCAGTTGTCGGCCGACCTGCAGGAAGACCGGACAAAATCCGGCAGTGCCGTGACCGCCGAGCTTCGCGCCCTTGCCAGCGCCATCAACAAGATGGCCGGCACCCGTACCACCCGCGCGACAAAAGGGTCCTGACCATGGCGCTGGCGCGTCTTGGCGGCGCCCGCCGCCCCGAGAACTACACCTGGCCCGGCTTTGTCGACGCGCTGGCGACCCTTCTCATGGTCATCATCTTCGTCCTGCTGGTCTTTGTGCTGATTCAAGTCAACCTCGCCTACAGGGTGGCTGGTCAGGACGCGACGATGAACGACATGCGCGCGCAGATCGTCAGCCTCGGTGACCTGCTCAACCTCGAGCGCAAGGCGAATGACGAGCTGAAAGACGAGCTTGCCGGCATTTCAAGCCTTCTGGACGCCACCACCAAGGAGCGTGACAGCCTCGTCACCCAGCTTGCGAATGCCACGGCGACGCTCAGCCTGCGCGACAGCGAGATCAGGCAGCTGACCGCCATTCAGGCGCAGACCGAGGAATCGCTGGAGGCGGCGCGCCAGACCATTGCCGAACGGGTGGCCGCGCTGGAGGCCATCGAGCTCACCCTTGCAGAGGCACAGGCGAAGCTCATGGAATCAGAGGTCGAGATTGCCGATGCCGCCGCGCGCAATGTCAGCTCGCTTGCCCGTATCAGCGAACTTGAAACGAAGAACGCCGCCTCGCAGGCCGAGGTCGCGCAAATGACCAACGCCGTGACGGCGCTGCGGCTGCGGATCGAGGAGCTGACGAGCCTTCTGGCAGAGAAGGAGGCGCAGGCGGCGCGTGACAAGATCGCCATCGCAAGCCTTGGCAAATCGCTGAACAACGCTCTTGCCTCGCGGGTTCAGGAGCTGCAGCGCTTCAGATCGGAATTCTTCGGACGCCTTCGCGAAGTGCTTCGTGGCCGCGATGATGTGAGGATCGTCGGCGACCGCTTTGTCTTCCAGTCCGAAGTGCTGTTCGCGCAGGGAGCTGCCAGCCTTGGGCCGGAGGGCGAGGAAAAACTCGGCCAGCTGGCCGTCGCGCTGAACCAGATCGCAGCGGAAATCCCGGACGACATCGACTGGATCCTGCAGGTCGAGGGCCATACCGACGACATTCCTGTTCGCGCAGGGCGGTTTGCCGACAACTGGGACCTGTCGACGGAGCGTGCGCTCTCTGTGGTGCGCTTCCTTGCTGAATCAGGGCTTCCGGCGAACCGGCTGGCCGCCGCCGGCTATGGCGAGTTCCAGCCCCTGGACGACGCGGGCTCGGACGAGGCACGCCGCCGCAACCGCCGGATCGAGATGAAGCTGACCCAACGCATCGCCGGCAACTGACCCCTCCTGCTTTCACCGCGATGTGAACCGGCGCCCGGCCTTTGTTAACCGGCAAGATGATCATCTGAAAGGATGGTCCTTTTTGATGATCTGCCTGTGGCACGACGCGCCTGCAGCGCCATTTTGATCCCGCTGCTGTCTGTTACGCTACTGCTTGTTATATGGCTGCTGCCGTCACATGCCCGGGCATGCGGCAACGCTGCCCTGTGCGGCGACCATATCGATGCGTTCTTCCTGCCGCTCATCGCCAGCAGCCTGACCGGGGCGCCGGCCGCGGGCGCCGCAGCACCGGTGGCGGACATGCCGGCAACGGCGCTGCCCGACAAGCCGGTCATCATCAGGCCGCCCCCGCGGACATCACCGCCAGCCGAAACAGGCATGCCTGGCTGGCGGGTCCGGGTGGAACAGCAGCTGGTAACGGGACGGCTGACAGATGGGGGGCATGCGAAGCTCCATGCCAGGACCGCTGCGGTCCGCCTGCGAACACAGGGTGATACCGGCGCGGGGCCGGGCGGCCCGCAATCCGGCCTGCCGGCGCTTCTTCCCGATCCCAGAATTGCTGGCATATGGCATATGGACTATGGCGTGGACATTCCGGCCTTTGCCGGGTGGCCTCTCGGCACAATAGGCCAGCACCTTGCCATGAGGCTCACCTGCGGCGCCTGCGGACATGCGGGAGGGGCGGACCGGTTCGTCGGCTCGGCGTGGCTGGAATTGAGTGTGGACGAGCTTGCCGAAGGATGGATCGAGGACATCGAACTCGTATCGGCCGGCGGGCGCAAAGCCACCGGCGAGCTGTCCTTCTTCGACCAGCAGCCGCAGCAGCATCTGCTGAGGGATGATCAGGCGCAGCTGTCCCTGCGGATCGATGATGGCGCGGGAAACAGCGGACGCGGCAACAGAACTGGTGAGTTCACCGGGGTTCTCGCCAGCTGGATCGAGGGTGACGGCAGGATCAGCGGCGCGTTCAGCGGCGTTGCGCCGGACGGGGCCGGCGGCATCGGCGGGGTAGCCGTTCAGTTCAGCGGCGCGCCTTGCGTGCCGCTCTGCGGGGTCGAGAACTGAAGATCGGCCAGATGGCGGTAAAGCGCCGACTCGTTGATCAGCTGTTCATGCGTGCCAGTGGCGGTGATCCTGCCACCATCCATCAACAGGATCCGGTCGGCGCGAACCACCGTCGCCAGCCGGTGCGCAATGACAATGGATGTGCGGTCGCGCATCAGCCGCTCCAGCGCCGCCTGCACCGCCGCCTCGGACCGCGCATCCAGCGCGCTTGTCGCCTCGTCGAGAAGAAGCAGCCCCGGATCGCGCAGGATCGCGCGTGCGATAGCGATCCGCTGGCGCTGGCCACCCGACAGCCGCACGCCCTTTTCCCCTACCGGCGTGTCATACCCGTTCTCGAGCGCGGCGATGAAATCATGCGCCTCGGCCTGCCGCGCAGCGGCGATGATCTCGTTCTCGCTGGCGTCCGGCCGGCCAAATCCGATATTGTCGCGCACGCTGGTGGAGAACAGCGCAGGCTCCTGCGGCACCAGCCCGATATATTGCCTTATGTCGCCAAGGGCGAGGTCACGCAGATCCTCGCCGCACAGCCGCACAGTCCCCGCACCCGGGTCATAGAACCGCAGCAGCAGATGGAACAGGGTCGATTTTCCAGCCCCGCTCGGCCCGACAAGCGCCACCCTCTCGCCGCGCGAGATTTCGAAATCGACCGCGCTGACGGCTGGCCGGCTGGTTCCGGCCGGATAAGAGAAATCGACAGCCTCAAACCGGCAGGCCGTCTCGCAATCACGGCGAAGCGGCAGCGGCGCGGCCGGCTCCGACAGATCGGCAGCTGTCTGCAATGTCTGGGCAATCCGTTCCGCGGCGCCAGCGGCCCGTTGCAGCTCGCCGGCGAGTTCCGACAGGAAGCCGGTCGAGGCCGCGACCAGAAAGGCGTAGAAGACGAAAGAGGACAGGTCGCCAGCGGATATGCGCCCGGCGATCAGGTCCTGGCCACCGATCCAGAGGATCGCGGCGATGCCTGAAAAGACGAGGAAGATGATGATCCCGCTCATCCAGCCGCGAAGCCTGACCCGCCGCAGCGCCGCCTCGAGACTGTCATCGACAGCGGTCTCGAACCGCGAGGCCATCATGCCCTGCCGGCCAAAGGCCTGAACGGTCCTGATGGCGGCCACCGTTTCCTCGGCCTGAACCGCGACATCGGCAAGCCTGTCCTGTGCGATCCGCGAGGCCTTGCGCAGCCGGCGCCCGAGGATGATCAGCGGAATCACCACCAGCGGCACCACGACAAGAACGACAAGCGACATCTTCGCGCTGGACAGGACCACCATCACAAGGCCGCCGAACAGCAGGATGACATTGCGCGCCGCCATCGACAGGGTCGATGTCATCACCGTCTGCACAATCGCCGTATCGGTTGTGATACGGGCCAGCACATCGCCGGTGCGGGCCGATTCGTACCATGCCGGCGGCAGGGTCATCAGATGGCCGAACACGGCGCGGCGCACATCGGCAAGAACGCTCTCGCCGATCTGGTTCACCAGGGTGGTGCGAAGATAGCTTCCGGCGGCCAGCACAAAGGCTATCACCGCCGTACCGATGACCGCCCCGTTCAGCAGCTCCGGGTCCTGCCTGCCAAGCCCCTCGTCAACGAGATAGGCAAGGCCGCGCCCCATCGTCAGCAACGCGCCGGCCACCATCAGCAGCGCCAGGGCGGCACCGGCGATGCGCCAGCGATAGGGGCTGAAAAACGGCCAGAAGACGCGCAGCAGCTCGGCCGAGGAATAGGCCGCGCCACCCTCGCCCAACGATGCGCTCTGCCGGTTGAATGCCGTGTCGGTAGTGGTCTGGAATGATGGCAAGCCGGGCCGCCCCCGTACTGGTCCGGCACGCCGATTGGGGCTTGCCTTCTATGGTGGTTGGGGATATACCACCGCACTCGGACATTGACCAGCGCGACAGCTTGGCGCGCCGCATGAACACCGAGTGAAGACAGCAGAGCAAATAGGGCCCGACGGGGCCGGGAGCATTCTGATGAAGAAGGATATCCATCCGGACTACCACGAGATCACTGTTGTCATGACCGACGGCAGCGAGCACACGACCCGCTCGACCTGGGGCAAGCCCGGCGACGTGCTGAAGCTCGACATCGACCCGAAGACCCATCCGGCATGGACCGGCCAGCACCGCATCGTCGACTCTGGCGGCCAGGTGGCGCGCTTCAACAAGCGCTTCTCGAACCTCGGGATCAAGTAATTCTTTCCGCATATCGCGGAAACGCAAAAGGCCGGCTTTCGCCGGCCTTTTTGTTTGTCCGGAACCTGCCCGGGCGTGCAGGCTAGCCGCGGCTGCGAATCGCCGCCTGTGCCGCCGCCAGGCGCGCCGCCGGCACCCGGTAGGGCGAGCAGGACACGTAATCCAGCCCGACCTCCTCAAAGAAGCCGATCGATGCCGGATCGCCGCCATGTTCTCCGCAGATGCCCAGCTTGATGTCGCCGCGTGCGGCGCGTCCGCCTTCCACGCCCATGCGCACCAGCGCGCCGACGCCCTCGCGGTCGATCGACACGAACGGGTCCGCCGGATAGATTTCGGCATCGGTATAGGCATGCATGAAGGATCCCGCGTCATCACGGCTGATGCCGAGCGCGGTCTGCGTCAGGTCGTTGGTGCCGAATGAGAAGAACTCGGCCTGCTGGGCAAGGTCGCCGGCGCAGACGGCCGCGCGGGGCAGCTCGACCATGGTGCCGACGAGATATTCGATGCGGGTTCCGGTCTCGCCGGCGACCGCCTCTGCCTCGGCATCGATCACCGCCTTGCAGATCTCTAGCTCCCGGCCGGTGGCGGCAAGCGGGATCATGATCTCCGGCACCGGCGCGGCATCACCCTTTGCGGCGATGGCTGTCGCCGCCTCGAAGATGGCGCGCGCCTGCATGCGGCAGATTTCCGGATAGGTGACCGCAAGACGGCATCCGCGATGCCCCAGCATCGGGTTGCTTTCCGACAGTTTCAGCGCCCGCTGGCGTGCGGTTTCCGGCGAAATGCCGGCGGCGGCGGCCACATCGGCAAGCTCCTCGGCCGAATGCGGCAGGAACTCGTGAAGCGGCGGGTCCAGAAGACGGATCGTCACCGGAAGGCCTGTCATGATGGTGAACAGCTCTTCGAAATCCTGCCTCTGCATCGGCAGCAGCTTGGCCAGCGCGGCCTCGCGGCCGGCGGTATCGACAGCCATGATCATCTCGCGCATGGCGATGATCCTGTCGACATCGAAGAACATGTGCTCGGTCCGGCACAGCCCGATCCCCTCGGCCCCGAAATCGACCGCCGTGCGGGCATCCGCCGGAGTCTCGGCATTGGTGCGAACCGCCATGCGGCGGGTCTCGTCGGCCCAGCCCATGATCGTGGCGAACGCGCCCGACATTTCGGGCTGGATGGTGTCGACCTGGCCAAGGAAGACCTCGCCGGTGCCGCCATCAATGGTCACAATGTCACCTTCCGCCAGCTCGTGCTCGCGGATATAGACCTTCCCGGCCGTCTCGTCGAAGCGCAATTCGCCGGCACCGGAGACACAGGCACGTCCCATGCCGCGCGCGACAACGGCCGCGTGGCTGGTCATGCCGCCGCGTGCGGTCAGGATGCCGGCGGCGGCGTGCATGCCGTGAATGTCCTCGGGGCTGGTCTCGAGCCGCACCAGAATGACGCTCTTGCCGGCTGCGGCCAGCTCCTCGGCGCGATCGGCGCTCAGTACGATCTCTCCCGCGGCCGCGCCCGGAGAGGCCGGAAGCCCCTGCGTGATCACCGTCTTCTCGGCATCGGGGTCCAGCGTCGGGTGAAGAAGCTGGTCGAGCGCGATCGGATCGATCCGCAGAAGCGCCTCGTCGCGCGTGATCAGCCCTTCCTCGGCCATTTCCACGGCCATGCGAAGCGCTGCCGCGCCGGTCCGCTTGCCGTTGCGGGTCTGCAGCATATAGAGCTTGTTCTGCTGGACGGTGAACTCGATGTCCTGCATGTCGCCGTAATGGGTCTCGAGCTGCGTGCGCACCGCGTCGAGCTGGGCGAACACCTCGGGCATCGCCTCTTCCATCGACGGCTCGCTCTCGCCGGCGGTCTCGCGCGCCGCCCTGGTCAGCGACAGCGGGGTGCGGATGCCGGCAACGACATCCTCGCCCTGGGCGTTGATCAGATACTCGCCATAGAAGCTGTTCTCGCCAGTCGAGGGATCGCGGGTGAAGGCGACACCGGTGGCGCAATCCTCGCCCATATTGCCGAACACCATCGCCTGAACGTTCACAGCCGTGCCCCAGGAGGCGGGGATGTTGTTCAGACGGCGATAGGTTGTGGCACGGGCGTTCATCCAGCTGTTGAAGACAGCGCCGATGGCGCCCCACAGCTGGTCGTTCGGGTCCTGCGGAAACTCCTCGCCGCTCTCGTCACGGACGATCTGCTTGTAGGTGCCGACAAGGGTCTCGAGATCGTCGCCGGTCAGGCCGGTATCGTCGAACACCCCGCAACGCAGCTTCTGCTCTTCCAGCGCATCCTCGAACAGGCCGTGATCGACCTCCATCACCACATCCGAATACATCTGGATGAAGCGGCGGTAGCTGTCATAGGCGAAACGCTTGTCGTCCGCGCGCGCGGCGAGGCCCGCCACGGTCACATCGTTCAGTCCGAGATTGAGAACCGTGTCCATCATGCCGGGCATCGATGCCCTCGCACCCGAGCGGACCGACACCAGAAGCGGGTTTTCCGGATCGGCAAACCCGGCCCCGGTCTGGGCCTCGATACGGGCGATGGCGTCCTTCACCTGGCTCGCCAGCGCGTCCGGATAGCTGCGGCCATTGTCGTAATAATGGGTGCAGACCTCGGTGGTGATGGTGAAGCCGGGCGGCACAGGAAGGCCGATGCCGCTCATCTCGGCGAGGTTCGCGCCCTTGCCGCCGAGAAGATTGCGCATGCCGGTGTCACCGTCGGTGCCGTCCGCGCCAAAGCTGTATACCCATTTCGTAGAGACGTCGTTCATGACCCCGCTATCCCTCCAGTTTCGAGAAATCGGCGACCCGTTGCATGGAATGGCGCACCATGGCCAGAAGGCCAAGGCGGTTCCGCCGTACCGCCGCGTCATCGTCATTCACGACAACGCGGTCGAAGAAACCGTCGATCGGTCCCCGCAACCCGCCAAGCGACTGCATCGCGGCAAGGAGCGTCTCGCGATCCTGTGCCCCGGCAGCCGGTTCCGGCAGGGCTGCGAGCGCGCCATGCAGCGCAATCTCGGCATCTTCGGTGAACAGGCGCGGGTCGGTTTCGGGGGAAAACGCCTGTTTGGCTTTGCTTTCCTCGGCATTGAGGATGCTGGCGGCGCGACGCCAGCCGGCAAGAAGGCCGGTCCCGTCGTCACCTGAAAGGAATTCGGACAGCGCCGCCGCACGGTCGGCAAGCGCCAGGATATCGTCGTCGCCCTCGGCACCGTCATCGCCAAGAGCGGCGGCCACGACATCATGGGCAAGCCCGTCGTCACGAAGCGTCACGCGAAGACGCTCGCGAATAAAGGCAAGCAGGTCGGGATCGACGGCATCAAAGCCATGCGCCTTGGCCGCGGCGGACAGGATCGTTCCGAGCGGCATGCGGATACGGCGCTCGCGGATGATGCGGATGATGCCGAGCGCGGCGCGGCGCAGCGCAAACGGGTCCTTCGAGCCTGTCGGCTTGGCGCCGACACCGAAGAACCCGACAAGGCTGTCGATCTTGTCGGCAAGGGAGACGACGCATCCCTCTGCACTTCCGGGAAGGCTGTCGGCCGGGCCCTGCGGGCGGTAATGCGCGGCAACGGCATCCGCCACGGCAGGTTCGGCCGCGCGGATGTAATGGCCGCCCATGATGCCCTGAAGTTCGGGGAATTCGCCAACCATGCCGCTGACAAGATCTGCCTTGGCCAGCCGCGCGGCGCGCGTGGCGGTCGCCGCGTCACACCCCTCGACATGCCCGCCGATGGCGGCGGCAAGCGCCTCGAGCCGCATGGCCTTGTCATGGACCGAGCCAAGCCCTTCATAGAAGGCGATGTCGGAAAGACGCGGCAGCATCTCTTCCAGCGGGGTCTTCATGTCTTCCTGCCAGAAGAATTCGGCATCGGCGAGACGGGCGCGCAGAACGCGCTGGTTGCCGGCAAGAATCACGGCGTCGCGTTCGGTATCGGCGAGGCGGTTGCCGACGATCACGAAGCCCGGCTGCAGCGCGCCATCGGCGTCCTCGGTCACCAGATATTTCTGGTGCGCACGGATCGAAGCCTCCAGCACCTCGCCGGGAAGCGCCATGAAACGGTCCTCGATAGACCCGAACAGTGGCGACGGCCATTCGACAAGGCCGCAGACCTCGTCGACCAGCCCCTCGTTCGCGCGCAGCGACGTACCTGCCGCTTCGGCAAGCGCGGACGCGCCCTGAAGCAGGGTGGCGCGGCGCTCGTCACGGTCGACCATCACATGGCCGGCGCGCAGGCGGGCGACGTAATCATCGGCGCTGGCGACACCGGCGAGGTCGATATCATCCGCATGTTCGAAATAATGGCCGCGGCTGGCGGCGGTGAAGGCAAGGCTCGCCCCGCCGAGATCGAGTTCCCCGGCAAGCGGAGCGCCGCCGAGAAGCACATTCACCCGGTGAAGCGGGCGCACCCAGCGGAAACGTGTGGCGCCCCAGCGCTGGCTTTTCGGCCAGGGGAAGTCGGCCAGCACGGATGTGACCATGCCGGGCAGCAGATCGGCCGTGGCGGCGCCCGATTTCTCGATGCGCGCGAACAGGAACCTGCCTTTCGGCGTGTCTTCCTCGGTCAGTTGTTCACGCGACAGCCCGGTGGATTTCAGGAAACCGGCAATCGCCTGCTCGGGCGCGTCGGCGCGCGGGCCGCGGCGCTCTTCGGACAGGTCCTCCTGCCGTTCGGCAAGGCCCTCGACATAAAGCGCCAGATGCCGCGGCGCGACGAAGTGCCGGGCCGCGCCATGCTTCAGCCCGGCCTCGCCAAGCTTGCCGGTGATCAGCCGTTCCAGATCGGCTGCGGCGCGCGCCTGCATGCGCGCCGGAATTTCCTCGCAGATGATTTCGATCAGCAGGTCGGCCATCAGTTCGCCTCCCCCGCCTTCGCGGCACCGATCCATGCCTCGCAGCATCCGCGTGCCAGCGCCCGCACGCGCCCGATATAGGCGGCGCGTTCAGTGACCGAGATCACGCCGCGCGCGTCAAGCAGGTTGAACAGGTGGCTTGCCTTCATGCACTGGTCATAGGCGGGAAGCGCCAGCGGTGTCTCGAGCGCGAGAAGTTTGCCGCATTCGGCTTCGGCATCGCGGAAATGCTGCAGCAACGCTGTCGTATCCGCATGATTGAAGTTCCAGTCGGAGAATTCGACCTCGGCGCGGTGAAAGATATCGCCATAGCGCTTGCCGCCCTGCTCGCCCGGGACCCCGTCCCAGTCGAGGTCGTAGACATTGTCGATCCCCTGAATGAACATTGCCAGACGCTCGAGACCGTAAGTCAGCTCGAGCGGGACCGGATCGCATTCCAGACCGCCGACCTGCTGGAAATAGGTGAATTGCGAGACTTCCATCCCGTCGCACCAGACTTCCCAGCCGAGGCCCCAGGCTCCGAGAGTGGGCGATTCCCAGTCATCTTCGACAAAACGGATGTCGTGGGCGGCGGGATCAAGCCCGATCGCGGCAAGGCTGCCAAGATAGAGTTCCTGCGAGTCTGGCGGCGACGGCTTGAAGATCGCCTGGAACTGGTAATAGTGCTGGAGCCTGTTCGGATTCTCGCCGAAACGTCCGTCTGTCGGGCGGCGCGAAGGCTGAACATAGGCGGCGCGCCAGTGGTAGTCGGGCCCGAGCGAGCGCAATGTCGTCGCCGGGTGAAACGTGCCGGCGCCGACCTCCATGTCATAGGGCTGGAGAATCACAGCACCCTTGCCGGCCCAATAGGCCTGCAGCTTGAGAAGGATTGACTGGAAATCAAGGCCGGGACGGGTGGTGAATGTCTTGGACATCAGGGCTGTTTCCGCTGGAACCGAGGTCGCAAATTAGCCGCAATCGGGATGGCAATGCAAGGGTTTGAATCCCCATTCCGCCGGTAAATCAGGCGGTGCCGTCGCGATAGGGGCAGGCCTCGCGCTCGCAGGCCTCTCCTGCGACCCATGCACGGCAGACGCGGCACTCTTCAAGGTCGAGCGCGCGATGACCTTTTTCGGCCTGATCGCCGCCGGAATCCGCGCCCTCGTCACCGCCCTTGCGGCGTTCAAGATATTTGAAACCCATCCAGACGGCCCAGATCACACCGGCAAGCGCCATCAGTTTCGGTAGCGAGAAAATCATTCCGGGTCATACCCTTTCCTGTTGTGCCGCGACTTTGGTCACAGACCGAATCGCGACAGGTACGCGCGCTCCACCGCAAGCTGGGCGGCCTCGTCGACGACGCTCGCCGCGGCGGCGCCTGCCATCGATCCGGACAGGCCGCCGATCCCGCTGAAGAGTTTTTTCTTCGGCTGAATGGTCATCAGGTCGACCTCTTCACCAAACCGCCTCGTCACGACCGACCGGCAATCGCCGAGCCCGTCGACCAGCCCCAGACCAACTGCGGTCTCACCGGACCAGAAGGCGCCGCTGAACAGGTCTTCATGCGCGCCCTTCAGCTTGCCGCCGCGCCGTTCGACCACATGCGCAATGAACTGCTGGTGAATTTCGGCCTGCAGGGACTTCAACCGCTCGACATCCTCTTCGGCTTCGGGGCGGAAGGGGTCGAGGATGGCCTTGCGTTCGCCGGCCGTATAGACCCGCCGGTCGATTCCGAGCCGTTCGATCGCGCGGTCGAATCCGAACCCGGCCGACACCACGCCGATGGACCCGATGATCGAGGCACCGTTGGCATAAATCTCGTCGGCACTTGCGGCAAGCCAGTATCCGCCGCTGGCGGCGACATCCTCGCAAAAGGCCAGCACCGGCACATCGGCCTTGCGCGCCAGATCCCGAACCCGCTGCCCGATCAGTGCCGACTGCACCGGAGATCCGCCGGGGGAATTGATGATGAGAGCGACGGCCCTGGCGCTCTTGATCGAGAAAGCCTTCTTCAGCTGCGGCTCCACCGCCTCGAGCGATATGCCGCGCCGCAGACCGCCCCCGGCGGCAATCACGCCGGAAAGGCGGACCACCGGCACCACGGCCCGGCGCTTGCGCCAGAAGAGCAGGCGCGACAGCACCGCCCTAGGCCTCGTCACCGGCATCGCCGCGACGCCGGCTGTTGGCAAGCGGACGTGCCGGATGGATCAGGGGAAGCTGGCCGCCGGCCATGATCTGGGCGGCGACGTCGGTAAAGCCGCCATCATCACGATGCAGCACGATGCCGGGAAGAACCGCGCCCGGACCGTCGACGTCGCGCCTGACCTGAACGATGACCCGGCCGGCCGGGCTGGAATGGCGCGGCCAGAGCGGGAAGAGCACCGCCTCGCCGGCTCCGTTCTGCTGGAACAGGCTGATCAGCTCCGGCACCCGGTCGGCACGGCAGATAAAGGTGATCTTGGCGCGCGGCTTGGCGGCCCAGACGGCGGCCTTGACCCAGTCCACCATGTCGGTGTCCTCGCCCATATGGGCAAGCGCGCGGTCGGCGTTGCGCGGACGGGTGCCGTGCGAATTGTGATAGGGCGGGTTGCTGACGACATGGTCGAAGCTGCCGGCCAGAACCGGCGGCAGCTCGCGAATGTCGGTGGTCAGGATGCGCAGCCTGTTGGCGACGCCGTTGACCTCGGCATTTTCCTGCGCCATCGCCGCAAGGTCGGCATGCTTCTCGACGGCGGTGACCTGCAGTTCGTGATGACGGTGCGCCAGGCACAGGCAGACACCGCCGACACCGGCGCCGAGGTCGAGCACCCTGCCGCTGCTGGTAGAGATCGCCGCCGCGAGAAGGACGGCATCCGTTCCGACCCGGTAGCCATCCGCCGGCTGGGTGATCTTCACAGCCTCGTTCAGCAGGTGGTCATGCGTCACCTGCATCATCCGGATTTCGCCTTCGGGCGTGGATTTGTCAGTCATCGTAATATTCCTCGGCATCGCGAAGCACGGTCTCCGCCGCCAGCCTCTGCGCCGGTGGAACCACGAGCCGTCTCGGGAACGCGCCGATCCCGCCCTCCAGCGCCGCGATGTTCTCGTCGAACACCTCGGTATGGATGCCGGAATCCGACAGCAGCGCCCGCAAAAAGGACAGGCGCACAATGTCCGTGGTTCTTACCAGCGTCACCATGGCAAAGATATGCGACAAAAGCCGGAATTAGCCAAGAGCTGACAGAAAAAAACACTCTTGCGCAAAGTGATAGCTGCGGCGAATTGGCAGAAACCGGTCGGGGGGCATGTTTTCGCTTGCCCCGGGCAAGCGGCGCGCGATATTCGGTGTTCATACGAGATTGAACATTCGGCACAACCATGACAGTCACGCACGCGGCGATCGAGGCCGGCGAAGCGCCGTCACTCGCACCGCTGATCGACATGCTTTCCGCGGATATGGCCGGGGTCAACGCCACCATCATCGACAGGATGGCAAGCGAGGTCCCGCTGATCCCACAGCTCGCCGGGCATCTGATTGCCTCCGGCGGCAAGCGCATGCGCCCGATGATGACCGTTGCCGGCGCGATGCTGGGCAGCGGGGACGCGGCTGTCCGTGCGCCAGCGATCAAGCTGGCGACCGCCGTCGAGTTCATCCATTCGGCCACGCTCCTGCATGACGATGTGATCGACGAATCAAAGCTGCGGCGCGGCCAGGACACGGCAAATGCGCTGTGGGGGAATGATGCTTCGGTTCTGGTGGGGGATTTTCTGTTCGCCCGCGCCTTTGAACTGATGGTCGAGGCCGGCGATATCACCGTGCTGGGACGGCTTGCCGCCGCCGCCGCGCGGATCACCGAGGGCGAGATCAAACAGATGGCCATCACCGGCCAGCCGGATACGCCGGTCGATGATTATTTCGATGTGATCGGGGGAAAGACCGCGGTGCTGTTCTCGGCCGCGGCGGCGGCCGGCATCGAGATCACCGGCGCGCCGGCGGCGCAGGTCGAGGCGATGCGGGTCTACGGGATGGAGCTCGGCATGGCGTTCCAGATCATGGATGACGCGCTGGACTACACCGCCTCGGCCGAGCAGATGGGAAAGAACGCCGGCGATGATTTCGCCGACCAGAAGATCACCCTGCCGACCATTCTGGCCTGGCAGGACGGCGATGCGGAGGAGCGCGCCTTCTGGCAGCGCACGCTTGGCGAGGCCGATTTCGCCGAGGGCGACCTCGAACGCGCGCAGGCGCTGCTGGCATCGCATGACGCGGTTAACCGGTCGGTGGCGGTGGCGCATGACCACGCGGTGAAGGCCGCTGCGGCGCTGGCCCCGTTTATCGGGGACGAGCGCACCGCACCGCTGGCCCGCGCCCTTGCCGACGCGGCGCTGTTCGCCGCGCACCGCGCCAGCTAGGGGCGGGTCAGGACACCCTCGGCGTCAGGCGATCCGAACGAACAGGCCGATCCAGCTGCCTCTGTTGACGAAGGGGCCCATGCCGAAATTCAGGCACCGCCATTCACCAACGTCAATGTAACCGCCCATGACCGGACGCATGTCATCCATCAGCACCACATAGCGAAGCGCCGGCCCGTGATTCAGCTGTCTGGCCGGGCGGAAGGTGAAGCCGCCGTGGTACCAGACATTTGTGATCCCGGTGAACCTGGCGAGCACCACGCTGCCGACCGACAGCCCGTCCGTCGGGATGGCGGCATTGCTGCCCGCCGGGGCGGACGGCGCGCTTGCCTTCCCGGCGCCGCTTCTGCGCCGGATCACCGCCGCGCCGGCGGACGGGTTGCGGCTGATCACGATCAGCGGGGATTCGATGGCACCGACGCTCGAGCATGGTGACATGGTGATGGTGGACACCAACCGCACCAGCCCCTCGCCTCCCGGCATTTTCGTCCTTGATGACGGCGTCGGTCTCGTGGCAAAGCGTGTCGATGCCATCCCCAACACCGCACCCCGGATGTTGCGGCTGTCATCCGACAACCCGGCCTACAGCAACTATCAGCGCCGCATTGACGAGGTGCGAGTGATTGGCCGGGTCGTCTGGTTCGCCCGCAGCCTTTGATACCGACTTGAAAAGGATGATCCCAGCATGAACCGCCGCAGATTTGACAGCCGCCGCAACCGTGGCGGCAAGCTGCCGCGCAACGCCGCGCCGGTCGAGCTGACGATCAGCCATGTTGGCGGGCGCGGAGACGGTGTCGGACGCGCGCCCTACAAGCACAATCACATAACCGACGAACATTCGGTGTTCGTCCCGGCGACACTTGCCGGAGAGCAGGTCGTCGCAACGCCTGTGGCCATCAGCGGCCAGGGCATCCGTGCCGTCCTTCACGAGATCATCACGCCCTCGCCCGAACGTCGCGAGCCGGACTGCGCCGCCTTTCCCGCCTGCGGCGGATGCAGCTTCCAGCACTGGCGGGACGAGTCGGTTACGGCCTGGAAGCAGGATCTCGTCACCGGCTTTCTCGCCCGTGCCGGCGTCCCCTGCCCCGAGATCACACCGCCGCATGTCGCGCCCCGGCACGCACGCCGCCGCGCCACCTTCCATCTGAAGCGCCTTGCGGGCGGGGTGGCCGCGGGATTCCTCGAACGCGGTTCGGACCGCATCATCACGCCTCAGGATTGCAGCATCCTCGACCCGGCCCTGATCACCCTGCTCTCCCATCTCTCGGAACTGGCAGACAGCCGCTTTCCCGTCGGCGTCAGCATCGATGCGCAGGCCAACATGCTTGATAACGGCATCTGCCTTCTTCTGAGCGGGCCGGACGGCTGGCACGACCGCATCCTCGAGGATCTGGCCGGATGGGCGGCGGATCGCGGCCTTGCCCGCCTGTCTGTCGCCGAGGGCGATGGCGAGCCTCTGACCCTTCTCGCCCCGGCGCCGCCTGTCATCCGGCTTGGCACCGTCGCGGTGACGCCGCCGCCCGGCGCCTTTCTTCAGGCGACAACCGACGCCGAGGCCGCATTGCAGCAGGCGGTGGCCGGAATTGTCGGCGGTGCATCGCGCGTGACGGACCTGTTTGCCGGCTGCGGCACGCTCGGACTTCCGTTGCTGAAAGGCCTGTCAAAGCTGACCGCCGCCGAAAGCGACACCGCGGCCCTTGCCGCCATGAAGGCAGCCGTCGATGCCGCCGGGCTTGGCGCAAGGCTCGACTGTATCGAGGCTGATCTGATGCGCGCGCCGCTGACCGCCGACTTGTTCGGCGATGTCGAGGCGGTCATCATCGACCCGCCGCGCGCCGGGGCATCGGCGCAATGCGAGATCCTTGCCACCACCGCCGTGCCCGCCATCGCGATGGTGTCATGCAATCCGGCCAGTTTCGCGCGCGACGCCGCGATCCTCGTCGCCGGCGGCTATCGGCTGACCAGCCTGCAGGTCATTGACCAGTTCCGCTTCAGCAGCCATGTTGAGATCGTCGCCGGGCTTGAGCGCGGCTGATCGGAACGACATGTCAGACAGCACCGGATGAAAAAGCGATCTGTCAGCATCAGGGGGCACCGCACCAGCCTGTCGCTCGAGGACGGGTTCTGGGAAGAACTGGCCCGCATTGCCCAGCTTCGCGGCACATCGGTCGCAGGCCTGATCGCCGAGATCGACAACAGCCGCAGCGGCGGCCTGTCCTCGGCTGTCCGGCTGTTCGTCCTAGACACGCTCAAGCAAGAGGTCGCCGCTTGCAGGACAAAGGCATCATCCCTAGATTGATAGCCTCACATTCAGGACGGAAACAGACCCGTTCCGGAGGACGCCACCATGCATATCGCGATTATGGAAACCGGCCGCATCAATGAGGCAATAGCCGACCAGTTTGACCGCTACCCGGAGATGTTCCGCACGATGTTCGAGCGGGCCGGCGCCACCGACCTCGAGCTTTCGACAATCGCCGTCGTGGATGGCGAGTTGCCGGCGCATGTGAATGATTTCGACGGCTATCTCGTCACCGGCTCCGCTGCCGGCGTTTATGACGATTTCGACTGGATCGCGCCTCTCATGGAATTCCTGCGCAGCGCCCATGCTGCCGACAAGCCGCTTGTCGGCGTCTGTTTCGGCCATCAGGTGATTGCCCATGCGCTTGGCGGACGCACCGAGAAATGGCATGACGGCTGGGGCCTCGGCGTTTACGACGTGACGCTCGACGGCGCGCCCTCATGGATGCCGCCAAAAGACAGTGTCAGGCTTATCCATATCCATCAGGACCAGGTTGTCGCTGTGCCGCAGGATGCGACGCTGATCGGCAGCACCTCCTTCTGCACCAACGCGATGTTCCATATGGGGGACAATGTGTTCTGCATGCAGGGGCACCCCGAATTCACCCCGGACTACACCGCGGCGCTGATGGAAACACGGCGCGAACGAATGGGAGAAGACCGGGTGGATCATGCCCTTCACACGCTGAAGGACGATCATGAAGGCGTCGACATCGCCGGATGGATCGCAACCTTTTTCCGCCAGCATGCGCAGACCCGCGCGGCGGCCTAGCCTTCCCGTCATCCCCTGAACCAGCCGGGACCAGTGCCATGACCCTTGTGATCGGGCTAGACACCGGCGGCACCTACACAGATGCCGCCCTACTCGACACCGCCACCGGAACCGTTCGCGCGACCGGCAAGTCCCTGACCACGCGCGACGACCTGTCGATCGGCGTCGGCGGCGCCATCCG
>WTIL01000031.1 GCA_011522725.1 Rhodospirillaceae bacterium
GTGCCTTGACCGCAAACATGTTTTTTTCGATCTGCTTTTCCTTGGCAATCACAGCATTGCTCAGTTCCAGCATCTGGTTCATGGTCATGGGTGGCAAAGGAATCGTTACTTTGCTATTTGCCTGGTCATATTCGACCTGCTCAAAACCTTTATCGCTTTTGATTATTTCTATGAGCTTTTGAGTCACCTCTTGGTTGAGCGAGATCACTTCCACTTTGTCGAGCATAGCATTTACTTCGATGTAGTCGAGAAGCCGACGATTTCTCTTTCCAATAACAATTTTGTCACTATGAAACATGGTTCTGTATTCGTCAGATGAACCAAGTTCAAAAAGCTCCTTAACAAAAGCGACGAAGCGGTCTCGAGCTCTGGATTCAAATGAATCGCTGTAGCTTTTTAATTCGTCTTCGCTCTCGAACAGAAATTCGGACAGATGTCTTTCTTCCATGGTCACGCCACCGGGTTCGTATGCTGGTTGCAAAAATACGATAAGAGGCGGGGATCAAGTTTCAAGAAAAAATAAGAAAACGCTCATATTAAACGATGGTCCAGTCTGATGCTGAACACCGCGCAGCATGGCCGAGAATCCCCTGTGCCTACTTGTTCTTCTTCTGGGCGTTGCGGAACGCCACCACATAACCCGACACGCTCTTGCTGCGGTCGGGGTCATAGCGGCACTGCATTTCTCCGGCGCAAAAGGTGCCAGCGTCGTTGTAAATGGCGACATAGGTCCGGTTCGCCCCGGCATAGACACAAATCTGTTTTGCCTTCACGGTCTGGCGTGTGGCCAGGCGGCAGGTGGTCATCTGCGGCTTTTCCAGGATGCCGTTCCAGAGTTTCTGCATATGGCGCAGGCCAATGCCTATTCCTGAGTCATTTGCCTGTGCGGTGACAGGCGCTGACAAAAGGAAAGCCGTCAGAACTATTCCGCAGGCCTTTATCGTTTTTGATGGGGCAGCCTTGGATGGACTGAACATGAATGCACCTCGCAGGTTATAAACTGGCTTGTATGCGTAATCTTTGATCTGTCCCCATGCTCGAAAAAGCCTCCGTGGTTTGCCCTCGAACTGGCTTTTTCGATGTTGACAAATTTAGCAGGTCGGAACCCGCGGGACTGCTGGAAAGGTGTGACTGTGTATTTTGTGAAATTCGCTTTTTCATCACCTGTTAGGGTGTGAATTTATGGTACTGGCATAGAAGGTCTGAACCTTGCATAGCCGGCTTTGTTCCGTCGCACCGCCGGACATGCGAAAACGGCTGCTCGCGGCTATTGCCGAAATGATGCGCATGCGCGATGATCCAGCCTCGTTTGAACGAATGTTTCGGTAGTTGAATCATGAAAATCAGGGGCATTTACACGCCGGCCATCACGCCGCTGCGGCAGGATGGCGAGATCGACTGGGACGGGTTCGCTGCGATCCTCGAACACCTCGTCGCCGCCGGTGTGGACGGGATCGTCGTCGGTGGCACGACCGGCGAATATTACGCGCACAGCACGGAAGAGCGGCTGGAATCGCTGCGCCGCGCCAAGGACATTGTCGGCACCCGGGCTGTGATGGTCGGGGGAACCGGCGCCATCCGCACCGAGGATTCGATCGAGCTCGCGACCGAAGTCGCCGGCATGGGATATGACGCGCTGCTGGTGACGACACCGCCCTATGCCCAGCCGACGCCGCGCGAGAATGCGCTTCATGCGCTGGCCGTCGACCGCGCCGCCAACCTGCCGATCATTCTCTACAACTATCCCGGACGGATGGCCGCCGAGATGAGCGAGGAATATCTGGACCGTGTCGGCCGCAGCCCGAATTTCTGCGCCATCAAGGAAAGCTCGGGCGACATCAACAGGCTTCACATGCTGGCGCGGGACTACCCGCATATCCAGACAAGCTGCGGCATGGACGACCAGGCGCTTGAATTCTTCGCCTGGGGCGCGGAATCCTGGATCTGCGCGGGATCGAACTTCGCCCCCGAGGCGCATATCGCCCTTTGGAAGACCTGCGTTGTGGACGGCGATTACACGCTTGGCCGCAAGATCATGTCGGCGATGCTGCCGCTGATGCGCACGCTGGAACAGGGCGGGAAATTCCTGCAATGCATCAAATATGGATGTGCCATTCGCGGGCTGCCGGCAGGTCCGCCACGCGCGCCGCTGCGCGATCTGAACAAGGACGAGAAACGAAGCCTGGAACAGGTGATCAGGGTAATGGACCGGACCGTGAATGAACTGATGGCCGGCGCCGGCAAGGGAGGCAAATGATGTCAGAGCTGCTGACTCACGAGGAATACAAGGCAATTGCCGACGGGCTGACCCTGGCGTCGACGGCGTTCGTCGATGGCGGCTTCCGCAAGGCGGCGAGCGGCGGGACATTCGACAGCATCGACCCGGCCACCGGCAAGCTGCTTGCCAAGGTGGCGGCCTGTGACGCGGCCGATGTCGATTTTGCCGTCGGCAAGGCGCGCGAGGCGTTTGATGACGGGCGCTGGCGCTGCCTGCATCCGGCCGAGCGCAAGGAAGTGCTGATCAAGCTCGCCAAGCTGATCCGGCGCAACCGCCACGAGCTGGCCGTGCTGGAGTCACTTGATTCGGGCAAGCCGGTCCGCGACTGCGCGACCATCGACATTCCCGAGACCATCAACACGCTGATCTGGCACGCCGAGGCCATCGACAAGCTCTATGACCAGACGGCACCGGTCGGCGAGGATGCAATGGCGCTTGTTGTTCGCGAGCCGATCGGCGTGGTCGGCGCGGTCCTGCCGTGGAATTTCCCGCTGCTGATGCTGGCCTGGAAAATCGGCCCGGCGCTGGCCGCCGGATGTTCAATGGTGGTCAAGCCGGCAGAACAGACATCTCTGTCGGCGCTCCGTGTTGCCGAGCTGGCGATGGAGGCCGGGGTCCCGCGCGGCGTTCTGAACATCGTGACCGGCACCGGTCCCGGCGCGGGCGAGCCGATCGGTCTTCACCCCGGAATCGACATGGTGTCCTTCACCGGGTCGACCGAGACCGGGCGGCGGTTCCTTCGCTATGCGGCGGATTCCAACCTGAAGAAGGTGGTTCTGGAATGCGGTGGCAAGAACCCGGCCATCGTCATGGATGACGCCGAAAATCTGGACCTTGTCGCCGAGCATCTGGTGAACGGCGCTTTCTGGAACATGGGCGAGAACTGCTCGGCCACCTCGCGGCTGATCGTTCATGAGGATGTGCGCGAGGCGCTGATGCCGAAGATCCTGGCACGCGTGCGTGACTGGCGCATGGGCGATCCGCTGGATCCGTCGAACCATCTCGGCAGCCTGATAGATAACGAGCACTGCGCCAAGGTCAGCGGCTATCTGGCTGAAGCCGGAAAGGGTGTCGAGACGCTGGTCGGCGGCACCGTCGAGGGCAATTATGTCGCCCCGACCATCTTCGACGGTGTGGCGGCGGACAGCCGTCTGGCGACCGAGGAAATTTTCGGGCCCGTGCTGTCGGTGATCACCGTGAAAAGCATCGAGGAGGCGGTCGCCGTCGCCAATGACAGCGATTACGGCCTTGCCGCCTCGGTCTTCACGGCGCATGCCGGCCGCGCGCTGCGGGCCGCGCGCGCCATCCGTGCCGGCACGGTGACGGTGAACTGCTATGGCGAGGGTGATATCACCACGCCGTTCGGCGGGTACAAGCAATCCGGCTTCGGCGGGCGCGACAATGGCATCCATGCCCATGACCAGTATTGCGAGATCAAGACGATCTGGGTCGATCTGTCGGACCGGCAGCCGGAAGAGGGGGTCGATGGCTGATCCCGCCAGCTGGCACAGCCATGTCTATTTCGACGCGGCGAGCCATCCGCGGGCCGAGGCGCTGGTTGCGGCGATGCAGCGGCATTTCGGCCCGGATGCCGACATCACCTATGGCCGTTGGCATCACAGGCCCGTAGGCCCGCATCCCGATTTCAGCATCCAGCTGGAATTCCCGCACGCAATGTTTGCGGCGGTGACCACATTCCTCGCGCTGAATCGCGACGGGCTGACCATCTTCACCCATCCCAATACGGGCGAGACGGCCGCGGACGAGCTTCGCGACCACCGCGACCATGCCGTCTGGATGGGGGCGGTGCGGCCGCTGAAGCTCTCGCTTTTCGGCGGCGAGGATCAGGGGTAGGCCCGATACTCTACCGCGTACGATATGCGATGTTCTTGGTCTGCACGTAGTTCCACAGCGCCTCGCGGCCCTTCTCGCGGCCATAGCCAGATTTGCCATAGCCGCCGAAGGGGGTTTCCACCCCGCCGGCATACCATTCATTGATGAAGATCTGGCCGGCGCGGATGCGGCGGGCGGCGCGGTGCGCGGCGTCGATATCTGCGGTGAAGATGCCGCCGACGAGCCCGTATTCGGTGCTGTTGGCGATGTTGATGGCCTCGTCCTCGGACCCGGTCTTCAGTACCGACAGCACGGGTCCGAACACTTCTGTGCCGGCGATCTGCATGTCGGGGGTAACGCCCGAAATCACCGTCGGCGCAAGAAAGGATCCCGGCAGGTTCAGCCGGCGTCCGCCGGTTGCGACCGTTGCCCCTTCCGCCGCCGCCGCCTCGACCAGCCCTTCGGCCCGGTCGCGCTGCGGGTCGGACACCATCGCGCCCATATTCGCCCCGAATTCGCGGCGCTCGATCCCCGGGCCGACTGACAGGCTTTCGGCCAGCGCCACGCAGCGGTCGACGATCTCGTCATGCACATCTTCATGCGCGATCACCCGCGACATCGCCGAACAGACCTGTCCGGCGTTGAAATAGATGCCCCAGCGAACCGAATCCATCACCGCGTCGAGATCGGCATCCGGCATGATGATGGCGGCGGACTTGCCGCCGAGCTCGAGGATGGCCGGCTTCACATTCGCCGCCGCCGCGGTGGCCACGCGAATGCCGGTTTCCACCGATCCGGTGAAGACGATATTGCCGATGTCCGGATGTGACGACAATGCCGCTCCGGCCTCGTGACCAAGTCCGCACAGGATGTTCAGCGCGCCTTTCGGCAGGCCGACGGCCTCGGCCGCCCGCGCCAACCAGATGTTGCTGATCGGGTCCAGCTCGGGCGTTTTCACCACACAGGCATTGGCCGTGGCCAGCGCCGCAGAGATGCCGCGCGCGGTCATTTCCAGCGGGTAGTTCCAGGGAATGATCTGGGCCGAAACGCCGAACGGCTCGTAGATGGTGAAATCGAGATAGTCGCCGCCAAGCGGGATCGAACGCCCTTCGACGGTTTCCGCCTGATTGCCGTAATATTCGAAATAGCGCGCCGCGCCGTCGGTCTCCACCAGAGCTTCCCAATAGGGCTTGCCTGATTCCAGCGTCAGCATCTCGGCGATTTCTTCGCGGTTTGCCAGCAGGTAGTCGCCCATCCCGCGCACCATTCTGCCGCGCTCGACGGGCCGCATGGACGACAGCACGCCGCTTTCATGACAGGCGAGCGCCGCCTTCACCGCGCGGTCGATATCGGCGGCGTCGGCGAGCGCGATCTCGGCCAGTGGCTCGCCGGTTCCCGGGTTCTCCACCGTCAGCCTGCCGGCGCCGCCATCGACCCAGTTGCCGTCGACATAGTTCTGCCAATAATCCTGTTTCAAGCCGCCCATGACCGCGCTCTCCCGAATTCCTGTGTTCAAATTCCCGCATTTGGTCGCGAAAAACGACGCCGCAACGTCGCACCGAGGCCAGTGCCTGTCAATCGGCACGACTACATCTGTGGAGGTGAAAAACAGCATTGCGCCGAAAGGTCATCGCCCATGCGTGTGATTGTCATTGGAGCCAGCCATGCGGGCATCGGTTTCGTCGATGCCATGCGCCGCAACGGGTTTGATGGCGAGCTGGTGCTTCTTGACGCCCTGGTCGGGCAGCCGCTGGAACGCCCGCCCCTGTCCAAGGCGTTTCTTTCCGCTGACGGCGAGGATGACGGGCGCTTTTCGCTTCGCAAGCCGGACTGGTTCGCAGACAACGATATCGAGCTGGTCGATGGCTGCCGGGTGACGGCCGTTCACCCCGATGCGCGGCAGGTCGAGACGGCCTCGGGCGAGCGCATCTCCTATGACAGGCTGGTTCTTGCCATGGGGGCGACACCGCGCCGGCTTCCCGCCGCCGAAGGCATGGACGGCGTTTTCGAACTTCGTCATCCGGATGACGCGGCACGCCTGCGCAGCGCCGCCGCCGATGCATCTTCGGCAATCGTGATCGGCGGGGGATATATCGGGCTGGAAGTGGCGGCGACGCTGGCGAAGTCCGGCAAGGATGTCACCGTGATCGAAGCCGCGCCAAGGTTGCTGGCGCGAGTGGCGAGCCCGGCGATATCCGCCTTCTTCGCCGATCTTCATGCCGATGCCGGAACAACGGTGATCACGGATGCGGGGGTTGAGGACATCGCTGCCGACCATGGCGGCTTCAGCCATGTGACGCTGTCCGATGGCAGGCAGCTTTCTGCCGACATGCTGGTTGTCGGGATCGGGGTGACACCCGAGACAGCGCTTGCCGAAGTAGCAGGAATCGAGGCCGGCAACGGCATTCTGGTAGATGCCGGCATGCAGACCAGCGTGGCTAGAATTTACGCCATCGGCGACGGCGCGCTGCAGCGGGACAGCGCCTATGGCATCCGCATCGAGTCCGTCCATAACGCGCAGGACAGCGCCGAGCGCGCCGCCGCCGCGATCAACGGCCATGCGCCGCCGGCGGTCCAGGCGCCCTGGTTCTGGTCGGAACAATTCGGGCTGCGCCTGCAGTCTGCCGGCATCGTTCCGGCCGCGGCCGACGATGTGGTGTGCCTGCGCCGCCCCGGAAAGCGGGCAGACGGATTCTCGATCTGGAGCTTCCGCGGCGACAAGCTCTGCGCGGTCGAGGCTGTCGGCGATCCGGCAGGTTACATGCTCGGCAAGACCTGCCTTGAAAAGGGGCTGTCCCCGACACACGACGCCGTGACCGACGCCGCCTTCGACATGAAGGCTTTTGTCGCGGCAAAATAGGTTGCCTGACAACCTCCTTCACAGGCACTCTTCGGAACGCTGTAGATCAGGGCAGAAATCAGGGATTGATCAAGATGCATTATGCAGGACGCCCCCAGTCGGATTCGGCGACGAACGCGCCGGCCAGAGTGGATATGCGAAGCGACACCGTGACCCGGCCAACCGAGGGCATGCGCGCGGCCATGGCGGCAGCCGATGTCGGTGACGACGTCTATGGCGATGACCCGTCGGTAAATGCGCTTCAGGAAAAGGCGGCGAAACTCCTTGGCAAGGAAGCAGCGCTGTTCGTCTCCAGCGGAACGCAGTCCAATCTCTGCGCGATGCTGGCGCATTGCCAGCGCGGCGAGGAAATCCTGACAGGCCACGACTATCATGTCTTCATCGACGAGGCGGGCGGCGCCTCGGTCCTCGGCGGCATCATGTTCGCGCCAATCCAGACGGCGGCCGATGGCGGGCTCGACCCGGACGCGATCTCGCGCACGGTGAAGCCGGATGACGAGCATTGCGCCATCTCGCGCCTGCTGACGCTGGAGAACAGCTGGCACGGGCAGGCCATCTCGCTCGACCGCATCAATGCCGCGGCAAAACGTGGCCGCGAACACGGCCTGATCGTCCATATGGACGGGGCGCGGCTGATGAATGCCTGTGTGAAACTCGGCGTTTCACCGGCGGACATGCTGGCCGAGATCGACTCGGTCTCGCTATGCCTGTCGAAAGGGCTCGGCGCGCCCGCGGGGTCGGTGCTTGCCGGATCAAAGGAGATGATCCGGAAGGCGCACCGGATCCGCAAGCTCGTCGGCGGCGGCATGCGCCAGATCGGGGTTCTGGCGGCCGCCGGGATCTACGCCCTCGACCACCATATCGATCGGCTTGCCGACGACCATGCGAATGCCCTGCGGCTTGCCGAAGGCCTGCAGACAATACCGCA
>WTIL01000058.1 GCA_011522725.1 Rhodospirillaceae bacterium
AGCAGCTGCGCCGCCAGCGTCGTGGTGCTGCCCGACAGGTCATAGTCCGGCGCGACCTCGACAAGGTCCACCCCGACGATGTTGCCGCGCCTGGTCAGCCCGTCGAGGAATTCCAGCACCTCGTAATACAGGAACCCGCCATGCGACGGCGTGCCGGTGCCGGCCGCGATCGACGGGTCGAACCCGTCGATATCGATGGTCACGTAATAGCGCGCGCCTGCGGGGATGCGGTCCAGCATCGCATCCACCCCCATCTTGCGGAACTGGCGCACCGAGACGATGTCGGAGCCCATCGCGCGCGCATCCTCGTAGCCGTCGCGGGCGGTGGATGACACGTTGCGGATGCCGACCTGCGACAGGCCGGTGACCCAGGGCTTTTCGGCGGCGCGGCGCATCGGGTTGCCATGGCCGTAGCGCACGCCGTGGCGTTCATCGACGAAATCCAGATGCGCGTCGATCTGCACAAGGTGGAACGGCTCCTGCCCGTCGAAGGCGTTGATGCAGGGGATATTCACCGAATGGTCGCCGCCGATCACCACCGGCACCGCGCCGGCGGCGAGGATGGCGCGCACCCCGGCCTCGATATTCGCGTGGCTCTTCACCGTGTCGGTATGCACGATGTCGGCATCGCCGATATCGACGATCCGCACCTTGTCATTCTCCAGATAGGTGACGTCGTCCTCATGGTCGTAGGCGCCGGCATGGCCGAAGGAGAACAGGGTCGATGCCTCGCGCACGCCCCGCGGCCCGAAGCGCGCGCCGGCGCGGAACTGCGTGCCGAAATCAAACGGCGCGCCGAGGATGGCGAAGTCGGCGTCGATCGAATCCCAGTCAGGCTGGTAGGGATATTTGCCGAAGCTGCACAGCCCCACAAAGGGAAGGTTCAGCCGTCCGCTCTCATAGCCATGTCCGCTCATCTCGTTCATCCTTTGCCAAGGGTGGTTTGCGTCATGTGAACGGGCAGAGGCTAGTCGAAAAATCGGGCCGCGCAAACCCTTTGCCAGCGCGCCCGTTCCGTGGCTAATGTCATATCCGGTTATCAGGGAAAACGACTTACACCGAAAAGACTGACCATATGCCGAAAAGACTGACCGAGGCGCAGCAGGCCGCCTATCAACGCGACGGGTTCATCGCCCCGATCGACATCTTCACCGCCGACGAGGTGGCGCAGATCCATGCCGAGCTCGACGCCGCCGAGGCGGCGCATGGCGAGCAGCTGCAGGCGGCCGGGCGCAACAACGCGCATTACGTGCTGCCGGTGCTGGACCGGATCGCGCATGACCAGCGCATCCTCGACGCGGTGGAGGATGTGATCGGGCCGGACATCCTTGTCGCCGGCACCACCCTGTTCATCAAGGAGCCGGAGACCACAGGCTTTATCAGCTGGCATCAGGATGCCCGCTATATCGGGCTGGAGCCGCATGACTGGGTCACCGCCTGGCTGGCGATCAGCGATGTGAACGAGGAGAATGGCTGCATGCGGATGGTGCCCGGAACGCATGCCGCGCCGCTGGTCGATCATGTCGACACCTTTGGCGAGGACAATATGCTGACCCGCGGCCAGACGGTGCCGGATGTCGACGAGGCCGCCACCGTGCCGGTGCCGCTGAAGCCGGGGCAGCTGTCGCTGCATCACCCGCGGGTGGTGCACGGGTCGGGCCCGAACAGGTCGGACCGGCGGCGGGTCGGCTTTGCCATCCAGAGCTACATCACCCCGGCCGTCGAGCAGGTGATCGGCAAGATCTGGGTGCAGACGGCGCGTGGCACCGATTTCGGCGGCCACCACACAGAGGCGCCGCGGACAACAGCGGAAATGGCGCCGGAGGATATCGCCTTCCGCGACATGACGAATGACGAGCTGTCGAAGATCTTCTACGCCGGCGCCGCCAAAAAGGGAAAATACTAGGACACCGACATGACCGACCATCTGGACACCGCCGCCGCCGCGGCAGGCTTCACCATCGACGCCAATCCTTCGCATGCCCCGGGTCCGTTTCCGAACAGGGCCGGATCGCTGGATGATGCGGTGATGCGCGCCGCCGCCGACGAGATCACCGGCTGGGCCGGCTATGCCCCGACCCCGCTTCACGACCTGCCGGAAATCGCCGAACGGCTCGGCGTGGCGCGGGTCGTCTTCAAGGATGAGTCGGCGCGGTTCGGGCTCGGCTCCTTCAAGGCGCTCGGCGGGGCCTATGCGGTGGCGCATCTGGCGAAGCAGGCCGAGGCCGCCGGCGGCAGCATCACCGATGTCACCGTCGCCACGGCGACCGACGGCAATCACGGCCGGTCGGTTTCATGGGGCGCGTCACGCGCCGGATGCAAGGCGAAAATCTATATCCATGCGCATGTCAGCAAGGCGCGCGAGGAGGCCATGGCCGCCTTCGGCGCCGATGTGATCCGGATCAACGGCAATTACGAGGCATCGCTTGCCGCCTGCAAGGAGGACGCCGCCGCGCATGGCTGGCAGATCGTCTCGGACACATCATGGCCGGGCTATACCGAAGTGCCGCTGACCGTGATGGCGGGATACACGCTGATGGCGCGCGAGGCGCTGGACCAGCTTGGCGGCAACGCGCCGAGCCACGCCTTCCTGCCCGTCGGAGTCGGCGGGCTGGCGGCCGGGCTGATCGCCCCGCTCTGGCAGGCGGCCGGGGCCGGCCTTGGCAAGATGATCTCGGTGGAATCACACATGTCGGCCTGCATGCGTGACAGCCTCGTCGCCGGCGCGCCGACGCTTGTCGACATCACCGAGGAGACGCTGATGGCCGGCCTGTCCTGCGGCGAGGTGTCGACGCTGGCCTGGGAGATCATGAAGCCGACGGTCAGCCATTGCATCACCATCGGCGATGACGCCGTTGCCCCGCTGATGCGCTGGTTCCATCGCCGCACACCGTCGATCGAGGCTGGTGAGTGCAGCACCTCGGGCCTTGCCGCCTTGCTTGCCGCGCACGCCGATCCGGCGGCACGCGAACAGCTTGGCTTTGACCGGGATTCGGTGATCCTGCTTGCCGGGACCGAGGGGGCGACCGACCCCGAATTCTATCAGCGCACCATCGAGGCAGCGTGATGACGGCCCCGGAACGCGGCTTTCCCGATGACGAGTTCGCCGCCCGCTGCGCGGCGATGCAGGCCGCCATGGCGCGCGAGGGCGTGGATGCGATGCTGTTCGCATCGGAGCCGGAGATCCGCTATTTCACCGGCTTCCTGACCCCGTTCTGGCAGAGCCCGACCCGGCCCTGGTTCCTGGTGCTGCCGCCGGAAGGCAAGCCGGTGGCGGTGATTCCCTCGATCGGCGGGCCGTTGATGCGGAGCTGCTATGCCGGAGAGGTCATCACCTGGTCATCGCCCGCTGCCGAGGATGACGGCATCAGCCTGCTGCGGGATGTGTTGCGCCGCTATCTTGGCACCGCCGGGCGGCTGGGCATGATGATGGGGCGCGAGACGGCACTTCGCATGCCGCTTGCCGATTTCCTTGCGCTGCAGGACAGCATGCAAGGCACCATGGACAACATGGCGCTTCACGATATGACCGCGGCCGTGCAACGCATCCGCATGGTCAAGTCGCGCCGCGAGATCGCCAAGATCAGGCATATCTGCGGGCTTGCCAGTGATGTCTTCGAGGGACTGCCAGCATGGGTCGGGGCGGGCATTCCGCTGTCCGGGCTGTTCCGCCGGTTCAAGTCCGAGGCGCTTGGCGCCGGCGTGGATGATGTGAGCTATCTGGTCGGCAGCGCCGGCCCCGACGGCTATGACGATATCATTGCCCCGCCAAGCGACCGGCCGCTTGCCGCCGGCGATGTGCTGATGCTCGACACAGGATGCGTCTGGGACGGTTATTTCTGCGATTTCGACAGGAACTTTGCCATCGGCAGCGCGTCGCAAACCGTGCGTGACGCGCATTACCGGCTCGACGACGCGGTCGAGGCCGCGCTCGATGTCGTCAGGCCGGGCATTGCCGCGCGCGACCTGTTCCTTGCGATGGATGCCGTGTTGCGCCCCGACGGAACTGACGCGGTCGAGGGCGATGATGTCGGGCGATACGGGCACGGGCTGGGCATCCAGCTGACGGAAACGCCGTCGCATGCCGCCTGGGACACGACCGAGCTTGCCGCCGGAATGGTGCTGACGCTCGAGCCGTCAGTGATCTATACAGCCGCGGACGGGGCCCCGCGCATGATGGTGGCGGAAGAAAACATCCTGCTGACCGATGCGGGCGCCGAGCTGTTGACCCGGCGTGCGCCTCGCGAGATTCCCGTTCTGGATTGAGGCACCCGGCAAGCCGGCTATTTCAGCAGGATTGAGTCGTCGACTTCGGACAGGTTGGACCGGCCGCACAGCGCCATGGTCAGGTCGAGTTCCTTGTGCAGGATCTCGAGAACGCGGGTAACACCTGCACGGCCGCCGGCACCAAGCCCGTAGAGAAAGGCACGACCGATCAGCGTGCCGCGCGCGCCAAGCGCGACGGCGCGCAGGACGTCCTGGCCGGTGCGGATGCCGCCATCCATCCAGACCTCGGTCTTGTCGCCAACGGCGTCGACGATGGCCGGCAGGGCGGCGATGGAAGAAGCGGCGCCGTCAAGCTGCCGCCCGCCATGGTTGGAGACGACGATCGCGTCAGCCCCGACATTCACCGCCTGCTTCGCGTCCTCGGCATCGAGAATGCCTTTCAGGATGACCTTGCCGTCCCACATCCTGCGGATTTCGGCAACATCCTCCCATGACAGGCGGGGGTCAAACTGGCTGGCGGTCCAGTCGGCCAGCGACGACATGTCCTTCACACCTTCGACATGCCCGACGATATTGCGGAACTGCCGCCGCCTGGTGCCAAGCATGCCGAGGCACCAGGATGGTTTGGTCGCGAGGTTCATGATGTTGCCAAGGGTCAGCTTCGGCGGCGCGGACAGCCCGTTGCGGACATCCTTGTGGCGCTGGCCCATGATCTGAAGGTCGAGGGTGATCATCAGCGCCGAGCAGTTCGCCGCCTTGGCACGCTCGACAAGGTTGCGGATGAAGTTGCGGTCACGCATCACATAGAGCTGGAACCAGAAAGGCTTGCTGGTATTGGCGGCCACATCCTCGATCGAGCAGATCGACATGGTGGACAGGGTGAAGGGAACGCCAAACGCCTCGGCCGCCTGCGCGGCAAGGATTTCGCCGTCGGCATGCTGCATGCCGGTCAGGCCGGTCGGGGCGAGCGCCACCGGCATCGGCACGTCCTGTCCCAGCATCTTCATCGCGGTGCTGCGCTCCGACACGTCGATGGCGACGCGCTGGCGGAACTTGATGGCCTGCAGGTCGGTCTCGTTCGCCTCGAAGGTCGACTCGGTCCAGGAGCCGCTCTCGCAATAATCGTAGAACATGCGCGGCACGCGCCGCTGCATCTGTTTGCGCAAATCTTCAACGCAGGCGACAACACCCATCGGGTTACCTCATTGTCTGATACGTGCTTTCGGAAGCATCGGAAATTCCGGCCGCCAATAAACCATGCAGGCTGGCGGCAGTCTACCCCGCGCGCCGCAACATCCGGTTCATCAGGATCACCGGAATCAGCCCGGCCATAACCACCATCAGGGCAGGAAGCGCGGCCTCCTCCAGCATTTCATCCTTGGCGTACTGATAGGTGTAGGTCGCCAGCGTCTCGAAATCGAACGGACGCAGAAGAAGGGTGATGGGAAGTTCCTTCATCACATCGACAAAGACAAGCAGGCCGCCCGCCAGCATCGAACTGCCGAGCAAAGGCATGACGACGCGTTTCAGACTTGCGCCGAACCCCTGCCCCAGAACACGGCTGGCATTCATCATATTGTCTGGCAGCCGGCGGATGCCGGACATCATCGCCCCGTAGCCGACAGCCTGGAACCTGACGATATAGGCTGTCATCAGCACCCCTGCCCCGCCGAGCAGAAGCGTTGCCCGCTGGTCCCCGACAAGGCCCGACCAGGACCTGTCGATCATGCCGGCGAAGATCAGGACGCCGATCGACAGCATGGTGCCCGGAATGGCATATCCGGTCGAGGCTGCCACGGCCAGCTGGCGGACAAACACGCCGCCGCGATAGGTCGCGGCAATGACGATCAGGGTCGACAGCAACACGATGATCAGGGCGGCCGAGGCCGCCATGCCGACGGACGCGATTATGGTCCCCGTCACCGGCGCGAATTGCGCCGCGATCGGCGCGGCAAGAACAAGTTTCAGCAGAACGCCGACGGGAACCACGAAACCGGTCAGCAGCGGCAGGACGCAGACGGCGATACATGCGATCTGACCGCGCGTCGAGGGCACCATGTGAGTCAGCCCGGCATGCTTGCGTGTGCCGCCGGAATAACGCTGCCGTGACCGCGCATAGAGCTCGAGACCCAGAAGGCTGAGGATGAAGACAAAACCGAACAGGGAAATCTGCGCGGCGGCGACGATATTGTTCATGCCGAGCCAGACATTGAAAATCCCGAGCGTGATCGTCTCGACCGCGAAATATTCAACCGTGCCGAAATCGGACACGACTTCCATCAGCACCAGCGCGAGGCCTGCGGTGATGGCCGGGCGCGCAAGCGGCAGTCCGACCGACCAGAATTGTGACTTGTTATGGACAATCGCGATCTCGAACAGGCTGGCCGGGGTAAGCCTGAACGCAATTCTCGTGACCATGTAGATGTAAGGATAGAGGACCGACGCCATCACCAGCATTGCCCCGCCAAGCGAGCGGATTTCGGGGAACCAGTAGTCCGCAGGGCGCCGCCAGCCGAACATGTCGCGAAGCATCGACTGCACCGGCCCGGCATATTCGAGGAAATCGGTATAGGTATAGGCGATGATATAGGCCGGGATCGCCGCCGGCAGAAGCAGCATCCATTCGAACAGGCGACGCCCGGGGAACTCGTACCTTGTGACGACCCAGGCCGTGCTGACACCAAAGCAGATCGCCAGCACCCCGACACCGGCCATCAGCAGCAGGGTGTTGCTGACATAGCGCGGCAATACGGTCGATACCAGATGCGACCACAGACCCCCGCTGTCACCAAGGGCCGTCATGACAAGCGCCGCGATCGGCCCGAGGATCAGGCAGCAGACCAGAACGGCGGAGGCCGACCAGCCATCAAACTGGCGGGCCGGCCTGCTCGACCAACGTGACAGAAAAGTGGCTACCATCCCGCGCGGTCGATGATCATCTGGGCCCGAGGCGCCAGTTCGGCAAGGCGTTCAATGGCCAGGTTGTCGCGCTTGAACGCGCCCCAGCCTTGCAGAACGCCGCCCGGCGCGACAGACGGGTTCACCGGATATTCGAAATTGACCTCGCCATAGAGCTGCTGGGCCACAGGCTGCGTCAGGAATTCGAGGAATTTTATCGCGTTCTCGCGGTTCGGACTGTGCCTTGCAACACCGCCACCCGAAATGTTGACGTGATTGCCGCGATTGGTCTGGTTGGTGAAGACAAGGCGGATCGCATCGGCCCACTCGCGCTGCTCGGCCTTGTCGCCATACAGCATCTTGCCGAAGTAATAGTGGTTCATGATGGCGATGTCGCACTGCCCCTCGAAGATGCCCTTGGCTTGCGCACGGTCATTGCCCTGCGGCTTTCGCGCCATATTGCCGACCAGGGCTTCGGCCCAGGTCTCGGCTGCCTCTTCGCCGTTCGCCGCGACAATCGAGGCCAGAAGCGACCGGTTGTAGACGTGGCTCCCCTTGCGAGTGCAGACGCGGCCCTCCCATTGCGGGTCTGCAAGGTCTTCAATGTCGGAAATGGCATCGGCGGCAACGCGCTCTTTCGACGTCACCACAAGACGCGCCCTCGTGGAAAGGGCGAACCAGCGGTTGTCGGAGGCTCTCAGTTCAGCAGGGATGTTGGTGCTCAGGATGGCTGAGTCGGCAGGAGACAGCAGGTCGAGATCGGCATATTCGGCAAGACGCGCGATATCGACGGTCAGGATCACATCAGCCGGGCTTGCCTCGCCTTCGGCCTTCAGGCGCTGCGCGAGACCCTTGGATGCGTAAACCACCTTCGTGCTGATGCCGGTCTCGGCGGTGAAGGCGTCAAGAAATGGCTGAAGCAGGAATTGCTGGCGATGGGAATAGATGTTGAGTTCCGCCGCAACGGCACTTGTCGCGAGACCTGTCAGGCCGACGACAAATCCGAGTGACGCCAACAGTGCACGGCGCAGCACGGTACTGCCAGCCACGCGTTTCACGGCGGCTTTGCCTGAATTCGTCGTGATACTTGCTACCATAACTTTTCCCCCCGATTTTTTGTTATTCATATTGAGAATGATTATCAATTACAAAGATGTCGCACATATGGCAAGCAATTTTTGAGAATGATTATCAAAATCATTTGCAAGAAATTTTTACGAAAATACAGGTAAATAACTGACAATAAGTCACCAAATTAGCCCGGAACCGCATATGAGCCTTATTGTCGCAATCCCCTGAGGTGACCATAGCGATGGCCATGCCGGCGATTGGCCGGACGCCTTCAAGGTTGCACCGCGAACAGCAGGCGGCTATACCCACCGCATTGTTTGCGTTCGCAAAACCGGTGCCCCGTTCTCATGATTGAAGATGCCCTCATCATCGCGATTCTCCAGATCATCGCGATCGACATCGTTCTCGGCGGGGACAATGCCATCATCATAGCACTTGCCTGTCGCAACCTGCCGGCCCGGCAGAAGCGGCTCGGCATCCTGTGGGGCACGGCCGGAGCCATTGTCCTGCGCTGCATCCTGGTATTCTTTGCCAGCACCCTGCTGACCGTGCCGTCGCTGAAGCTGATCGGCGGATTGCTGCTGATCTGGATCGGGGTCAAACTTCTCGCCGAAGAAGACGAAATCGACGAGGGCACCGTCAAACAGTCCGGCAACCTATTCGAGGCCGTGCGCACAATCATCATCGCCGATTTCGTGATGAGCCTCGACAATTCGGTGGCGATCGCCGCCGCGGCCAAGGGCAACATGACGCTGGTGATTTTCGGCCTGGCGCTGAGCGTGCCGATCATCATCGGCGGCAGCGCCATCATCCTGAAGATGATGCAGCGCTTCCCGATCATCATCACTGCCGGCGCGGCCCTTCTTGGCTGGCTTGCCGGCGACCTGATCGCGCATGACCCGCTGCTGAAGGATCAGCTGGCCACCCTTCCCGCCTATGCGCCGAAAGTCGCTGCCGCGGGCGGCGCTTTGCTGGTGGTGGTCGCCGGGCGGATCATCGCCGCCCGCAACGCCGGATCAGCGCAGCATCAGACTTCCGACCAGTAAAGCCGCATCGGATTGCTGACCAGCAATGCCTGCTGAAGTTCGGGCGTCGGCGCGATGCGCGCGATATGGTCAACAAGCAACCCGTCATCAGGCTTGTGCGATTTCATGTTCGGGTGCGGCCAGTCGGTTCCCCACAGCACACGGTCGGTGAAGGTCTCGACAAGGTGCCGCTGGAACGGCACGACGTCGTCATAGGGCGGGCCGGCGGCGGTCAGCCGCTCGGGGCAGCTGACCTTGGTCCATAGGTTCGGCATCGTCGCCATCAGATCGACAAACATGCCGAAATCCGGCCCCTCGACCGGCCTTGTGACATCGGGACGTCCCATATGGTCGACCACAACGATCCCCGGAAGTTCCTTCAGGAACGGTGTCAGGTCGGCAAGGTCGGGCGCCTCGAAATAGACCACGATATGCCAGCCGAGCCGCTGCACCCGTTCGGCGGTGCGAAGGAACAGCTCGCGCGGCGTCGCATCGACCAGCCGTTTGACGAAATTGAACCTGACACCGCGAACACCGGCCGCATCCATGCTGTCCAGCTCGTCATCGGAAATGTCATGCGCCACCACGGCAACCCCGCGGGCCATGCCGCCGGAGGACTGAAGCGCGTCGATCATCGCGCTGTTGTCCTTGCCGTGGCAGCTGGCCTGCACGATCACGTTGCGGGCCAGGCCCAAATGGTCGCGAAGCGCGAACAGCTTGTCCTTGCCGGCATCTCCGGGGGTGTATTTGCGCTCGGGCGCAAAGGGAAATTCCGCGGCCGGGCCGAAGACATGGCAATGCGCGTCGACCGCCCCGGCGGGGGGCGTGAAATCGGGCTGTTTCGGGCTGGGGTGCCAGGTCACCTCGCCGCCCGTCACCGGATCGATATCGGTCATTGTCATCTGTCTCCCTTTCAGAAAATCATGCCGTCGAACAGCTTGCGCGCGGTGCGGACCATGCCCGCCTTTTCCACCCGCCCGCCGGCATCGCAATGAAGGACACAGGCTGTCGCGCCGTTTGGATGCTCCACCGCCATCATCTTGCGCGGGCCGTCCGGCACGCTGGCAAGCTGCGCCGCCGGGCTTCCCGACAACAACGCAGCGGTCGCGGCGCTGACTGCAGCGAACACCCCGATGGTGTCGTGGCATTTATGGGGAATGAAACTGCGTGTCATGAAGGCGCCGCCATGCTGCGCCGGCGCGATCATGGTCATCTTCGGCACCGATTTTGCCGACACGTCACCAAGATTCATCAGCGGCCCACAGGCAAGGCGGATGGCTTCGAGCCGGGCCTTCAGCGCCTCATCGGCGTCGAGTTCCGCCGGGCGTTCATACCCGGTGATCCCGAGATCG
The DNA here is from genome assembly GCA_011522725.1 of Rhodospirillaceae bacterium. Lineage (GTDB taxonomy): Bacteria > Pseudomonadota > Alphaproteobacteria > Puniceispirillales > Puniceispirillaceae > UBA8309. The sequence goes on from WTIL01000058.1 coordinate 10,574, forward strand.
GCCGCGCGCATCACGACAATCGGCATGCCGTTGTCGATCATCGTGACCTCGACGCCTTCGATGACATCAACGGCATTGCCCGTCGGCAGCAGGGCTCCGCACATGGAACCGGCCACATCGTCGAAGACCAGCGGCACCGCTGCCGAACCGCCGGGAACACCGTCGATCTCCTCGTCGCCCGCATATGACGGAACGCCGCCGGGCGTATGGATGGTCGCCGTCGCCACCTGCCCCGTGTTGCGCATGAAAATCCGCACATCCGTGCTGTCGCCACGCGCCTCGACGAGGCCGCGTTCAATGGCAAACCCGCCGACCCCGGCAAGGATGTTGCCGCAATTCTGCGCGTCGGTGACGATGGCCTGATCGACAAACACCTGAAGGAACAGATAGTCGATGTCGGCATCTGCGCGACCGGAGCGCGAGACCACGGCCACCTTGCTGGTCAACGGGCTGGCGCCCCCCATGCCGTCGATCTGCCTGACGTCCGGCGATCCCATCACCCGCAGCAGCAGCTCATCTCGCGCGGCGGTATCAGCGGGCAGGTCGTCGGCCAGAAAATACCCGCCCTTCGAGGTGCCGCCCCGCATCCACATGCATCTTGTACCGGTGTCCGACATGACCTCTCTTCCGTCCCGTCCAGCCATCCAAGGCAGGATAGCGCGCATCGGCGCCACGGTGCCATAAAAGCTTGGCAAGGCACCATGCCGAAATTCTATCCGACAGGCCGACGCGATGTTGGCGCTGGAACGGCATGTTTGCTATTTCTTGGAGTATGGGAGCGCATTCATGACATCGCAGGTATCACTTGCATTCATCGGATTTGGCGAAGCCGGGCTTGCGATCGCCGAAACGCTGTCCGCCAGCGGCCTTGCGACCGGCATGCGCGCTCACGATATCAAGCTGACCGACCATGATCCCGAGATCGCCGCCGCCATGCGCGCGCGGATCGAGGGGGCAGGCGTGACCGCCTGTGATACCGCGCGCGACGCCGTGGAAGCAGCCGACATCGTGATCTGCGTTGTCACCGCCGACCAGGCCGCACATGCGGCCAGCCTCGCCGCGCGGCATCTGCGGGCCAATGCCCTGTGGCTGGACATGAACAGCTGCGCCCCGGGAACCAAGCAGATGGCATCCGGCCCCGTCGGCGCGGCCGGTGCGACATATGTCGATGTTGCGGTCATGGCACCGATCACCCCGCGCGGACATGAAACTCCGATGCTGGCTGCAGCCGAGGATACGGAAATGGTCGCGGCTCGCCTTCAGGCGGCCGGCCTTGCCCCGCGCTTTGTCGGCACCGAGATCGGACGCGCCTCGACCATCAAGATGCTGCGGTCGGTCATGGTCAAGGGCATGGAGGCGCTGACGGTGGAATGTTTCCGCGCCGCGGCACGCGCCGGCGTCGCCGAAGAGGTTGCGAACTCGCTGGATGCCTCTGAAGGCGGGCTTGGCTGGGCCGAGCAGACCGCCTACAACATGGAGCGCATGACTGCGCATGGCATCCGCCGCGCCGCCGAGATGCGCGAGGTGGCAAAGACCCTTCGCGGTCTTGATGTGGCGCCGGCCATGACAACCGGCACCATTTCCTGGGAAGAGGAAATGGGCGCGCTGGGCCTGTCGCTGGATCCGGGCACACCGCTCGCCGAACAGCTGACCCTGATTGAACAAGCCCTCGAGAAGGGCGAATAGACCGAAGATACGGAACGGAGACAAACCCATGAAAATCTGTCTTGCCGGTGGCGGCGCCTTTGGCAAAAAGCACCTTGATGCGCTGAAGCTGATCGACGGGGTCGAGGTTGTCTCGCTTGTCGGGCGGCGCCTTGAGCCAACGCAGGAGCTTGCAGCTGGTTATGGCATTCCCCATGCGACCACCGACCTTGCCGAAAGCCTCGCCATGCCGGAGATCGACGCTGTCGTTCTGGCCACGCCGACGGGCATGCATGCCGAACAGGGCCTTGCCGCGATGGATGCCGGCAAGCATGTGCTGATCGAAATCCCGATGGCCGACAGCCTTGCCGATTCCGAAGCGCTGGTCGCCAAGCAGAAGGAAACCGGCCTTGTCGCGATGGCCGGCCATGTGCGCCGCTTCAACCCGTCTCACCAGTATGTCCACAACCTGATCAGCGCCGGCGAGCTGTCGATCCAGCAATTGGATGTTCAGACCTATTTCTTCCGCCGCAAGAACATCAGCGCGGACGGCAGCCCGCGCAGCTGGACCGACCATCTGCTGTGGCATCATGCCTGCCATACGATCGACCTGTTCATGTACCAGACCGGCGAGATGATCACCGAGGTTCACGGCGTACAGGGACCGATGCATCCGGAGCTCGGCATCGCCATGGACATGGCCATCATCATGAAGACGCCAAGCGGCAAAATCTGCACGCTGTCGCTGTCTTTCAACAATGACGGGCCGCTCGGCACCTTCTTCCGCTATATCTGCGACAACAACACCTATATCGCCCGCTATGACGATTTGTTTGACGGTCGCGACAACCAGATCGATGTCAGCAATGTCGATGTGTCGACCAACGGCATCGAGCTGATCGACCGCGAATTCGTCGCCGCCATCCGCGAAGGCCGCGAGCCGAATTCCAGCCTCGCCCAGTGCCTGCCGGCGATGCAGGTGATGGACATGGTCGAAAAACAGTTCAAGAGCTGAAACAGGGTCCGGAGACGAGTGCCATGATCATCGATTGCCACGGCCATTACACCACCACCCCGCCGGGCGTCGCCGCCTGGCGCGACGCGCAGAAAGAGGCCGTCGCCGCAGACCCCGACCACATCAGCAGCAAGGGCGTGATGACGGTCAGCGACGACGAGATTCGCGAGAGCATCGAGACCAACCAGCTTCGTGTCCAGCAGGAACGCGGCACGGACGTCACCGTCTTCTCGCCGCGCGCCAGCTGGATGGGCCATCATGTCGGCAACGCCAGCACCTCGCAGGCCTGGACCGAGCATTGCAACGACCTGATCAGGCGTGTCTGCGACCTGTTCCCGACAAACTTCGTGCCAGTCTGCCAGCTGCCGCAGAGCCCGCAGACACCGATCGGGACAAGCATCACCGAGCTTCGCCGCTGCGTCGAGGAGATGGGCTTCATCGGCTGCAACCTGAACCCCGACCCGTCCGGCGGTTACTGGAAGGACCTGCCGCTCGGCGACAAATACTGGTACCCGCTGTATGAAACCATGTGCGATCTGGATGTGCCGGCGATGATCCATGTCAGCGGCGCCTGCCACCCGGCGATGCACACCACCAGCTCGTTCTATCTGGGTGCCGACACCACGGCATTCGTGCATTTCATGATGTCGGATGTCTTCACCGACTTCCCGAGCATCAAGTTCATCATCCCGCATGGCGGCGGGGCGGTTCCCTATCACTGGGGCCGGTTCCGCGGCATGGCACAGGACATGGGCCTCGGCGACCTGAACGAGCGTGTGCTCGGCAACATCTTCTTCGATACCTGTGTCTATCATCAGGACGGTATCGACATGCTGACCAAGGTGATCCCGACAGAGAACATCCTGTTCGCCTCGGAGATGATCGGCGCGGTGCGCGGCATCGACCCCAGAAGCGGCCACTATTACGACGACACCAAACGCTATATCGACGCGACGCCCAACCTCGACGAGGCACAGCGCAAGATGGTATTCGAAGGCAATGCCCGCCGCGTGTTCTCGCGCTTTCCCCTCTAGCATCCGAAAACAGCAACCCGTTACGCAATTTTTGCACAATCATCCCGCGACAAGGACCAAGCCATGACCGACTATCTGTTCGAACCGACCGCCCCTGCCACCATTCCGATCATCGGCAGCGACAAGCTCTATCCGGTGAACCGGATTTTCTGCGTCGGCCGCAACTATGAGGCGCATGCCGCCGAGATGGGCGCCGTCGTCGACCGGGAGGCGCCGTTCTATTTCACCAAGTCCCCGACCACGCTGGTCATGGCCGAGGGCGAGATCGCTTATGCGCCGCGCACGGAAAACTATCATTACGAGATGGAACTGGTGTTTGCGCTGAAGAGCGGCGGCACGAATATCGCCGAGGCTGACGCGCTGTCCCACATCTATGGCTGCGCAGCCGGCCTCGACATGACCCGCCGCGACCTGCAGAACAAGGCCAAGGAAAACCGCAAGCCCTGGGACACCGCCAAGGATGTCGACGAGTCGGCCGTGATCACGCCGCTGCGGCAGATGTCCGAGGTACCCTCGGTCGCCAGCGGCCGCATCCATCTGTCGCAGAACGGCACCGTCAAGCAGGATGCCGACCTGTCGGAAATGGTCTGGTCGGTGCCGGAAATCATCGCCGACCTGTCGACCATGTATACCCTGCAGCAGGGTGACGTGATTTACATGGGAACGCCGGCCGGTGTCGGCGCCGTATCGCGCGGCGACGTCCTTGCCGGCGGCGTCGAGGGCATCGGCGATTTCGAGCTGAAGATCGTCTAGGGCGACACCCTACTGAAGATCGGCAAACGCGTCTGCCAGCCGCGCCATGGCTTCGTCAAGAAGCGCATGGCGGCAGGCGATGTTGAACCGCATGCACAGTTCGCCTTCCGGCCCGAAGGTGCGTCCCTCGCTTGGCGCCAGTCCGGCATGGCGGAGCCGTTCGATAAATTCTTCGCGCTTCATTCCGGTGCCAGAGAAATCGACCCAGGCAAGATAGGTCGCCTCGAGATTCATGACCGACAGTCCGGGGATGCCGTCGATCGCCTCGTTCATCAGCCTGCGGTTGGCGTCGAGATAGGGAATGAGCTTGTCGAGCCACTCGTCGCCGCCGCGATAGGCGGCCTCGGCCATCAGCATGCCGAACCTGTTGTTCGAGATGTTCATTGCATGGCGAACCCTCGCCACCCGCTGCCGCAGGGCCGGATCGGGGATCAGCATGCTGCCGGTCTCGATTCCGGCGATGTTGAAGGTCTTGCTGGTGGCGACAAGCGTGATCAGCCGGTGCGAGATTTCAGGCGCCACCTTTGCCAGAATGGTGTGGCTGTGCCCCGGCATGATCAGGTCGTGATGGATCTCGTCGCTGACCATGATGATGTCGTGCGTCTCGCAGAACAGGGCCACATCGCGAAGTTCCTCCGCGCTCCAGACGCGGCCGCCCGGATTGTGCGGCGAGCACAGGAACATGATCTTCTCGTCGCCGGTCAGCGATGCCGCCAGCGCGTCGAGATCCATATGGAAACGACCGTCCCTGATCTGCATCGGCGAGGCATGGACACGCCGGTCATTGGCTTTGATGATACGGGCGAACGAGTGATAGACGGGCGAGAAGATGATCACTGCCTCGCCGGGCTGCGAGCAGGCGTTGATGATGACTGACAGCCCGTTGCCGAGGCCATGGGTCTGCAGCGCCCAGTCGGGCTCGATCGCCCAGTCATGGCGGCGCGCCATCCATGCGACCTGGGCCTCGCGAAAGCTGTCATCCGGCCCGTAATAGCCATGCACGCCATGATCGACCATCTTCTGCAGCGCTTCGTTGACGGATGGCGGGGCGCGGAAGTCCATGTCCGCTACCCAGAGCGGGATACCTGTATCGGCAGGAACGCCATAATTCTCCGGGAACGCTTCCCACTTGGTGAGATGCTGGTTGCGGTTGTCGAGAACCTCGTCGAAATCGATCATGACGGTAAATGTCCCCGGCCAGTGGCCACTGGTTGTTCAGGCGCAAAAAAGTGATGGAATCCTTGTGACGCGCGCGGCGCGACGGCGCCGGAGGCAAAGACTAGCCAGACTCAAAGGCAGGCATCAAGCCCCTTCATCAACTGCTGGACCTCGGCGTCGGTGGTGTAATGCACAAAGCTGAGCCGCAGCACACCGGCATCCGGATCGCAGCCCATCGCCCCGATCGTCCGCACGGCGTAGAAATTCCCCTCGCCGGCCATGACGCCATGCTCGGCAAGCGAGATCGCGATCTCCTCAGCCGGCTTTGCCGTATGCAGCGCGACGGTGGGCACGCGTCCGGTCTCGGTGCCGAGTTCCTTGCTGCCGAGAATACGGGCGTCGTTGCGGCTGCCGAGATAGTCCAGCAATGGCGCAAGCACCCGGTCCTCATGCCCGCGCTGCAGCGCGGCAACGGCCCGCGCCCGGTCCGCCGGAGCGGCCTCTCCGCCATGATGATGCGCATAGATAGCATCGATATAGTCCGCCATGCCGGCGCAGGCCGCGATCTGGGCATGGTCGGGACCGGCCGGTGTAAGCCGCTTGTAGCGGACATCGGCATTGAAAAAATGCGCCTGGTTGACCAGCCTGTCGGCAAGCGCGCGCCGGACCACCATGATCCCCTGATGCGGGCCATAGGTCTTGTAGCTGGAGAACAGGTAGATATCCGTTCCGAGCGCGCCGACATCGGGCAGCCCGTGCGGCGCATAGCTGACACCGTCACAGCAGGTGACCGCGCCGACGTCATGCGCCATGGCAGCGATCCGCGCGACCGAATTCTCCTGCCCGACGACGTTGGAGCAATGCGGGAAACAGACCAGCTTTACCTTGTCGTCGAGAATGGCGGCAAGGCTGTCCAGTTCGAGCTGGCCGCTCTCCGGATTGATGCGCCATTCGCGGATTTCCATCCCGCGATTTTCAAGCCGCCGCCACGCACCGCTGTTCGCCTCATGATCCTGATCTGTGACAATCACCGCGTCGCCGGGCGACAGGGTGTCGGCAAAGGCCTGCGCCAGGACATAGGTGTTCTGGCTTGTCGACGGGCCGAAGCTGAGCTCGTCGGTCTCGACATTCATCAGCGCTGCCAGCCGTGTGCGCGCCTCATCCATCTCGGCACCGCCGGCCGCGCTCGCCGCATAGCGGCCATAGGGCTGGACCTTGCGCTCTGTATAGAAGCGATGGAGCCGGTCGATAACCTGACGGCAGGTGTAAGACCCGCCCGCATTCTCAAAAAAAGCCTGCCCCTGAAGCGAGGGTTCGGAGAAGGCCGGGAACTGTGACCGGACGAAATCGACATCAAGTTTTGCGGTCATGGAAAATCCTGTCAGGCGTGGTGAGAAGGTGAAAGAATCTGATCAGACGATAGCAGTGATCAGCCGTCCGGGTCGAGCGTCGCGGCATCCGGCCCCCATACATCGGTGACGGCATAGCCGGAGGCGAAAATATCGCTCGGATCGCTTTCCACCAAAGTCTCGCCGAAGCGCCAGCCGCGTCCCGAAATACGCGGCAGGATGGCGGTGCGCCCCGCCGCCTCGGTCACGCCGAGAAGCGTGACCTCAAAGGCCGAGCCGATGACGGAACGGGTGGTGATGGTCTCGCCGACAGATATCTGGCCCCTTGCATGGAGCGATGCCAGATGCGCCGATGACCCGGTGCCGCAGGGGCTGCGGTCGAGGCGGCCCGGCGGCATTACCGTCGCGGTGCGTGTCTGCCCATCGGCCCCGGCTTGCCGGAACATCACATAGGCGATGCCGTTGATCGCCGGAATTTCGGGGTGAACCGCCGGATACGCCGCGCTGAACATCTCGCGAAGCACCATGCCGATGCGCGCCAGTTCGGCTGCGTCACGCGGAATAATGGACAGCCCGACCTGGCCGACATCGACAAGCGCGTAGAACACCCCGCCATAGCAGATATCGGCCTTCACCGGCCCCCATTCGGACGTATCCAGCACCACATCCAGCGCCTCGACAAAAGACGGCACCATGTCGATGGCGACGCGCTCGCACTTGCCGTCGCGGCAGCTCGCCGTGGCGGTGACGAGTCCGGCGGCGGTTTCCAGTGTCACCATCGTCTGCGGCTCGTTCATAGGGATGCGGCCTGTCTCGAGGAGCGCCGTCGTCACGCAGATGCTGTTGGAGCCGGAGCTGGCATGCGCGGCATTCGGCTGCAGGATGACAAAGGCGGCGTCGGCGGCCGGATCGACCGGATCCATGATCAGGTTCACCGAACAGGCCGGATTGGCGCGCGGCGCCAGCATCAGATGACGGCGCAGCGGAATTCCGGCATCGCTGTTCAGCCAGTCGAGCCTGTCGGCAATGGTCCTTCCGGGGATTTCCGGCACGCCGTCAATCGCGACATAGCCAAGTTCACCCTCGGCATGGGCGTTGATCATGCGGATCGCCGGTGCGGCGGTCATTTTCCGGCAGCGGCGCGAAGCGCCGTGATCGTGGTGCGCGGCGAGATGGCCTCGGTCGAGGTCACGATCTCGACAATGGCGCCGGTGGGGGAGTCACAGGCGCGCTGATAGGCGTCGGCGAACTGTCCGGTCTCGGTCACCCGCTCGCCATGGAATCCGTAAGCTGCCGCGATGGCCATATAGTCGGGATTGACGATGGCGGTACCGGACACCCGCGTCGGGTACTCGCGCTCCTGATGCATGCGGATGGTGCCATAGCTGGCATTGTTGATGATCAGGATCACCGGGTTCAGCCCGGCCTGAAGCGCGGTGCCCATCTCGTTGCCGTTCATCTGGAAGTCACCGTCACCGGCGAAACACAGCACAAATCGCGACGGGTCATGCACCTTTGCCGCCAGCGCCGCCGGCAGCCCGAACCCCATCGAACCGCTCTGCGGCCCGAGCATGCGCTGGTTCCTGCCATAAGAGATGAACTTGTTCGGCCAGATCGAGAAATTGCCCGCCCCATGGGTGATGATCGCATCCTCGGGCAGCGTGTCCCGGATATGCGCCGTGATCACACCCATATCGACGTCACCCGGCTGCGCAGGGGCCGTCAGGGCGGCAAGATAGTTTTCGCGCGCGGCGTCGCGCCATGCGGTCCTGGCCTCGCTGGCGGGAAGCGAGATGCCGGCAAGCGCGCTCGCCATGGCGTTGGGGCCGGCATGGATGGGCAGGTCCGGGGCATAGATCTTGCCGATCTCGCCATCCGAAGCGTGGCTGTGAACCAGCTTTGCCGCCATTTTCGGCGCGTCAAACAGGCTGTAGCCGTCGGTCGTCGATTCACCGAACCGGATGTTGATCGCGACGATCAGGTCGGCCTCGCGAAGCAGGTCCTTCATATAGGCGTTCATGGCCACGCCGGCGTCGCCGACAAATGACGGACAGTGATTGTCGATGATGTCATGGAAACGGAAGGCGGCCACAACAGGCACGTCATTGGCGGCGGCGAAACTTTCCAGCGCGCGTGCGCTGCCGGCTGTCCAGCGGGTACCGCCAACGAGCATCACCGGCCTTTCGGCGGCGGCCAGCATCGCGGCCATCCGCGCCGCGCCGGCTTCAGGCACGGCCGGTTCGGGGATGGTCACCGGATCGCAGGGCAACCTGTCTGAAGTTCCGACAAGCATGTCTTCGGGAAGCGCCACCACGACCGGCCCCGGCCTGCCGCTCATCGCGACGGTCCAGGCACGGCTGATGATTTCCGGCACCCGGTCGACATGATCGATCTGCACGGCCCATTTCGCCAGCGGTCCGAAAAAGGCGGTGTAATCCACCTCCTGAAAGGCCTCGCGGCCCATCACATCGGTGCCGACCTGGCCGACGAACAGGATCATCGGAACCGAATCCTGCATGGCGGTGTGAATGCCGACAGTGGCATTGGTCGCCCCCGGGCCACGGGTAACGAAACACAGGCCGGGCTCGCCCGTCAGCTTGCCCCAGGCCGCCGCCATATAGGCAGCCCCGCCCTCCTGCCGGCAGAGCACGAGATCAAAGGCGTTGGCGTGGTCGACCATCGCGTCGAGAACGGCAAGATAGGATTCGCCGGGCACCCCGAAGCCACGTGTCGCGCCAAGCGCGACAAGGCTGTCCATGAGAAGCTGGCCGCCGTTTCTGGTCCTGCCATCCGTCATCTGACGTGCCTCCGGTTCATCGGCTGAAGCAGCGGCTAGCCTGCCAGCACCTTGGCGACCGCCGCCGCAAAGGGAACGTGGCGTCCGCCAGACAGGCCGGCGATGTTGATGCGGCTGTCACCGACAACATACATGCCATGTTCCTCGCGGAGCGCCTCGACCTCGTCCTTGCTCAGCCCGAGGCGCGAGAACATGCCCCGGTGATCGGCAATGAAATCGAACCGGTCGGTATTGCACTGGCGGCGGAGTTCGTCGGCGAGGTCCTTGCGGATTGTCAGCATGGTCTCGCGCATCTGGGTGAGTTCTTCCTCCCACATCGCGCGCAGGCCCTTGTCGGCGAGAATGATGCTGACGACCGCCGCGCCATGGTCCGGCGCGAAGGAATAGTTCATGCGGTTCAGCACCGCCATGTTACGGGCTACAACGGCATGCTTGTCGGCGGTATCGCACACCGCCATCGCGCAGCCGACACGGTCGCGGTACAGGCCGAAATTCTTTGAACAGGATGCGGCAACCAGCATTTCCGGCACGCGCGCCGCCATCGAACGAAGGTTTGCGGCGTCCTCCTCGAGGCCGTCGCCAAACCCCTGATAGGCGATGTCGATGAACGGGATTGCTCCTGTCTTCAGCACCAGGTCCGTCACATCATTCCACTGGCCGGCATCAAGGTTGGCACCGGTCGGATTGTGGCAGCAGCCGTGAAGCATCAGCACGTCCTGCGGCTGCATGGCCTGCAGGTCTTCCATCATGCCACCGAAATCGACATTGCTGCCGGCGCTGTCGAAATAGCGATAGGTCCTGATCTTGATGCCCATATGGTTGGCCATCGCCACATGCGACGGCCATGTCGGGTCGCTCAGCCACAGGGTGGCATCGCTGTTGATTTTCCTGATCGCCTCATAGAGCTGGCGGATCGCGCCCGAACCGCCCGGCGTCTGGATGGTGGCAACGCGGTCCGCCGCGACGCTGTCACCAAGAACCATCTCGCGCATGGCATCGCGGAACGCCTCGTCGCCGCCAAGCGGCTTGTAGGTCTTGGTGGTCTGCATGTCGTGAAGCACAACCTCGGCCTTTTTTACCGCCGCCATGATCGGGGTATTGCCGTCGGCATCCTTGAACACGCCGACACCAAGGTCGATCTTGCCCTCGCGCGGGTCAGCGGCGTAAAGCTGGCCGAGGCCAAGGATCGGATCGGGGGGAACGGGCTGGAAGTTTTCGAGCATGGCGCGGCCTTTCATTGTCCGGGGTGACAATTCGTGTTTAGGGCATTCGGCTGGTCACTGGCAACCGGTTTGCGGCGTCAGCGCTTGACCTCGGGTATCAGCCCGCGCGGCGCGAACCGCAGCACAAGCAGCAAGACCAGCCCCATCGTCAACAGCCGCATATGGGCGGCGCTCTCGATCAGATGCAGGCGCAGCCAGTGCCCTTCCTCCATGCCGGAGGTCAGCGTGCTCATCAGCCAGTGGCCGATCGGCTCGGCCTCGATCCAGAAGAACCAGATGACGAAGCCGCCAAGCACCGCACCCCAGTTGTTGCCCGAACCGCCGACAATCACCATCACCCAGATCAGGAAGGTGAAGCGAAGCGGCTGATAGGTGGTCGGGGTGAACTGTCCGTCGAGCGTCGTCAGCATCGCACCGGCAACACCGATCACGGCAGACCCGAGAATGAAGACCTGGAGGTGCCGGCTGGTCACGTTCTTGCCCATGGCGGCAGCGGCGGTCTCGTTATCGCGGATGGCGCGCATCATCCGTCCCCATGGCGAACGCAGCGCCACCTCGGACAGGTAAAGAACGACAAGAAGGACAATCGAGAACAGCCCCGCATAGCAGAGCTTGACGAGGATCGAGGAGGCCGTTTCGACCTCGAGACCCATGCCGGTGGCCCATGACTGGAACCCGGCGGATTCGTTCAGGTCCACTTCATAGGGAACCGGACGCGGCAGTCCGGCGACGTTCTTCACGCCGCGTGTCAGCCAGTCCTCGAATTTCAGCATGTAGATGATGATCTCGGAGATACCGAGCGTGGCGATGGCCAGATAGTCGGACCGCAACCCGAGCGAAATCCGGCCGACAACCCAGGCAGCGCCGGCGGCAAACACCCCGCCGACAAGCCAGGAAAAGATGATCGGCAGCCCGAAACCGCCGAGGTAGCCGGCCTTGGTGGCGTCAACCTTCTCGATAGCGGATACAGCCGGATCGATCAGCGAGCGCAGAACCACATAGCCGACGAGGACAACGAGGCCTGTTACCCAATAGCGTGACCGCCCCATGTCAGCGGTCTTGCGCCATGCATACATGCCGGCGATGACTGTCACGACAGCAGCGACAATGCCGCCGACCACACCTGCGCCGCCGGCCTCCCACGCCGCCGTCACGGGCGGTACGGACACCAGCATCGCGGCAAGCCCGCCAAGCGCGGCGAACCCCATGGTGCCGACATTGAACAGGCCCGCATATCCCCACTGGATATTCACGCCAAGCGCCATGATCGCCGAAATGATGCACAGGTTCAGCAAGGTCAGCGAGACATCCCAGCTCTGGATGAAGCCGACCGACATAAGGAGCAGCGCCATAAGGGCGAAAAGCCCGATATTTCTGCCAGACATGGTCATAGCGACTTCCCGCTGAATATTCCGGTTGGTTTCACCAGCAGCACGATCACGAGGATCATGAAGGACACGGCGAATTTGTAATCGGTGGACAGGATCTGGACCAGACCTTCGGGCGCCATCGATTCAGGCACCATGTATGTCACCACGCGCTTGTAGGCGAAGGTCACGAACAGCTCGGAAAAGGCGATGACAAAACCGCCGGCAATGGCACCCAGCGGGTTGCCCACCCCGCCGACGATGGCCGCGGCGAAGATCGGCAGCAGAAGCTGCAGATAGACAAAGGGCTTGAAGCTCTTGTCGAGGCCGTAGAGCGTGCCGGCGATGGTCGCCAGCGCAGCCGTCATGATCCAGGCGATCATCACCACCCGGTCCGGGTTGATCCCCGACAGCAGCGCCAGATCCTCATTGTCGGAAAAGGCGCGCATCGACTTGCCGGTGCGGGTCTTGTTCAGGAACCAGAACACGATGCCGACGGTCACCACCGCGGTGCCGAGGGTCACCGCCTGGGTGGTCTTGATCGCAAGCCCCTCGTTCAGGCCGGTCATGTTCTTGAATTCGCGCGCCTTCATGATAAAGCGCTGGCCGTCGGTGAAGTTCTGGTCGCGCGGCCCGATGACAAAGCGGATCAGGCCGTTATAGACGAACATCACGCCGACCGAGACGATCAGATAGATCACCGAGCTTGCCCGCTGACGGCGGTAATAGCGATAGACCAGCCGGTCGGTCACAAGGCACAGCACAACCGCGCCTGCGATGCCGATGGGAAGCGCCAGCAACGCTGTCGGCAACGGCCCGAAGCTGGCTCCGGCGCCCTGCAGCATCCAGGTGACGAGAATCACAAGCATGGTGCCGAACGCCATGGTCTCGCCATGCGCGAAATTCGAGAACCGGAGGACGCCATAGACAAGCGTGACACCGAGCGCGCCGAGCGCCAGCTGGCTGCCATAGGCGAGGCCCGGCACCAGAATGAAATTGGCAAGGATGACGAGCGCGTTCAGGAAATCTGTCATCTCAACCTCCCAGGAACGCGCGCCGGACTTCGGGATCGGCCATAAGCGCCGCCCCGGTGTCGGTATATGCGTTCCGTCCCTGGACAAGAACAAATCCGCGATCGGCGATGTTCAGCGCCTGCTTCGCGTTCTGCTCGACCATCAGGATGGCGATCCCGGTCTGCGCAACCTCGATAATCCGGTCGAACAGCTCGTCCATGACGATCGGCGACACACCCGCGGTCGGCTCGTCCAGCATCAGGATCTTCGGCTGGGTCATCAGCGCCCTGCCGACGGCGACCTGCTGGCGCTGGCCACCGGACAGCTCGCCCGCAGGCTGCTTGCGCTTTTCCTTGAGGATGGGAAACAGGCCGTAGACCTGCTCCATCGTCGCGGCGATATCGTCGCGGCGGATGAAGGCACCCATCTCGAGATTTTCCTCAACCGTCATGCCGGTGAAGACATTGTGGTTCTGCGGCACGAAACCCATGCCGCGAAGAACCCGCTCCTGCGGCTTCAGCCCGGTGATATCCTCTCCCTCGAGAAGCACCTGCCCCTCTTTCAGGTCGAGCATGCCGAACATGGCCTTCATCGCGGTGGACTTGCCAGCGCCGTTCGGCCCCACCACCACGGCGATCTCGCCGGGATCTACGCCGACGGTACAGCCGTGAAGGATGTCCGCGCCGCCATAGCCGCACACCATATTTTCGCCAACAAGGAAACTCATGACGCGGCCCCCGCCTTTGGCCGGTTTTTCAGCCCGGTGCCGAGATAGGCCTCGATCACCTCTTCATTCGCACGGACTTCGGCGGCCGTGCCGGTCGCCAGCACCGCGCCCTCGGCCATCACGATCACCGGATCACAAAGCCGCGAGATGAAATCCATATCATGCTCGATCATGCAGAAGGTGTAGCCACGCTCCTTGTTGAGGCGCAGGATGGCATCGCCGATCGTGCCGAGCAGTGTGCGGTTCACTCCGGCGCCAACCTCGTCGAGGAAGACGATCTTGGCATCGACCATCATGGTGCGGCCGAGCTCGAGAAGTTTCTTCTGGCCACCGGACAGATTGCCGGCCAGTTCGTCGGCAACCTGCCTGATCTGCAGGAAGTCGATCACATCATCCGCCTTGCGGCGAAGCTCGGCCTCTTCAGCGCGCACCCTGGCCGGCCTGATCCAGGCATCGACAAGGCGCTCGCCGGACTGTCCGCCGGGCACCATCATCAGGTTCTCGCGCACCGTCAAAGTGGAAAATTCATGCGCAATCTGGAAAGTCCGCAGCATGCCCTTGGCGAACAGCTCGTGCGGCGGCAGGCCGGTGATATCCTCGCCATCGAGGATCACGCGGCCGGCGGACGGGCTGTAAAGCCCGGCAATAACATTGAAAAGGGTTGTCTTGCCGGCGCCATTCGGGCCGATCAGTCCGGTGATCGATCCGGCCTCGATGGTCAGCGACACATCGTTGACGGCCTGGATTCCCCCGAAATTCTTGGAAAGGTTTTCAACGGAAATCATCGGGCACCGTTTACACTCTAACATAGGAAACGGCCCGGGCTTTCGCCCGGGCCGCAAATTTGTGCCGTGTCCTAGCGGAAGCGGGCAGTGGTGTTCTCGCCGCCCTTGACCAGGATCTCGCGATAGTTACCAGCGGACTCGCCTGCGCCGATCAGCTCGACTGCGGATGCGCCGACATAGTCGATGTCACCGCCATCGGCAAGAATCTTCAGACCCTTGGCAAGCTCGCCCGGGAAGATCTTCTCGCCCGGCGCGTTGGCGACATCCATCACCTTCTTCGCGTAATCGGCGGAGTCGGTGGAGCCTGCTGCCTGCATGGCCAGCATGATCAGTGCAGCCGCGTCATAGGACTCGGATGCGAACGGACCGTTTGCAAAGCCTGCCGCCGCGGCCATTTCGGACATCTTGGCCGCACCTGGGCTGTCAGTGCCCGGCACGGTGCCGAAGGAGCCGTCGAGGTCGGAACCGATGGCCGCCGGCAGCGAATCGCCGATCATGCCGTCCGGAAGAACGAAGGTGTCGAAGGAACCGGAGTCCAGCGATGCCTGGATGATGCCCTTGCCGCCCTGGTCGAGATAACCGGCAACGATCAGGACTTCACCGCCGGCCTGCGCAAGCGCACCGACTTCAGCACCGTAGTCGGCCTTGCCGTCTTCGTGTGCCGCGCTGATGGTGACGGTACCGCCAACCTTCTCGAAGTTCATCTGGATGCTGTCAGCCAGACCCTTGCCGTAGTCGTTGTTGGTGTAGGTCATAGCGACGGTCTTGATGCCGCGCTCCTTGAGGATCTCGGCGATCACCTGGCCCTGACGCGCATCCGAAGGAGCGGTCCGGAAGAACAGGCCGTTATCCTCGAGATCGGACAGTGCCGGCGAGGTAGCGGACGGCGAAATCATCGCGACGCCCTTGGCCATGGCCACGTTCTGCAGGGTGGCGATGGTGACGCCCGAGCAGTCTGCGCCCATGATGCCGCTGACCTTGTCCGACGTGATCAGACGCTCGGCAGTGGCAGTGGCAGCAGCGGAATCGATACAGGTCGAATCACCGCGTACGGCCGATACGGACTTGCCGCCCATGAAAGCGCCCGAGTCGGTCACTTCCTTCATGGCGAGTTCAGCCGCAAGCGCCATGTCAGGTGCAAGCGATTCAATAGGACCGGTAAATCCAAGCAGGACGCCGATCTTGACGCCATGACCGTCGGCTGCGGCCGGGCCTGCGATAAGTGCAGAAGCTACGGCAGCCAGAATGATTTTTTTCATCAGGACCTCCAAAAAGTGATGAGAAAACTGAGGCAAAATAAAAGCCGCCACACGCCCAGATTGCAAGGATTATTCGCTGAATCCGGCGCGATGACGGAATCTTTACGGAACAGCCCGGTCAGGACTTCGGATAGCCGATTGTCTTCAGCGCCGCGCCGATCTCGTCGAGGATCACCGGATCATCGATCGTCGCCGGCATCGTCCATTCCTCGCCATCGGCGATCTTCGCCATGGTGCCGCGCAAAACCTTGCCGGACCGTGTCTTCGGCAGACGGTCAATGGCCACGACAAGGTTGAAGGCGGAGACCCGCCCGACGCGGCCTTTCACGAGATCGATGGCTTCGGAACAGACCTGCTCGACCGGCTTTTCGCAATTCGGATAGAGGCAGATCAGGCCAAGCGGAAGCTGGCCTTTCAGCTCGTCCGCAACCCCGATCACCGCGCATTCGGCAACATCGGGATGTTCGGCAAGCACCTCTTCCAGCTGGCCCGTCGACAGGCGGTGGCCCGCGACATTGATGACGTCGTCGGTGCGCGCCATGATGTAGAGATAGCCGTCCTCGTCCTTGTAGCCGGCATCACCGGTCTCGTAATAGCCGGGGAAGGTCGTCAGATATTTCTCGACGAAGGCGTCGTCCGCGCCCCAGATGCTGGGAAGGCAGGATGGCGGCAGGGGCAGTTTCACCCCGATGGCGCCGAGCTCGCCGGCGGCCTTGGGCGCGCCGTCTTCACCAAGGATATCGATTTCGTACCCCGGCATCGGCACGGAAGGCGAGCCGAGCTTCACCGGCAGGGTCTCGATTCCCACCGGGTTGGCACAGATCGACCAGCCGGTCTCTGTCTGCCACCAGTGGTCGATCACCGGAACACCCAGCTTGTCCTGCGCCCACAGGATGGTGTCGGGGTCGGCGCGCTCGCCGGCAAGGAACAGATGCTTCAGGCACGACGTGTCGTGCTGTGCGAGGAACGCGGCGTCCGGATCGGCCCGCTTGATCGCGCGGAACGCTGTCGGCGCGGTGAACAGGACCTTCACCCCGTGCTCGGCGATGACCCGCCAGAACACGCCGGCGTCGGGCGTTCCGATGGGCTTGCCTTCAAACAGCACCGTCGTGCAACCGGCGATCAGCGGCGCATAGACGATGTAGGAATGGCCGACCACCCAGCCGATGTCCGATGCGGCCCAGTAAACCTCGCCGGGATGGGTGTCATAGATGTTCGGCATGGTCCATTGCAGCGCCACCGCATGGCCGCCATTGTCGCGGATCACGCCCTTGGGCTGGCCGGTGGTGCCCGAGGTGTAGAGTATGTAGAGCGGATCGGTCGCCTTCACCGGCACCGGGGCCAGTGGCTCGACCCCTTCATGGGCGGCATGCCATTCCAGGTCACGGCCCTCGACCAGATCAGCCTGCAGCGCCTCGCGCTGGTAGACCACACAGTGATCCGGCTTGTGCGTGGACAGCTCGATGGCCTCGTCCAGAAGCGGCTTGTAGGACACGATCCGGTTCGGCTCGTGCCCGCAGGACGCGCTGATGATGGCTTTCGGGGTGGCATCGTCGATCCGCTTTGCCAGCTCGGCCGCGGCAAAGCCGCCGAACACCACCGAATGCACGGCGCCAAGGCGCGCGCATCCGAGCATCGCCACGACTGCCTCGGGAATCATCGGCATGTAGATGATGACCCGGTCGCCCGACGAGACACCCAGCTTCTGCAGCATGCCGGCAAAGCGCGCCGTGGCATCCTGCAGCTCGGCATAGGTCATGGTCGACGCGTTGCCTGTGATCGGCGAGTCGTAGATGATCGCCTTCTGCTCGCCGCGCCCGGCCGCGACATGACGGTCGACGGCATTGTGGCAGGTGTTCATCTCGCCATCGGGAAACCAGCGATGAAACGGGGGCTTCGAGGAATCCAGAGCCTTGGTCGGCGCCTTGTGCCAGTCGATGGCCTTGGCAGCCTCCATCCAGAATGTCTGGATATCCGCCTGCGCGGCCGCGTAAAGATCCCTGTAATCTGTCATGATACATAACCCGTCATGATGCACGTCCCCCGACGCCCCGCCGTTCAGCGGGATTGTTCCAGAATGGTCCGGCCGCCAGCCGGCGGCGCGGCACAATGATAGACCGAAATCCCGGCGCCGCAACCGCTACGGCAGCGATGCGCCGCACATTCACAAACCGGTGAGAATGGCAGAACTCACCGTTGCCGGGCTTGGTCGAAATATTGGCTGTGACTATCCTGACAGGACATCGCGCAACCACCATGAGCCAGCATGCCCGTCACCCAGCCCGTATCCGAAATGATCGCCGCCGCGCGCCTGCTGATCAACCAGGTCAGCGTTCACGAGGCGGCCGAGCTGCAGCGGCTCGACGCCGCAATCCTGATCGACCTTCGCGATGTGCGCGAGTTGCAGAAAATGGGGATTGTCCCGCGGGCCTTTCACGCGCCGCGCGGCATGCTGGAATTCTGGGCCGACCCGGACAGCCCCTATCACAAGCCCGTCTTCCGCACCGACAAGAAGCTGGTGCTGTTCTGTGCTTCCGGCCTGCGTTCGGCTCTGGCGGCCCGCACCCTGCAGGATATGGGCATGGACAACGTCCTCGACATGGAGGGCGGCTTCACCGAATGGAAGATGCAGGACCTGCCGGTGGATTATCTGACCTGACGGTCAGGTCCGCGCTGCCTCGAAAGCGGCCCAGGCCTCCTCGAACTCGGCAAAGGTCATCGGACCTTTTTTTGCCGGCCCAAGGATGCAGTCCTCGGCGCGGAACAGCGTCTCGATCGCCGCCGCAAGGTCGGGAACCACTGCAGGCGGGATGATCACCGCGCCGTGCCGGTCGGCATGGACGAGATCGCCCTCATCGACATCCAGCCCGAAGACGCGCGCCCCCTTGGCGAAATCGACGACATGCACGAAACCGTGGCTTGGCCCGACAGAGCCTGCCAGCACCGGAAACCCGTCCGGCAGGTCGCCGAGGTCGCGCATCACACCGTTTGTCAGCGCGCCGTCGAGGCCGAGCGACTTGTGAACATTGGTGTTGACCTCGCCCCAATAGGCGCCGATCGCATCCGCGCCGTCCACATCCTCGACCACGGCAACAGCCGGGCGCGGCCCTTCCGACATATGCCGGTAATAGCCAAGCCGGCGTTCACGCACCACATCCGCCGGATCCGGCGACGGCGCGAGGGCCGAAATCCGCGCCGTGCGGGCATAGCCGACCATCGCCCTGTGATCCGGCGCCGACGCCATGACGGTGCCGCGGGTGAAGGCGTTGAAGCCGCGCTTTCCCTCGGCCGTCTCGATGGCGTTGCAGACCGTCGGCGTATCGACGGAACGAAGAAGGGTCAGGAGCGCCTCATCCATCACAGCCGCCCCTGTCACAGCCTGGACGAGGCCAGCGCCGCGCCCTCGGCGAGCGAGGTCAGCTTGGCATAGGCAATTTCCGGATCGACCGCACCAAAGCCGGCGAAGGTGCCGAAACCGCAATCCGACCCGGCGATCACACGCTCGGCACCGACAATGCCGACAAAGCGCGCAATCCGCTCGGCGACAAGTTCCGGGTGCTCGACGAAATTGGTGGTGGTGTCGACAACGCCCGGGACAAGCACCT
>WTIL01000016.1 GCA_011522725.1 Rhodospirillaceae bacterium
GCCGGCAGCTGCCGGCTCGCGGAACTTCTGGATCCAGCGGCGGCATTCCGGGTCCTGCCCGTTCATCACGTTTGCACCCATGATACCCGTCATTTCCTCGGCGTGAAGCGGGTTCATGATGGCCGAGGTCATGCCGGCACCTGCCGCCATCGACAGGAAGGCAGCATTCAGGCCGTGGCGGTTCGGCAGGCCGAAGGAGATGTTCGAGGCACCGCAGGTGGTGTTGACCTTGAGCTCGGTACGCAGACGGATGATCAGGTCGAGCGCCGAACGGCCGGCAAGGTTGATCGCGCCGACGGGCATGATCAGCGGATCGACGACCACATCCTCGCGCGGGATGCCGTAATCCTCGGCACGCTCGACGATCTTCTTGGCAACATCATAACGCACGTTCGGATCTTCGGAGATGCCGGTCTCGTCATTCGAGATGGCGACGACGGCGGCGTTGTACTTCTTGACCAGCGGAAGCACGACCTCGAGACGCTCTTCCTCGCCGGTGACCGAGTTCACGAGCGGCTTGCCCTTGTAGACGGCAAGGCCGGCCTCGAGGGCGGCGACGATCGAGCTGTCGATGGCAAGCGGCACATCGACGGTGTCCTGGACCAGCTTGATCGACTCGGCGAGGATCGCCGGCTCGTCGGCCATCGGGATACCGGCATTCACGTCCAGCATGGTGGCGCCTGCCTCGACCTGGGCGACAGCGTCGGAAATCACGCGATCGTAATTGCCTTCTGCCATCTCGGCAGCAAGCAGCTTGCGTCCCGTCGGGTTGATGCGCTCGCCGATGACGCAGAAGGGCGCGTCAAAGCCGATGATGATTTCCTGCTTGTCGGACGAAATCAGTGTTTTGGTCATTAATCCTGCTCCTGTTGCGACCCGGGCCTCAGCCCTCGGTCACGTTGAAACCGCCTTTCGGCAGCATCTCGATTTTGCCGTCGGCAATGGCACCCGCATAGGTGGCGGTGCGCGCGAATCCCCCGAATGGATAGAAATGGAAATGCCTGATCAGGCAATCCCCGTCAGCGGCCATGCCCTCGGCAAGACCGGCGATCAAAAGGTGCGGCGACTGCACCGTCATCAGCTTGGCGACATTCTTGGCCTGCTTCGCGACAAAGCGCATGGACGGGCCGATGCCGGAAATCTGGGCAAAGCGGAACAGCGTCTTGATGGTGGCCGGCCCCGGAATGCCGATGCGGATCGGCAAGGCGTTGCCGGCAGCGCGAACGCGGCGCTCCCAGTCGAGAACGATGTCAGCCTCGAAGCAAAACTGGGTCTCGATATAGAGATCAAGGCCCTCTGCCCTGGCCAGCTCGTTCTTTGCGCCAAGCGCCTCGGCGATCTCGTCATCGCTGATGTCGGGGCTTCCCTCGGGATGACCGGCGACACCGATATGGCGAATGCCGTGTTTCTGGATCAGGCCTGTCTTCAGCACTTCCATGGTGGCGGTGAAATCACCGACCGGGTCGTCGACGCCGCCGCCGATGCACAGCACCTCTTCAACGCCGCAGCGCGACGTATAGGCGGTCAGCAGCTCGTCCAGCTGGTCGGCGTTGCGAAGCGAGCGCGCCGCCAGATGCGGGACCGGCTTCATGCCGTCATTATGCAGCCGCTCGCACACGGCGATGGTATCGGCAGGATCGGTGCCGGGAAGGAAGGTCACATTGACCGTCGTGCCCTCATTCAGACAGTCGCGGAAGCTCTCGATCTTGGTGGCGCCCGTCGGCGTGACCTCGATGGACCAGTTGGCGGCCGCTGCCTGGATCTGTTCGATTGCTGTCGCCATGATGGCTCCCGATTACATATTCTGAAACGTGCAGGCGCGGACGACGCCCGCGTGTTTTCCAATGGCCGGAAGAATGGCGATTTCGCTTCGCAGGCTATCGCTTGCCGACGCCCCACTCTCTTCCGGATGCGACATGTGTCGCCGGCGCGATATGCCGGTACCGGGCTGTCAGGCCGGCTCGGAACCGCCATTCTCGACGAGCTGCTTGACGCGTTCCGCCGGATAGTCGGCTTCCAGCGCGGCAGCACGCGCCGATGCCTCGGCCTCGAGATCATCGCCGCATTCCACCGGCTCGCTGCGACGCCATTCGGCCAAATAGTCATCTGTCGAATCCGCGCCATCACGCATCGCCGCCGCATCAATGGCGATGGCGAAACGCCGGTGCAGCTCGATTTTCGCCTGCTCGCGCTTGCGGCCACGACCGCGCTCGGCGATGACCTGGGCGGGAATATCACGCCAGTAAAGGGTTATGAGGTTTGCCATGTCAGTCTCCCTTGGCCGGCATGCCGGCCGATACGCTTGCGGCAACCCAGGCCGGCAGCCCGCCAAACCCGGTGAAACGGTATTCATAGGCCAGCCCGAGCTCGGCGGCGGCCGCGCGGGCCTTGGCCTGAAGCCCCTCGTCCTCGGTCTGGGCGATATATAGGGCGCGTGTGTAGTTTCCAAAATACATGTCGCGGAGCTGTGGATGCTTTCGCAGGCCCATCCCCTGCATCACGATCCGCTCGAAATGCCGGACCATGTAGTCCGTCAGGAAGAATGTGCCGAGCTCGCGTTCCATTTCGGCACCGAATTCGGACGGCCCCATGAACATCTCGTAGCAATGCGGCCCGGGAATCCGGTCCACTTTCTCCGCCTTCAGAAAGGCATCGATCTCGCCGCCGGTGCCGCAATCGCCATAAACGACGGCAACGCGGCGTCCCTGGCGCCGCAGGGATGCCACCTTGCGGCGCAGGCCGGGAACGATACGTTCGGGGTGGTTATGCCATGAGGCCGGAAGGCAGGTGATATCCACGGTGCCTTCCGGAAACTGGGATGTGATCGACAGCAGCTCGCGGGCCAGCGCACCGCATGCGACCAGCGTCAGGCCGGGTTCCGGTGCGTTGGCGGCGGCCATGCGGCGGTCAGCCGGCAGCGGCTTCCTTGCCGCGCTTCTCGGCCACCTTTTCCTTGGCGGTCTCGACAGCCACGGCCGCATCGCGGCAATAGGCGTCGGCACCGATGGAATCGGCAAATGCCTCGTTCAGCGGCGCGCCGCCGACGAGAACGATGTAGTCGTCACGGATGCCTTTCTCGACCATCGCGTCGATGACCACCTTCATGTAGGGCATGGTGGTGGTCAGCAGCGCCGACATGCCGAGGATGTCAGGCTTGTGCTCTTCAAGGGCCTCGAGATAGTTCTCTACCGGGTTGTTGATGCCGAGGTCGATCACGTCGAAACCGGCACCTTCCAGCATCATCGAGACAAGGTTCTTTCCGATGTCGTGGATGTCGCCCTTGACCGTGCCGATAACCATTGACCCGACCTTCGGAGCGCCGGTCTCGGCCAGAAGCGGACGAAGAATGGTCATCCCGGCCTTCATCGCGTTGGCGGCCATCAGAACCTCGGGAACGAACAGGATGCCGTCGCGGAAGTCGATGCCGACGATCGTCATGCCCTCGACAAGGGCCTTGGTCAGGACGTCGTAGGGAGTCCAGCCGCGTTCGAGCAGGATTTGAACCCCTTCGCGGATCTCGTCCTGGAGACCGTCATAGAGGTCGTCATGCATCTGCTGGACAAGTTCGTCGTCGTCCAGTTCGGACAGGATGATATCTTCTTCATCGGACATAACACGGCTCCTCTGGCGCAACGCGCCCAAGCAACGTTTGAACTTCCCAACCATTGCGACAAGCAAACCGCCAGATGTGGGGCAAGCGCGACCGAATCTATTTGTTTCGCGACAAAGGGGGTGAAAACTGGATAACCGGCTCGTTTAAAGAGGCCTGCGAAGGCGCCTAGTCCTCGATCTGGTGCTTTGTCATGATCGGCACGCTGACAGCGCCGAAAACCAGTGAAATGGTTGTAATACCGAAGACTTTGAAGGTCACCCAGTCATCCGTGCTCAGCGAGCGCCAGGCGATTTCATTGGCAAGCGCGGTGGTCAGGAACATCGCCACCCAGATCCAGCTGAGGGCGCGCCACCCCTCGTCCGTCATGCGGATCTGCGAGCCCATGATGGCGCCGATCGGGTTCATCCCCATCAGCCGTCCACCGGCAATGACCGCCGCCAGCAGGCAGGTCAGCACCGTCGGCTTGATCTTGATGAACAGTTCATTGTCGAAATAGACCGACAGGCCGCCAAACAAGGCCACCGCCACGCATCCCACAAGGGCCATCATCGACACGCGGCGCTCCAGCACCCATCCGGCGGCAAGCGCGATGACCGTCGCGCCGACCAGCAGCTGCACCGCCATCATGAAATCGCCGGTCATGTAATTCGCGGCGAAAAACACCACCAGAGGCCCGAGGTCGAGAAGCAGCTTGCGGCCCGGCTTCTCCGGCGCTCTTTGGGTCTCGCGACCGTTATTTTCAGGTCCCTCGTTTTCGGATTTGGCAGCTGGGTCAGTCACGCGTCTCTCCGGAATGAAAATATTGAAATCATTTTATAATTCAGGCGGCCAGCCTTGCAGCCATCTCTTCACACGCCGCAGCGACCTCGCGGATCAGCGCACCGCCGTCACGGCGGTTGCGCGCCTCCTCGCCAAGATGGCGGCGCCACAGCCGCGCACCACGCTGGCCATGATAGAGACCGAGCATATGGCGGGTGATGGCGTGAAGCGGCACGCCCTCTGCTGTATGCCGGTCGGCATAATCGGCCATTGCACCGGCAATCTGCAGGCGTGCCGGCACCTCGCGCCCGAAGACCGGCGCGGCAAGGTCGGCAAGGATCATCGGCGTGCGATAGGCGGCCCGGCCAATCATCACCCCGGCGAATGAGGGAAGCTGTTCAAGCGCTGCCCCGGCATTGTCGAGCCCGCCATTCAGGATCACCTGCATGTCCGGACGTGCCGCGGCAAGGCGCGCCGCCCGGTCATAGTTCAGCGGCGGGATGTCACGGTTTTCCTTGGGGCTGAGCCCCTGAAGCCAGGCTTTGCGCGCATGCAGATAGACCGTCATGATGCCCGCGCCGTGAATGGCGTCGATGAAACTGTCGAGGCCGCTTTCCTCGTCCATGTCATCAATCCCGATCCGGCATTTCACCGTGACCGGAAGGCTGGTGGCCCCGGCCATCGCGCTGACGCATTCGGCCACCAGTGCCGGCTCCGCCATCAGGCAGGCGCCAAAACGGCCGGACTGCACGCGGTCCGACGGGCATCCGACATTCAGATTGACCTCGGCATAGCCATAGTCATTGGCGATGCGGGTGGCTTCGGCAAGCCGTGCGGGATCGCTGCCACCAAGCTGCAGCGCCACCGGCACGGCAGCGTCGATATCCTCGGGCGGCTGACCCAGCAACCTGTCCCGGTCGCCATGGATGACGGCATCGGCGGTGACCATTTCGGTGAACAGCAGCGCGTCCGGCGCCACATGATGGTGGAAATGCCGGCAATGCCGGTCCGTCCAGTCCATCATCGGCGCGACGCTGAGCCGCCTGTCGGGCGCTGTCATTTTGCGTTCACCTGTCGTCATGGCGTGGTTATAGCGCATCGGTCTTGCCTGTGCCAGCGGGACCGGTCAGGCAAGATCGTCTCACACAAGATCGAACGGGTTGCGGCCGTGCCGGTCCTGGACCTCGAGAACATAGGCATCGGGATCGATCTCCATCTCGCGTGCCAGCCTTGCTTCCACCGCGTCGCGCGCGGCCCAGCCGTCACCGTCAGGACCGGCAATAACCGGACGCCATACGTAGCTTCCGTCGAATTCCAGCGAGCGCGCCAGCAGCATATGGCGGCCATCCAGCGCGTCGATGTGAACAAGGATCGCGCCTGCATCGGCATGGCCGCGCCGCAGCATCACACAGTCGATCAGTTCGGCACCGGCCCGGCGGATCGCCGCGCCGACAAGCATATCGGTTTTCAGGCGGGTCATTGGCAACCCCGATGCATCTGAATTGCGCCGCTAGAAATCGCTGCAGCGGCCCTTCTGTTCCCAGTCGCCATAGCGGGTGGGCTCCGGACCTTTCGGACCGTTGATTTCGCGCGGCATATCGGACCCGTCAGGGCGCGTGGTCGCGTCCTTGGCGGCATCGGCGGCATTGTCGCCGGCCTTGCCGTCAGCGCCGGTGTCCCCACTTGTCTTGTCAGTATCCATGAAAACCTATATGCCCCCTTGCATAGCCAAACACAAGAAGAGCCCGCATGCCGCAGAACGCCGCGCCACCACGACCAGACAAGAGAAAGCCACAGGCCGCGGGAACCGGTTTGAAAAGCCGCCTTGCGGCATACGAGATCCTGAAACTGGTCGCGTCCGGGCGCTATCTGGACGAGGCGATGCGCAAGGCATCGGGGCTGGAGCCGCGTGACCGAGCCTTTGCGCGGATGCTGGTGACCACCTGCCTTCGGCGCGGCGGCCAGATCGATGCGGTGCTTGGCGTCGCCATGTCAAAACCGCCGGCCGGCCGGGCCCGCGACGCCATTCATGTAATGCGCATGGGTGTGGCGCAGCTGCTGTTCATGGACACAGGCGCGCACGCCGCCGTGGACAGCACCGTCAGCCTGATGCGGGCGGCCGGGTTCGAGCGCATGACCGGACTTGCCAACGCGGTGATGCGACGCCTCAGCCGCGAGGGTGCCGCGCTGCTTGAAGACACCGATGTCGGGCAGAACTGCCCCGGCTGGATGCTGGAAAGCTGGAAGGCGCATTGGGGCGAGGAACGCACGGCAGCGACCATGGAACTCGCCATGACACCGCCGCCGCTGGACATCACGCCACGCGCCGACACGGCAGGCTGGGCACAACGGCTGGACGGGCAGTTGATCGACGGGCGTACCGTGCGCCGCGGCTTTGACGGCGATCCGACGGCGCTCGACGGATTCTCGGACGGTGCCTGGTGGGTTCAGGACGCGGCGGCAGCGCTGCCGGCGGCACTCTTCGGCGACCTGAAAGGCCGTCATGTCGTCGATCTCTGCGCCGCGCCGGGCGGCAAGACAGCACAGCTGATCGCCGCCGGTGCCGATGTGACCGCGGTCGACAACTCCAAGCCGCGGCTGGACATACTGAAACGAAATCTGGACAGGCTCGGCATGACGGCGGATCTGGTTCGCGCCGACGGCAGGACCTTTCGCCCGCGCAAAGCTGTGGATGCGGTCCTGATCGACGCTCCCTGCTCGGCCACCGGCACGCTTCGCCGTCGCCCCGACGTGCTGCATCACCGCGCTGTCGCCGACCTTGCCGGCCTTGCCGCCATCCAGCGCGAATTGCTGGCTCGCGCGGCATCATGGCTGTCGCCGGGCGGCCGCCTCATTTATGCCACCTGCTCGCTGCAACATGAAGAAGGAGAGGCGGTGGTCGCGGATGTGACCGGCGCCATGAAGGGCAAGCTCGCCATCGATCCGGTCAGCACCGCCGAAGCCGGCAGCTTCGCGCCGGCGGTGACGGGTGACGGGTGCCTTCGCATCCTGCCATCCGACTTCACCGACATCGGTGGTGTTGATGGATTTTTCATAGCGCGGTTACAATCGGTATCACCATGAAGACAATCCGGATGAAAGGCTGATGGCAGGCGGAACGGGCGCACAGAACGGCGCACGGCCGGCCGCGATGCCCATGCGGTTGTCCGGCATCGCGAAACTCTACCGGCAAAGCGGCCTTTTTACCTGGCAGCTTCGCGGCGGGTCGCGCGACAGCCTGCGCCCCGGACTGCAGGACCCGTGGAAGGGCAATGCCACGCGCGGGTCCGACATCATGGCCTACCGGTCATCGCCTGCCTCCAGCGACGAGGCCCATGCTTCCTTTGCCTGGCTTCGCGACCTGCGCGCCGAAGGCAGCGTCGAGGCACGGTCCCGCGCACGCGACCTGATCACCGACTGGATCGGCGCGAATTCGTCCTGGAAACTTCCCGACTGGCGGCCCGACCTGATGGGCGAGAGGCTGGCGATCATCGCGATGAATTATGGCTGGTACGGCGATTCCGCCGACGAGACCTTCCAGTCGCGGCTTGCGCATTCGGTCGAGATGCAGCTGCGCTGTCTGGCGATGGACTGGCGGCGCATGCGCTCGGTCGACCAGCAGATCGGCGCGCTGCGCGGCATCGCGCTTGCCGAAGCGGCGCTTGGCGGCGAGGATTCGCGGATTGAAGCGCTGCAGGACATGCTGTTCCCGAAAATCCGCAACGTCACCCATGATGATGGCGGCCATGTCAGCCGCATGCCCGACCGGCACATAAGGCTGATGCGCCAGCTTGTCGAATTTCGCATGGCGACCAGCCTTGCCTCGGTCGATGGCAGCGCGCTGAGCGATACCATCAAGCGCATGGGCGCAGTGGCGCGCATGTGGCGGCATGGCGACGGCAGGATCGCGCATTTCAATGGCGGCGGTGGCATCAGCGCCGAAATTGCCGAGGAAACGCTGCTTCGCGCCGGCGTTCACGGCAAGGCCGTACAGCAGGCCCCTTATAGCGGATTCCTTCGCATGGGAAGCGGGCGCACCGTGGTGATCATGGATGCCGGCGACATGGCGCATGGTGACGATATCATCGCCGGCTCCGGCACGCTGGGATTCGAGATGAGCGTCGGCCCCACCCAGCTTGTCGTCAATTCCGGACAGATGATGAAGGACCCGACGCTTCGCCGGGTCATGTGCTCGACGGCGGCGCATTCCACACTCGGCCTCGACAACCAGAATTCATCCAGTCCGCGCGACGGCCGCCTTGCCAGCATATCGGGGGTCGAGGTCGGCGAGGCGCCCGGCGGGCTGCTGGCGGTAGGCGCGCATGACGGGTTCGAGCGGTCACACGGCATCATTCACCATCGCAAACTGTATCTGAAAACGGGCGGCGCCAACCTTCGCGGCGCGGACCATCTGGAGTATACCGGCGCGCCCGGCGAGATTCCCAACCTTGCGGTGATCCGCTTCCATCTGCACCCGAAGGTGACTGCTGCGATGCTCGCCAACGGGTCGGTTCTGATGAAGATTCGCGGCAGCCGGGTTGGCTGGAATTTCAAGGCCGACGGAGCCATAGCCGAAATCGACAATTCCGTCTATTTCGAGGACGGAGTCCGCCAGTCCAGCCAGCAGATTGTGCTGAAGGCCGTGATCAACGATATTCGCACCACCGGATCGCACGAGGTCCGCTGGGCATTTTCGCGCGGCACACAGTAGCGACCCCGCGGCTGGCCGCATTGCCTTTCACCGCCTGCCTTGCCATAAGGCAGCGCACCGACCCGACGCACCGACCGAGTGACCAAACCATGACATCACGCCGCGCGCTTCTCTCCGTATCCGACAAGACAGGCCTAGTCGCCTTCGCCGAAGGCCTCGTCGGGGCAGGCTTCGAAATCCTGTCCACAGGCGGAACGGCACGAAGCCTTCGCGAGGCCGGGATCACGGTTACCGACGTGTCGGATGTGACCGGCTTTCCCGAGATCATGGACGGGCGGGTCAAAACCCTGCATCCGAAAATCCATGGCGGCCTTCTCGCGCGGCGCGACAATGACGATCACCTGGCGGCGATGACGGATCAGGATATCGCCGGTATCGACCTGCTGGCGGTCAATCTCTATCCGTTCGAGGACCAGCTCGCCAAGACCGGCGATTTCGCGACCCTGGTGGAATATATCGACATCGGTGGACCGGCGATGCTGCGTGCTGCGGCCAAAAATCATGATTTCGTGACGGTTGTCTGCGACCCGGCGGACTACTCGGACGTGCTGGCGGAACTGGCAGAGGGCGACGTCACCACCGGCACCCGCCGCCGGCTTGCCGGAAAGGTGTTTGCCCGCACCGCCGCCTATGACCGGGCCATTGCCGGATGGCTGTCCGGCGACGCGTTCGGCGAGACCATGACAGTGTCGGGCCGCCGCCTTCAGGAACTGCGCTATGGCGAGAACCCGCATCAGCGGGCCGCCGTATACGCAGGCGGCGAAGCACGGCCCGGCGTCGCCACGGCGACACAGCTTCAGGGCAAGCCGCTGTCCTACAACAATCTGAACGACACCGATGCCGCGTTCGAGCTTGCCGCCGAATTCACCGACCCGAGCATCGCCATCATCAAACACGCCAATCCCTGCGGCGTTGCCTCGGCGGCGGATCTGGCCACCGCATGGCAAAACGCGCTGGCCGCCGACCCGGTCAGCGCCTTTGGCGGGATCGTCGCCGCCAACATGAAACTGGACGCCGAAACGGCGCGCGCCATCACCGGTATTTTCACCGAGGTGGTGATCGCCCCGGACGCCGATGACGAGGCCCGCGCCATTCTTGCCGAGAAACCGAACCTGCGCCTTCTGGTCACCGGCACGATGCCTGATCCGGCGGCCGCTGCGGTGAAACTCAAATCGGTGAGCGGCGGATTCCTTGCCCAGTCCCGGGACAACGGGTCGATCACGGCATCTGATCTGCGGATCGTGACAAAGGCACAGCCCGATGCAGGTCAGATCGACGACATGATGTTCGCCTGGCGCGTCTGCAAGCATGTGAAATCGAACGCCATCGTCTTCGCCAGCGACCGCTGCACCGTCGGTGTCGGCGCCGGCCAGATGAGCCGTGTCGATTCTGCCCGCATTGCCGCACAGAAGGCGCGCGACACGGCCGCCCACCATGGATGGGACGCGCCGCGCACCATCGGGTCGGTGGCCGCCTCAGATGCGTTTTTCCCTTTTGCCGACGGACTTGCCGCGCTGATCGAGGCCGGCGCCACGGCGGTGATCCAGCCGGGCGGTTCCAAGGCCGACGACAAGGTAATCGCCGCCGCCGATGCCGCCGGAATCGTGATGGCGATGACCGGCATGCGCCATTTCAATCACTGATTGATGCTGTCAGGGCCGTTTGGGGGCCGGGCTGTGGCAGCCTGGGCCTTTCTGGCCGTCTCCCAGACCTTGCGCATCAATGTCGGCAGGCCGGAGACGCGCACTTTCTGCCATTCGGCACCGTCCATCACCGCATCCAGCCGTGCCACGGCGACATCCATGGTCAGCGAAAAATGCGTGAAGACGTGGCCCACCTGGTCCTTCGCCAGATGCCAGTCGGCATCGAACGGCGCGCTTGCGAAGGGTTTGTCAGGATCGAAGGGCGGATCGGCTTCCGTCCATCCGGCCGAGGGAAAGGCCGACATCCCGCCAAGCATGCCGCGTTCGGGCCGGATCTGCATGAAGGCGCGCCCGTCTCCGTCAATCGCGACAAAGGCGATGCCACGGCGCGCGGGCTTGGCTTTCTTCGGCGGCTTCACCGGGAACTTGTCCTGGGTTCCCGCCCGCCTTGCCGCGCACCCCTCGCCGACCGGACACCCGAGGCAGCCGGGATTTTTCGGCGTGCAGACGGCGTTGGCGAAATCCATCAATGCCTGCGGAAAGTCAGAGGGGCGATCATCGGGGCGCACCGCCGCGTAATGCGCACCAAGTTCAGCCTTTGCCGACGGCAACGGCGTCTCGACAGCGAAATAGCGCGCCATCACCCGCTCGATATTGCCGTCGACGACCACGCTCGGCCTGCCAAAGGCAATGGCTGCGATCGCTCCTGCCGTGTAGGGCCCGACGCCGGGCAGCGCGCGAAGCCCGTCCTCGTCCTGCGGGAACCGTCCGCCAAGCTCGCCGCAGACCATCTGCGCGGCGCGATGCAGGTTACGGGCGCGGGCGTAATAGCCGAGCCCGGCCCAGGCCGCCATCACATCCTCGGCCGGAGCGGCCGCAAGGTCGCAGATATCAGGCCAGCGGCGGGTGAAATCGAGGAAATAGGGAATCACCGTGGCCACCACCGTCTGCTGCAGCATGATCTCGGACAGCCAGACATGATAGGCAGGCGACAGGTCAGGCCAGCGGCGGCGCCAGGGAAGCGTGCGGCCATGCCGGTCATACCAGTCGAAAATCTGCTTGGCGGGAAAGTCACCTCGGGTCATGGCGCCGAGACTGACACAGCCCAGATTGCGGTTCAACGCCGCGCCATCGGGACGACGCGAGAGGAATGGTCGCACCTCGCGCTCTGTGATAATCTGCGCGCAGCCAGCTAAGGAAACGACCTGCCAGATGACAACCACCCGGCGCAAACGCATGACCCGCCTGTCCGGCATGATTGATGGCATGGTGGCACCAAGCGTCCAGAAACGCGGATTCGTGATCAGCAGGCTGGTCTCGGAATGGCCGATGATCGCCGGCGACATGGCCAGCTGGAGCAGGCCGTCACAGATGAACCTGTCCAGAAGCGGAAGCGGCACGCTGAAACTGGCCATCGCCAGCGGGTTTGGCCCGGTGGCGCTGCAGATGAAGGGGGCCATCATCGAGCGCGTGAATGCCGCGTTCGGCTACCGCGCCATTTCAGAGGTGGTATTCGTGCAGACCCTTCCACCGCCACGCGGCGATTCACGCAATGCTCCGCCGGCATCCTCCCCGGAGCAGCGGGCAAAGGCCACCTGGGCGCTTGATGCCAAGCTGGAAAAGGTGAAATCGCCGGAGCTTCGCGCGGCACTCAGGCGTCTTGGATCAGCCGACTGAAGATGTGGCGGCATGCCGCTGAATCGGCATTGCCGAGCGTCAGGGGTTTGGCTATTCTGCCGCGATGAAACAGACCAGCAAAAACACCCCCCTGATCACCCGCCGCGCCTTCGTCGGCGCGGGCGCTGCATCGGCTGCCTTCTCTATCCTTCCGACCGGTGCCCTGCATGCGGATGACATGCTGGAAAACGCCTTGTCGCCGCGCGTCATCGGCAATGCCGACGCGCCGATCCATGTCGCCGAATATTATTCGATGACATGCGGGCATTGCGCGGATTTCCACAACAACACCTACCCCAAGGTGAAGGCCAAGCTGATTGACGAAGGCATCGTCAGGTTCGAGCTCCGCCCCTTCCCGCTCGACGGGCTGGCGCTGCGCGCCCACGCGCTTGTCCGCGCCGTTCCCGAAACAAAATTCTTCCCGCTGGTGAAGATGCTTCTTGCGAAACAGCCTGTCTGGGCACGGGCTGCCGATCCGGTTGCCGAACTTCAGAAGATGGCGCGGCTTGCCGGAATCGGCACTGATGAATTCAACGGCATCATGCAGAACCGTCCGCTTCTCGAAGGCATTGTGAACCAGCGCCAGAAAGGCATCGACCAATGGCGGATCTCGTCCACACCGTCATTCGTCGTGAATGATGACAGCGTCCTTGCCGGAAACATGAGCTACGAAGAATTCGCCGAGGCCCTCAGCGCCTACGGCGCATGATGCGTGGCCGTTTCCTTGACGACCCACCTTTCACGCCATAGCGGGGCCCCTTACAGACCGTGATTTTCCGCAGCCTCAAGATGACGGGTTTCAAGTCCTTTGCCGAAAGCGCGGAGGTCGAGATCGATTCCGGCCTGACCGGGATTGTCGGCCCGAACGGCTGTGGCAAGTCGAATATCGTCGAAGGTCTGCGCTGGGTGATGGGCGAAAGCAACGCCCGCCAGATGCGCGGCTCCGAGATGGACGACGTGATCTTCTCGGGCACCGACAAGCGTCCGGCCCGCAACCTTGCCGAGATCACCCTTCATCTGGACAACAGCGACCGCACCGCGCCAAGCGAATTCAACGGCGAGGACGAGATCGAGATCACCCGCAAGATCGAACGCGGCAAGGGAAGCAACTATTATGTGAATGCCCGTCCGGCACGTGCCAAGGATGTGCAGCTTCTGTTCGCGGATTCGGCCACCGGCGCACGGTCGTCCGGCATCGTCTCGCAGGGACGGATCGGCGCCATCATCGGCGCCCGCCCCGTCGACAGGCGCGCGCTCCTCGAAGAAGCCGCCAATATACGCGGGCTCCATGCCCGCCGCCATGAAGCGGAACTGCGGCTTCGCGCCGCCGAGACCAATCTCGAACGGCTGGACGACGTGATCGCCGGCCTTGTCGAGCAGCGTGATTCGCTTCGCAAGCAGGCCCGCCAGGCATCCCGCTACCGGTCTGTCGCAGACCGCATCCGAAAGGCCGAGGCCCAGCTTCTGCTGGCAAGATGGACAAAGGCCGAATCATCGCTTGCCGAAAGCGACGATGCCCTTCGCGCCACACGCTCGCTCGCCGCGGAACGCACTGAGGCCGCAGCAGCCTGTGCCACCGCACGTACCGAAAAGGCTGCCGCCCTGCCGGAACTGCGGGAAACAGAGGTCGCCCGCGCCGCGGAATTTCAGCGCCTTGCCATCGGTCGTGACGAGCTCGACCGCGAAGAGGCGCGGGTTCGCGATGCCATAGAGCGCGTGATCGCGCGGCAGACGCAGATGCGCGAAGACATCACGCGCGAGGAAAGCCTTCGCAGCGATGCGGCCGACGCGATGGAACGGCTGCAGGCCGAGGCGGCTCAACTCCAGCAGCGGATTGACGAGGCGGCGCCGCAGCGCGAGGCTGCGGTAACCGCCCTTGCCGGCGCGCGCGAGGAGGCAAATGCCGCTGACGCTGCCCTTGCCGATGCCGCCGGAAAGGTTCGCGCCGCGGCAAGCACGCGCCAGACGCTGGCCAACCGCACCGCCGATCTGGAACGCCGCATTGCTTCTGCCGAACAGAACCTTGCCGGCATCTCGCTTGACGAGCTGGAAGCGGCTGCAAGCGAAGCGGCAACAGCCCTGACCGGCGCCGAGGTCGATGCGGAACAGGCGGCAACGGCGCTTGCCGCCGCCGAAACAGCGCTTGCGGACAGCCAGACGGCTTTCGACACCGCCATGGCGACACAGC
This sequence comes from Rhodospirillaceae bacterium, assembly GCA_011522725.1. Lineage (GTDB taxonomy): Bacteria > Pseudomonadota > Alphaproteobacteria > Puniceispirillales > Puniceispirillaceae > UBA8309. The sequence goes on from WTIL01000016.1 coordinate 14,592, forward strand.
GCGAGGCCGCCACGCATTCTGCACGGTTGCAGGCCGAGATCGATGCGCTCGGCTATCTTCTTGAAGGCCCGGACGGAAGCGACGACACACCGATTCTCGACAGCCTGACAGTCAGCGACGGCATGGAAAAGGCGCTGACCTCCTGTCTTGCGGACGAGCTGTCCGCACCGGCCGGAACCGGCGAGACAGCCTATTGGCGCGGTGGCGGCGATGCTGCCGGACTCGCACCCCCTGACGGCAGCCGCCCGCTGGCAGCCCATATCAGCGGCGCCAAAGAACTGAGCGCCGCCCTCGCCGGTGTCGGAATCGTCGACAGCGCCGCCGAGGCACAGGTCATGCAGGCCGAACTGAAGCCCGGCCAGGCCCTGACCACGCCCGACGGCGGACTGTGGCGATGGGACGGGTTCGTGCGCCGCAGCACGGCGCAGGACCCGGGCGCAGAGCGTATTCGTCAGCGTCAGAGGCTTGAGACGCTTCAGGCAGAGCTTGTCGAGGCCGGTGCGGCCGAAGCCGGTCTCGGTGAAACGGCCGAGGCGGCTTCCGTCGCCCTTGGCAATGCGCGCGAAGCCATTGCCGAGTGCCGCGCCGCCTCCAACAGTGCCGGTGCCGCCCTTGGTGATGCCCGTCGCGCGGACGAGAGTTGCCGGTTGCGCCTGACAAGCTCGCGCGAGCGAGCCGAGGAGCTTCAGGCCACCCTGGATACGATGCGCGCCGATCTCGAGACGGCAAGGGAAGAGGCGGAAGGTCTGGGCGACGACGCCGCGCTGGCCGAGGCCGAGGCCGCCGCGCGCTCCGTCTCGGAGACTGCCCGCACACAGCTTGCCGAAGCAATGCAGGCCGAATCGCGGCTTGCTGAAACCCTGCGCATTGCGGGTGACAGGAAAACGGCATGCGCCGGCGAGACCGGCCAGTGGCAGGAACGGCGCAGCGGCGCCGAGTCACGTGTCACCGAGATGAAATCCCGGCTTGCCGAGGCCGAGGCCGAGCAGGAACGGCTGTCCGCCCGTCCGGACGAGATCGCCGCGCAGCGCCATCAGCTTGCAGACAGCCTCGAGGCGGCCGAAGCATCGCGCCAGCAGGCCGCGGATGCGCTCGCTGTGGCCGAGGCGGCTCTTGCCGAAGCCGAGGCCGCGCAGCGCGAGGCTGATGCCGCGCTTGCGGAAAGCCGCGAACAGCAGATCCGTGCCGAAGGCGCGCGCGAGCGGGCCGAGGAAACAAGACGGGTTGTCATCGAGCAGACAAGCGACAAGCTCGGCTGCGCCCCGGACGAGCTGGCCGAACTTGCCGAGGCTGAAGACGCCGCCGCGCTGCCGGAACTCGAAGTGCTCGAGGACCGGGTCCAGCGCCTGATTCGCGAGCGCGACAACATCGGGCCGGTGAATTTGCGGGCGGAAGCCGAGATGGAGGAAGTCTCCTCTCGGATCGAATCCATGGAAGCCGAGGCCGAGGACCTTGTCGCCGCTATCGAGAAGCTGCGCGCCGCCATCAACAAGCTGAACAGGCAGGGCCGTGAGCAGCTTTTGGCAAGTTTCGCCACGGTCAACGGGCATTTTCGCGAGCTGTTCAAGATCCTGTTCGGCGGCGGTACCGCCGAGCTGCAACTGACGGAATCGGACGACCCGCTGGAAGCAGGGCTCGAGATCCTGGCGCAGCCGCCGGGCAAGAGGCTGCAATCGCTCTCGCTGCTGTCGGGCGGCGAACAGGCTCTGACCGCTCTCGCCCTGATTTTCGCGGTTTTCCTGACAAATCCTGCCCCGATCTGCGTTCTCGACGAGGTGGATGCGCCTCTCGACGACACAAATGTGGCGCGGTTCTGCGATTTGCTGCGCGAAATCACCGCCAAGACGGATACGCGTTTCCTTGTCATCACCCACCACCGGATGACGATGGCGCGGATGGACCGGCTGTTCGGTGTGACCATGGAACAGAGGGGCATTTCCAAACTCGTTTCGGTCGATCTTCAGACGGCTGAGCGAATCCGCGACGTGGCTGTCGCCTGAGACAGGTGTCGGCAACCGGATCGAAGCGTTTTGCTCCCCTGCCAAACCCGCGGATTTTCAGGCAAAATTGGCCTGTATTGAATGCTTGACAAAACTCGAGGCGCGCCCCTATTTTGTGCGCGATTTTGGCGTCCGGGATTCGTTGGCTTTCACAGCGCTTTTCCGGCATCCGGTCACTTGGACAGAAACCATACGGGACAGGCAACCGCACAGCGTCTTCACTGGCAGACTGGACCCGAACCGGCCGCAATTCCGGCCGTTACAATCCAGTTTATGACAGCCCCAACAGACGAAACGGCATGAGCGATCAGGAACCGAACCGCAGCGAGAAGCGCCTGCAGGATATCGAACGCCGCATCGCGAAAATGCAGGGGGACAGGGACGATGCGGCAAAACCGTCCCGCGCCGCTTTGCCGGTGGGAATGGGAGCCATCCTCAGTCGCGTTGCGACGGAACTGGTTGCCGGAGTGATGGTCGGCGCGTTCATGGGCTGGGTGCTAGACCGCTGGCTCGGAACATCACCGCTGTTTCTGGTGCTGATGTTCTTCCTTGGAGCCTCGGCCGGGATGCTGAATGTGTGGCGGATGATGTCGGGACGCGGCATGGCCACGGGTTATTTCGACGAGCACCGGCAGGATGCCGGTGCTGACAAGCAGGAGAGGGACGGCGAATAGCCGCCGGCAGACAGGAGACGCAGGCTTATGGCTTCCGAGGGTATGCACTCACCGGTAGAGCAGTTCGAAATCAAGCGGTTCATTGAGTTTTCCGCCGGTGGTTACGACATCTCCTTTACCAACTCCAGCCTCTTCATGCTGCTGGCGATGGTCGTTGGCGGGACATTCCTCACCGTCGCCATGTCGAAGCGCGAGATGGTGCCGGGCCGCCTTCAGGGCGCCGCCGAGATGATGTATGAATTCGTTGCCGATATGGTGCGGAGCAATGTGGGCAATGACGGGCGCGCCTATTTCCCGTTCGTTTTCACACTGTTTGTGTTCCTGCTGTTCGGCAACATGCTGGGCCTCATCCCCTACTCCTACACCTTCACTTCGCAGATTATCGTGACGTTCGCGATGGCGGCCTTTGTCTTTGTCGGCGTTACCATTGTCGGACTGGTCAAGCACGGGTTGCACTTCTTCAGTTTCTTCGTGCCGCAGGGTGCGCCGAAGGTGCTGATCCCGTTCCTGATCGTCATCGAAGTGATTTCCTATTTCGTGCGTCCCGTCAGCCTGTCTGTGCGTCTTTTTGCCAACATGCTGGCAGGCCACACCATGCTGAAGGTCTTTGCCGGCCTTGCCGTGATGATCTCCGGCGCCGGCGGGATTGCGATGACAGGCTCGCTGCTGCCGCTGGCAGCGCTGATCGGGCTGACCGGGCTGGAGGTGCTGGTTGCAGCGCTTCAGGCTTACGTCTTTACGATCCTGACCTGCATGTATTTGAATGACGCGCTGCATCTGCACTAGGAGCCGCGTGGCGTAACGTGAGCCGCTGACGTTCAACAGCGGCACTGGAAAAACTGACAAACCTGAATTTCAAAACCTACGGAAGGACTAGGAAAATGGAAGTAGAAGCTGCAAAAATGATCGGTGCCGGCTTGGCTGTGATTGCCCTTGCCGGTGTTGGCGTTGGTATCGGCAACATCTTCTCCGCTCTTGTGACTTCGATCGCTCGCAACCCGGCAGCTCGCGGCGAGGTGTTCGGCATCGGCATTCTGGGCTTTGCCCTGACCGAAGCCATCGCCCTGTTCGCGCTGGTTGTCGCACTGCTGCTGCTGTTCGCGCTTTAGGCCGGCTTTCCGCATCCGATTCAGACCACTCGCCGGGGCAAGCTCCGGCGGATGGTCGGTCAGGGAGACTGGCATGAAGACACTTAACAGAGCAGCGGTCTGCACCGCCTTGCTGGTTGCCGGAACCGGCGCCTGCAACGCGGCGTTCGCAGCGGGCGACAGCGCAGCAGGCCTGCCACAGCTCAAGATCGAAACCTGGCCATCCCAGCTGTTCTGGCTGGCGGTCATCTTCGGCCTTGGCTACGTCTTCATGTCGCGCGTTGTAACCCCGCGGATCGGTACGGTCCTCGAGGAGAGACGTTCGCGGCTTGACGATGATCTGGCGCGGGCCCGCGAGGCAAGCGCCGAAGCGGCGACAACACGTGCGGAGTACGAGGCCAGCCTCGAGGAAGCGCGCGCACAGGCAGCCGAGTTCGCCCGCAAGGCAAGCGCTGAGGCGCTGGCAAATGCGGAAGCGGCAGAGGCCCGCGCTGCGAAGCGGATGGCCACGAAGGTCGGCAAGGCTGAAGACAAGCTGGCGGAGGACCGCGCCGAAGCAGAGAGCAATCTCGCATCCGTCGCGTCAGAGGCAGCGATCGCAGCCGCGGCACAGATCGCCGGGGTCAAGGCAACCGCGGCACAGGCCGACAAGGCAGTGAAGGCCAGCGCGGCCGCACTCGCCCGGCAGGAGGCAAGCTGATGGAAGGTATCGTCTGGGAATCCGTCTGGGTCGCCGTAGGCTTTGTCATCTTCGTCGCCCTTGTATGGAAGCGCATCGGCAACGTCCTCAACACCATGCTTGATGACAGGTCGGCCAGGATCAAGGCAGACCTCGACGAGGCACGGACCCTCCGCGAGGAGGCTCTGGACGAGCTTCATCAGTTCCAGCGGCTCCATCGCGAAGCCGCAGAGGAAGCGAAAGCCATCCTGAAGAACGCCGAAGCCACCGCCGAGCGTATCCGCGAGAACGCCGAGGCCACAGCCAAGGAAACGATCAAGCGCCGCGAGCAGCAGGCGACGGCAAAGATCAGGGCAGCTGAAACTGCAATGATCAACGAGCTCCGTGAAAAGGCGGCGAGCCTCGCCGTTGCCTCGGCAGCGCAGATCATTACCTCGAAGCTCGACGACAAGGCCGGACTGGCACTCATCGACGAAGCCGCCGGCGAAATCGAGAAACTGAACTAGGAGCGGGCGCCATGCGGCGCCCCCTCTTCTCTACTTGTTTCCCTGAAATGTGCCGCTAGTAAAGCGACGGGAGAAGGCTGAGAACCAGCCTGTTGCCCTCGGCGACCGTGATCTTGTACTCGGCAACCGGGTAATGCAGCCTCTGGCCTTTCCGGAAACCCGTCACGTACTTGATTGGCTTCGTCTCGACGACGTTGTTGTCGGCATCCACGACAATGCCGATCATGTCGACCTGAGCCACCCCGGCGACGAGATCGCCTTCGGCCGCGCGCTTGAGCTTGAGCCCGACGGATACCGTCATCTCGGTGCCGCCGCCGTCTGCCGCCTCGCACAGCCCGTTCACGCCGTTCATCCGGACATCGAAAATCTCGCGCGTCTCGTCCATGCGCATATAGGCTTGCGTGCCCTCGCGCGGGGCGGAGACTTCCGGACAGGCAATGTAATCCGGCGTGCCCGCGCAGGATGCAAGCGCAAGGCCGGCAGCGCCAAGGGCAAAAACGCGGGCAGAAAATGCGGAAAGTGATGTGCGGGGCTGGTGTTTCATGCGGCGCATCCTATCTGCTTTTTGGGACAACAGCAATTGACCTGTGCCCCGTATTCGCGCAAGAACAACGGCATGGACAAGCCCGTGGCAAAAGACCGGAAATACCTTCATCTTGCCGCACCGCGCGGTTTCTGCGCCGGCGTTGATCGCGCCGTGCGCATCGTCGAGGTGGCGCTGGAAAAATTCGGCGCACCGGTCTATGTGCGTCACGAGATCGTGCATAACCGCACAGTGGTCGACGGGCTGGCCGCAAAGGGCGCCGTTTTCGTCAGGGAACTTGACGAAGTACCCGAGGGCGCGCCGGTCGTCTTTTCCGCCCACGGGGTGGCCCGCTCCGTTGTCGAGGAAGCCGACAACCGCAACATGATCGCCGTCGACGCCACCTGCCCGCTGGTGACCAAGGTGCATGTCGAGACACGGCGCCATGCTGCGCAGCGCAAGCATGTCCTTTTGATCGGGCATGCCGGCCATCCGGAGGTCGAGGGCACGATGGGCCAGGTCGAGGCAGGCGACATCACCCTGATCGAGACGGTCGAGGATGCCCGCACCGTCACACCGCCCGAAGATGCAGAGCTGGCATTCGCCACCCAGACGACGCTGTCCGTGGATGACACGGCGGAAATCATTTCGGTCTTGCAGTTTCGCTTCCCCGAGATCACCGGCCCGCGCGGCGAAGACATCTGCTACGCCACGACCAACCGCCAGAACGCGGTGAAACATATCGCGCCGCAATGTGACATCGTGCTTGTTGTGGGCGCGGAAAATTCATCAAACTCGAAACGCCTCGTCGAGGTCGCGACCCGTGCCGGCGCCGCCAGCGGGCGGCTCGTCGCCGACCGGAGCGCCATCGACTGGGACGAGATCGACGCGGCGTCCCATATCGGCCTGTCGGCCGGCGCCTCGGCACCTGAGAGCCTTGTTCACGAGATCATCGACGAAATGCGGGAACGCTATGACCTGCAACTCGACGAGGACGCGCTCGTCGAGGAGACGATGAGCTTCAAGCTCCCGCCGATCCTGACAAGACAGGCGTGACCGGCAGATGGCGGTCTATACCAATGTCGATGATGACGCGCTTGCCGGCTTCCTCGAGGCCTATGACCTCGGCACGGTGCTCAGCTTTGCCGGCATTGCCGAGGGGGTCGAGAATTCCAACTACCTTCTTCGCACCGACCGCGCGCACTATATCCTGACACTGTATGAAAAGCGCGTGGACAGCGCCGACCTCCCCTTTTTCATCGAGGTGATGCAGGTCCTTGCGGAATCGGGCCTTAACTGCCCGTTGCCGGTTACCGCGCGCGACGGCAGCATTCTTCAGGAGCTTCAGGGCCGCCCCTGTGCGATTTTCACCTTCCTCGACGGGACCTGGAGCCGCTTTCCGAACCGCGAAAAATGCGCCGAACTGGGCCGCACGCTGGCAACCATGCATCTGAACTGCGCGCCGGTGAAACTGCGCCGGCCAAACGCGCTCGGCCCGGCGGCATGGCAGCCGCTTCTGGACTCCATCGGACCGCAGGCAGACATTGTCGGCGACGGCATGCATGATGCAATCAGGCAGCGTCTGGACAGCATCCTTGCCGCCTGGCCGACAGACCTGCCATCCGGCGTGATCCATGCCGACCTGTTCCCGAACAATGTGCTGTTCATCGGCGACAGGCTGACCGGTGTGATCGACTTCTATTTCGCCTGCGATGATATTTTCGCCTATGACCTCGGTATCTGCCTGAACAGCTGGTGCTTCGAACCCGACGGCAGCTTCAACCTGACGAAGTCACGCGCCATGCTGCGCGGTTATCAGGACGTCCGCCCGCTGAGCGATGCCGAATGCGACGCGATCCCGGTTCTGGCAGCCGGATCGGCGATGCGCTTCTTCCTGACCCGCCTGTATGACTGGATTCATACGCCGCCGGACGCGCTTGTCAGTCCCAAGGACCCGATGGAATACTGGAGCATCCTGCGCTTCCACCAGTCGGTCTCCGGCAAAGCCGCCTACGGTATCGGTTTATAGGATCGGGTATGACGGACAGTGTCACACTGCACACCGACGGCTCCTGCCTTCGCAATCCCGGCCCCGGCGGCTGGGCGGCGGTTCTGCAATGGCGGGACGAGATTCGCGAACTCAGCGGCGCGGTTGCGGACAGCACCAACAACAGGATGGAACTGCAAGCGGCGATCGAGGGGCTGAACGCATTGAAGCGTCCGATGGCCGTCGATCTTCACACCGACAGCAAATATGTCATGCAGGGTGTCGAATCATGGATGCCGCGCTGGAAGCTGAATGGCTGGCGCACGGCGGCAAAGAAACCGGTTCTCAACCAGGATCTGTGGCAGGAGCTGGATGCGGCGCTGCAGCGCCATCAGGTGACCTGGCACTGGGTCAAGGGCCATGCCGGAAACGAGATGAACGAGCGGTGCGACGAGCTGGCGCGCGCTGCGGCCAGCTCCATCGACAACTGATCAAATTCCGAAGCGGTCAGCTCCTAGAGCTGGGTAATGACATGGGTCGGGCTGGATACCTCGTATGCGCCGACCTCTTCCATCATCATCTTCGTCAGCACGCCATCATCAATGATCATCGCGCAGCGTGTGGCACGCTCGCCAAGAATGGGGCCCATATGAACCGCCAGACCAAGGGCCCGCGCGAACTCGGCATGCGGGTCGGCAATCATGTCGATCTTGCCGTTCGTACCGTGGATGTCGCCCCAGGCCTTCATCACATGTGCGTCATTCACCGACAGGCAGGCGATGCGGTCGACACCGGCGGCGCGCAGGTCATCGGCCCTTGCGACGAATTCCGGCAGGTGCTTTGCCGAGCAGGTAGAGGTGAAAGCCCCCGGAAGCGCGAACAGGATTGTTCTGCCGCTGGCAAAATATTCGGTCGATTCATGGGCGTCTACGCCGTCGTCTGTCTTGATCTGGAAGGTCGCCTGCGGAATGGCCTGACCGGCTTCGATGGTCATGTCGTCTGTCCTGAAAATCTGTTCTGTTGAAAGGTCGCGCCGAACCGGCGTCTGGGATTATTTGGCGGTCTGGGCCGCGTTTTCAAGGGCCTCGATGATCGCCGATGATGTCAGAATCTCGGCAAACACCGTATCAGCCCGACCGTCCGGCGTCAGAAGCATGTTGAACGGGATGCCATAGCGGCCATGGCTCGTCAGAAACGCGGCGATGTCCGCATCAGGCCGCGTCCAGTCGGCACGCAGCAGAACGAGGCTGCCCTCGGTCACAGCGGTGGCAAGAGCGCCGGCCACCGGATCACGTTCCAGAACCAGCGCCTTGTTGGCCTTGCAGGTGACGCACCAGTCGGCCGTCACATCCACAAGGACCGGTGTGCCGCCCGCAAGGCTGTCCTGCATGGCCTGCATGCTCCACGGTTGCCACAGCTCGTCGCTTGCCGTCCTTGTCCCCTCGCCGCCAATCACGGTCGCCAGCACGCTGCCAAGCCAGACCATTGTTCCGACAAGCAGCAGCGCCAGACCGCGTTTCATCCAGGCCATCCACGGCCCGGGGCGTGGCAGCATCGCGACAAGTGACGGGTTTGCAGCGACAAGTATCCATGGCGCGGCAAGGCCAGCCCCCATTGCGAGGAAAATCCCGAACAGGTCGACCATTCCGCCCGACAGGGCCGCCGCCACGGCGGTGCCGACGAACGGTGCCGAACAGGGTGTGGCGAGGATTGTTGCCAGCATGCCGGCAAGGAAATCCCCGCGATAGGACTGGCCGCCGGATGCCGCATCGGTTCCGGCTGTCGTTCCGGCAAGCGCCTGCACGAAACGCGGCACCGGAATGATCACCCGGTCGGTCAGGCTGAGCGCGAAAACACCAAGCATCGCGATCATCACGCCAAGGAAGACCGGGTTCTGGAACTGGATTCCCCAGCCGACCGTTCCGCCGGCAAGGCGGAGCGCCGCCAGCCCCGCGGCAAGAAGAAGGAAGCTCGTTACGATACCTGCCGCGCCGGCCAGAAAGCGCAGGCGCAAGACATTGCGCGGCGCGCCGGCAGCGACAAGCACCGCCGACAGCTTCAGCGCCAGAACAGGCAGCACGCACGGCATCAGGTTCAGGATCAGGCCGCCAAGAAAGGCAATCGCCATGATGCGTAGTGACAGCGCGGAAACAGCCGTTCCTGCCGTGCCTGTCGTTCGGGCTTGCGCCGGGATTTCCGCCATTTCGGGCGGCGCGCTGACTGTCAGCAGCACCTGCCGCCCGGCAAGATCGACCTTGTCGGACGGCACGGCGGCGAGGAACAGCCCTTCACCGCGCGCCTGAGGCGCCTTGAAAGCGACCCCGTCCACACCTTCGACAAACAGGTCGGCCACAGGCGGACCGTCATTCGCCAGCCTGACGAGGAGTCCCCCTTCCACTGCCGTCAGCTGATCGATGCGTATCGACGGCCCGCTGGCACTGTATCCGTTTTCGTTGCTGCGCCTTGGCACCATGGCGGCATATTGCGCCATCGGTTGGGCATGGGAACTTGGCAGCGCCTCTCCTTCGGGGAGCCGCAAGTCAAGCGTCGCCGTCAGCGGCACACAGATATCGGCACAGGCAAGCGCCTCGAGTTCTGCCGTAACCTGCACTGGCGTTCCGGTAACATGGCCGCGCACATCGAACGGCAGGATCACCGCGTTCTCGTAACCGAAATTGTCGAAACCGAAAGCATCGAACCGTTTTGGCATCGGCCAGGCGAACCGGCCCTCAAGCCCTGGCGTGGGGCTTTGCGACAGATCGACAACCGGCGCAAGGCCTGCCTCGCCCGGGGTGCGCCAGTAGATCTTCCACCCCGGCGCGAGAACGAATTCCACCCCCAGCGGCAACACATCCAAGTCACCCGTTGCGGTCACCGCCGAGACGAGGCGCGCCTCGCCAATCGCCGGGTCGCCCTGCCATGGTGACTGGGCCGCCAGCGCGCTGTTGCCAAGGCTTGCCATGATCGCGACAAGGCCGAAAAGCCCTGCAAGAAGGCGGCACATGTGGAAATGGATGGCGAGAATCATGGGATGATGGCACCCGGCCTGTGGGGAGATTGACGCTTTACCACGCCGGTTTTTCCTGTCTAGGGTAGCTTATGACGCAAGATAGGAAATCAGGCGGCCCGGCGCAATTGCCCGGCGGCTGGTGGGAAGAAGAGGACGACGATACAGCTGGCCAGATGACATCTCTTCAGGGCCAGCTTCTTGTCGCCAGTCCCAATATCGGCGACGAGCGGTTCGAGAAAACCGTGATCCTGATGTGCCATCATGACCCGGAATCCGCGATGGGACTTGTCATCAACAGGCGGGCAAACAGCCTTAATCTTGGTGATCTTTACGAGAAGCTGGATATCGGCGCCGCCCGGTTCTGCGCAGCAGACCCCGTGCATATCGGCGGGCCGGTCGACGGCAATCGCGGCTTTGTTCTCCATTCACAGGACCATATGCTTCCCGAAAGCCTGTCGATCACCCACGAGATCGGGCTGACGGCGAGCATCGATATCCTGCGCGACATCACCGAGGGTGTCGGCCCGATGCAATCCATCGTGTCGCTTGGGTGCGCCGGGTGGAGTGCGGGACAGCTCGACCGCGAAATGGCAGAGAATGTCTGGCTCAACCTGCCGGCGTCAGCCGACCTTGTCTTTGATCATGACCGCGAGACGCTGTGGCAGCACAGCTTCTCGACGCTTGGCATCGATCCGGGGTTCTTCGCCGGGTCCGCCGGCCGCGCCTGACCGGTCAAACCGGTTTCAGGCTTCAGGCGCTGCCGCCTGCGAAAATAGCAGCAAGATCCTCATTCGACATGATCTCGGCTTCCGGGCCGATCGCGGTCACGGCCGGCCGGCCTCCGGCGATCAGGTCGGCCGCGACATCGCGCACCGCCGCCGCATCCACGGCAATGATGCTGTCCAGCAATGCCGCGTCATCCTGCGGCGCGCCGAACATCATGATCTGGCGGGCGAGTGAGTCGCCGCAACCCGAAACCGATTCACGGGACATGACAAGCGAGGCGCGAAGCTGCGCCTTGGCACGCTCGATCTCGTCATCACCGACGCCGGCCGCAATGTCGGCAAGCTGCTGTGCGGTGACGGCAAGCATCTCGTTCGCCGTGTCGGCGGAGGTCCCGGCATAGACGCCGAAATGCCCGCTGTCGGAATACATGCTGCCAAAAGAGAAAATCGAATAGCAGAGGCCGCGCTTCTCGCGCACTTCCTGAAACAGGCGTGATGACATGCCGCCGCCGAACAGCGTCGACAGAAGCATCAGCGCATAGCGCCGCTCGTCCCGGATTCCAAAGGAAGGAAGGCCGATGACAAGGTGCGTCTGTTCGAGATCGCGCGTCTCGACATGACGGCCGCCCTGCCATTCCGGCTCTGCGCGGCGCGCATCCTCGGCCGTGGCAAGGCTGCCGAGCCGGGTCTCGACGCGGCGTGTGAAATCATCATGATCGACAGCACCGGCGGCGGTCACCAGCATCTGGCCGGCACCGTAATGCCTGTTCATGAAGCCCTGAAGATTCTCGCGGGAAAAGCCGCTGACGCTGTCCACCGACCCAAGGATCGGCCGGCCAAGCGTGTGGCTGCCGTATGACGCCTTTGCGAACATGTCGAATACGATGTCGTCCGGCGTGTCCAGTGACTGGCCAATCTCCTGAATGATGACGCCGCGCTCGCGTTCGATTTCCTCGTCCGGCATGGTCGGCTCGGTCAGGATATCGGCGAGGATATCGATTCCCATATCCAGATATTCGGGAAGAAGACGCAGGTAATAGGCTGTCTCCTCGCGGCTGGTGTGGGCGTTCATGTAGCCGCCGACATTTTCCACTTCGGTGGCGATATCGCGCGCCGAACGCCGCTTTGTGCCCTTGAAAGCCATATGTTCCAGCATATGGGCGATGCCGGTCTCGCTGTCGCGCTCGTCCCGCGCGCCGGCCTTCACCCAGATGCCGACAGACAGGCTCTGCACCTGCGGCATGGCGCGGGTGGCGACCTTCAGGCCGTTCGGAAGTTCTGACAGGATCCCGCGGCTCATGCGTCTCTCCGCCTTGCAAGGACAAGGTCACGGACGGCATCGGCCGTCGCGTCTGCGTGGTGCATCTTTTCCGGCCGGTCCATCAGGTCGGCAAGATGCGGCGGCAGCGCCGGCGGCGTGCCGGTTGCCTGGGTTACGGCGCTGTCGAATTTGGCGGGATGGGCGCAGGCAAGCGCCACAACGGGCACCCCGGCGGGAACCGTGCCATCGGCGACAGCGCGGCGCGCCGCCGACACCCCGACGGCGCTGTGCGGGTCAAGAACCATGCCGTCCTTCGCACTGGCGGCAATTTCAGCAACGGTGCCCTCGTCGTTCAAGCGATAGGCAGCGAATTCCTCATGTGCGGCTTTCATCGCCTCGGCCGGAAGATCAAACTGGCCGGTGTCCGAAAAGCGCGCCATAATCTCGGCCACACGAGCGCCGTCACGGCCAAGCAGCTCGAACAGCAGCCGCTCGAAATTGCTGGACACCTGAATGTCCATCGACGGGCTGAGAGACGGGGTCACCGTCTCGCGCTGCATGGCGCCATTCTCGAAGAACCGGGTCAGGATGTCGTTCCGGTTCGAAGCGATGATCAGCCGCTCGACGGGAAGGCCCATCTGCATCGCCACATAACCGGCAAAGACATTGCCGAAATTGCCGGTGGGCACCGAAAAGGCGACTTTCCTGTCAGGGGCGCCAAGCTCCAGCGCGGCCTTGAAGTAATAGACGATCTGCGGCATCAGCCGCGCCCAGTTGATCGAATTTACCGCCGACAGACCAACCTTGTCGCGGAACCCGTGATCGTTGAACAACGCCTTGACGATGGCCTGGCAGTCATCGAAATCCCCGGCCACGGCAACAGCATGCGCGCCGGCGGCATCGACAGAGGTCATCTGCCGCTGCTGCACAGGCGACACGCGGCCGTCCGGAAACAGGATGAAGATATCGACAGCCTCGCGGCCCTGAAACGCCTCCAGCGCGGCGGAACCGGTATCGCCGCTGGTCGCGCCAAGGATGACAGCCTGCTTGCCAGCCGACTGCAGCGCGCGGTCGAAGGCGCGCGACAGGAACTGCATCGCATAATCCTTGAAGGCGATGGTCGGGCCGTGGAACAGCTCCAGCACATGAATGTCGCCGGTCAGATGCTTCAGCGGGGCCACATCCGGATCGGTAAAGCCGGCATAGGCGTCGGCCGCCATCGCCGTCATTTCATCCTCGCCGATCTCTCCTTCGGTGAAGCGCGCCATGATGCGGCCGGCAAGCGCGGCATAGGACAGGCCCGCCATCGCGCGGATCTCGTCCTCGCCAAAGCGCGGATAGCTGACCGGAAGGTACAGACCGCCGTCACGGGCAAGTCCGCTGAGAAGCGCCTGTTCATAGCCAAGCGGGCCGTCCTGGCCCCGGGTGCTGATATATTCCATATCCAGAGTCCTACTCGTCGGACGCGCCGGCGTCACGCCCGAAGCGCAGCCTGCCGGCCTGATGATGAAAGGCAAGATAGACACCGATCAGCGCGCAGGCGATGCCATACCAGGTGATGGCATATCCAAGATGCGAGTTGCGAAGGTTGGTTTCGGTGCGTGCCGCAATAGGAAGCTCGATGGTATCGGATGTGCGCAGCGCGGCCGCGTAGATGGCTGTCTCCGCTTTCCCCTGAAGCCCCAGATGACTGACGATCTGCTCCGGCACGAGGGTGAACCAGAACCCGTTTTCCGGCTCGTTCTCGGGCACGAAATAGCCCCGCTTTCCGGGGAAACGCAGGATTGCGGCGACAGTGACCTCGCCCTCGACAAGCGTGAATTCCCGCTTGTCCTGCTCGCGATAGGATTCGGACACCCAACCGCGGTTGATCAGGACAGTCCGCCCGTCGGTCAGGGTGAACGGGGTCACAATATGGAACCCGGCATTGCCCTCATAGGTGCGGCCGGTCATGAAGACTTCGCGGTCATGGTCGTAGCTGCCGGTCAGCGCCAGCCTGCGGAATTCCATCTCCGGCCCGACGTCACCCGACGGCAGGTCGACCGGCGCGGCGGTGGCGCGGCTCTCGAAATCCTCGATCAGCTGGTTCTTCCATTCCAGACGCTGCACCTGCCAGGTGCCGAGCCACAGGAGCACAAGCAACGCCGGAAGCGCGAAAAGGGTCGGCCATAGAAGCGGTCGGAACTGCATCATTCATCCCATGTAGCTGTTCGTGGTCATTTAGCACCAATGAAAAGGGAGCGCCCGTAAAAAAGCGCTCCCTCCCCCATATTCATGTCGCGCGCCGCGGGCGGCGCGTCAGGGCCGGATCAGCCGCCCCACCAGTAAACGGCGGCAAACAGGAACAGCCAGACGACATCGACGAAATGCCAGTACCAGGCTGCCGCCTCGAAGCCGAAATGCTGCTTGGCCGTGAAATGGCCGGCGCGGCCACGCAGCCAGCATACCGCGAGGAAGCAGGTGCCGATAATCACATGGAAACCGTGGAAGCCGGTGGCCATGTAGAAGACCGACGGATAGACACCGTCAGTGAAGCCGAACGGCGCGTGGCTGTATTCAAGCGCCTGAAGGCCGGTAAACAGGACACCGAGAAGAACGGTGATGCCAAGGCCCGTCATAAAGTCCCGGCGGTTGCCCACCTGCAGCGCATGGTGCGCCCAGGTCACGGTGCAGCCCGAAAGCAGCAGGACCAGCGTGTTGATCAGCGGCAGGTCGAACGGATCGAAGGTTGTGATACCTTCGGGTGGCCAGACCCCGTCCATCGGGAACAGCGCCCGGTCGAAGAACGCCCAGAAGAAGGCCACGAAGAACATCACTTCGGACGCGATGAACAGCATCAT
>WTIL01000097.1 GCA_011522725.1 Rhodospirillaceae bacterium
ATCCCTTGACCGCGCCCGCCGTCAGACCACTGACGATCTGGCGCTGGAAGAACAGCACCAGCAGGAAGAGCGGCGCCGTCGCCGACACAACGGCGGCCACGGCAAACATCACATTGCCCTGCTCCTGGGTCGTTCCCAGGAAGCTGGCGATTTTCGGCACCATGGTCTGGTTCTCCTCGGTCAGCAGAAGGCCGGTGAGCGCGAAATCGTTATAGGCAAGAAGAAAGCTGAACAGCCCGGTGGTGATCACACCCGGCCACATCACCGGAATGATCACATAGCGGAACGCCTGGAAACGGGTGCATCCGTCGACCATCGCGCTCTCGTCGAGATCCTTGGGGATGTTCAGAAAGAAGGAGTGCAGCATCCACAGGGTGAATGGCTGGTTGATCGCCACCATCACGATGATGGTGGTGGTCAGGTGCCCCCACAGGTTCATCTCGAAGAACGGCAGCAGATATCCCGACACCAGCGTGATGTGCGGCATCGCCCGGAACACCAGCGCGACGACAAGGATCCAGAAGGCGTAGCGGAAGCCGGAACGCGCCAGCGCATATCCGCCAAGCGTGCCGAGCGTCAGCGAGATCGCGACAACCGACAAGGTCATGATTCCGGTGTTCAGCGCCGCCTTCCAGAACTCCTCCTTCACCCAGGCGCCTTCATAGCCGCCGCCGGTGAACGTGCCGCCGGTCTCGGCAAGGGTGCGGACGCCATAGATGGCGTTGCGCCAGTCGAGGCGCGAGAAGAAGTCGGCCTCGACCTTGAAGCTGCCCCACAACGTCCAGATGAACGGCACCGATGCAAGGGCAAGCCAGAGCACAAGGAAGGAGAGGCTGAGAACGGTAAGCCAGAGGGGTGATTTCTGCGTCATGGCTGCCCCCCTACGCCGCACGCCGGTTGGCGCGCCAGGTCCGCACGATCACCGGCGCCAGAAGAATGCAGACACCGACGATGGTCAGCATCGAGGTCGCGGCGGCGGACCCGTAAAGCATGGTGCCGTCGCTGCTGCGAAGATCGTTGTAGATGATCCAGGACAGCGAGGTGGCGCTGGCCTCGGCGTTGAAGCCGACGATCGGCTCGAACACGCGGAAATTGTCCATCAGCTGGATCAGCGTGATGAAGACGACCAGCGGCGTCAGATGCGGGATCACGACATGCCTGATCCGCTGCCAGCGCGTGGCCCCGTCGATCATCGCGCTTTCCAGCGTATCCTGCGGCACCGTCTGCAGCCCCGCATAGAAGACGACAAAGGCAAAGGGCGCGGAATGCCAGACGCCATATACCATCAGCGTGACCCAGGTCAGGCCGGGCGAGGCCTTCAGCGACAGGTCCGGATCGTCGAAAATGATTTGCAGCGTGCCGCCGATCACGCCTTTGGCGTCGATCATCCAGAACAGGATCAGCGAGCCGATCAGCGGCGTCACGATCATCGGCAGCAGCGAGAAGAAGATTGTCGGCCCCTTGAACAGGCCGGGAAGCCTGTTCACCGACAGCGCGATCACGAAACCCAGAATGATCACCAGCGGGGTGACAACGAAAGTATAGGTCAGGGTGAACACCAGCGCCTTGTAGAAAGGCAGGTTCATCAGGCCGGAAAAGAATGCCCCCGGCCCGTCACTTGTCCGCCAGACCTCGCCGATTTCCTCGAAGGCCAGATGATTGCGGTTGGTGTAGGTGCCAAATCCGTTGAACCGGCCAAGCGGCTCTTCCTCCTGCAGCCGGGCGGTCGCTTCCTGATTCACCTGGGTGGATTCGGTACAGCCGAACGGGCCGCAATTCTCCACCACCTCGAGCACCTGTTCGTGCGAGATGAAGAAGGATTGCATCGCCACCGACATGATCGGCAAGGCAATGAACAGAAGCATCGCCAGCGCCGAAGGCCAGAGAAAAGCTATGAATGTACGATGCGGCATGGCGCCAGCCCCGTCATAAGCGAAAATTACAGAAAGAAATCAATGAATGCGGGGAGCGGAAACCGCTCCCCGCGGGATAGGGCAGCTCCTAGAGGAAGCCCTTTTCCTTGGCAGCTGCGATGTAGGCAGCCTCGATGTCGGCCAGTGCCTGCTCGGCGCTTTCCTTGCCCTGAAGGAAGTCGGCAAGCTCGCCACCGATGGCGCCGTGCATGGTGCCCATGTAAGGCAGCATCGGGTAAGGGGTTGCGCCGCCCTGTGCGGTGGCAACAACGCCAACGCCCGCGGCCTGCGGTGTCGCACCGGCGATCAGCCAGTTGGCCTTGTCGGCGTTTGCCTTGGCCATGTCGAGCGATACGCCCTGCATCATCGCCTGGAAGGTTGCCTCGGCATCCTCATCGGAGATGTTGGTCGCCACGGTGAAGCCGTCCCACCACAGGGTGGAGGCAGGCATCGAGCCGCCGGCAACGGTCGGCGCGGAAGCAAACATGGTGTTGCTCTCGATTTCGGCGGTCGAACCCTCACCGTCGGTGACGGCACCGGCGCGCGAGCCCCACAGGTTGGTCAGCGCGGCGTTGCCGGCTTCCCACTCGGCCTGAACGGCGTTCGAATCATGCGTCAGGAAGTCCGGGTTCATGTAGCCGGTCAGCGCCTTCATCATGTTCAGGGTGGCGACACCCTTGGCGTTGTTGATCGCCGGCTCGGCCGAGCCCGCCTTGAAGAAGGAACCACCATGGCCGAGATACATGTTGACGAACTCTTCGCCAAGGTTCCAGCCGGCCTTGTAGGTACCCGCGATCGGGTAGTCCATCAGGCCCTTCGACTTGATCGCCTCGGCGGCTGCGAGAACTTCCTCATAGGTCGAAGGCACGCCGACACCGGCGGCATCGAGAACGTCCTTGCGGTAGAACAGGTGCTGCGCGTTCGCCATGAAGGCGACTGCCATGATCTTGCCGTCGACGGTGATCAGCTGCGACTTGGCCAGATCGCCGCCATGCTTGGCAACGAGGCTGTCGAGCGGACGGGCAAGGCCGTCATTCATCAGTGCGACGAGCGTGCTGTTGGCGACGATCGAGCTGGTGAACTCGGCCGGGTTGGCGGTCAGCGCCGCGACCTGGCGGTCCTTGTGATCGGTGTTCAGGTCAACTGTTACGCTGACCCCGCCGCCATCACAGGCGGCAGCGGCGCCGGATACGGCCTGAATCGCCGGGAAGTCACTGCCGGCGATGCGCACGGAACCCGAGCTGATACCGCAACCCGCATAGGCGCTCGACGCGCTGGCGAGCACGAATGCCGTGGTCACGGCAAATCTGGAAACCTTGTTCATTTGTCTCTCCTGGAACTCTTGTTTCGGATGAAAGGCCCGTCACCAGCGGAGCCTCCCCTGGTCAAGCGCCACCTGATCCGCAACGGCCGGTCTCCCTAGCGTCCGGCTACGGTCAGGATTTAAGTACAAAAATAGCTTTGAATACGTATGCAAATTTGTAAAGTGATTTTGTTTTCGTCGCTGTGCCGTGCCTCCGGAAGCCGGTTTTTTCAGGGGTGACAGTTCGGGAAGACACGTCAATATCCATACGCAATCCCCTTGCAAGAGATCTCAGGGCGCCCATTGATGAGTGATTTTCAATCAGAAAAACAGATAGTTAGAAAATATTTCGAGGCTGTTGACAGTGGCGCGCCTATGGACGGACTGGTCGCGCCGGACTATCTGTGGCGCGGGTTCCATCCGTTCAACGAACTACGGGGCGGCGAGGCTGTCACCACCCGGTTCTGGCAGCCGCTCCACGGCGCGCTGACATCGCTGCAGCGGCGACTCGACATCTTCATGGCAGGCGATAACTCGATCGAGGGCCATGAGGGTGTGTGGGTGGCCTCGATGGGGCATCTCATGGGCCTGTTCGACAGCCCGTGGCTCGGCATCCAGCCGACCGGCAAGATCGCCATGCTGCGCTATGCCGAGTTCCACAAGGTCGAAAATGGCGTCATCACCGAAACCGCCATGTATTTCGACATTCCGCATCTGATGATGCAGGCCGGGCTGAACCCGTTCCCGCCGCAGACAGGCGCGCATATGGTGCAGCCGGGCCCGATGACCCATGACGGCGTTATGTTTGACGCCCAGCCCGCCGACGAGGGTGTCAGGACCCTCGCCGCCATCGACTACATGGTCACCGACATCAAGGACTGGAAAGGCGGCAGGATCGAATCCCTCACCGACGAGCTGCGCCGCAGCTGGAACGAGGACATGGTCTGGTGGGGGCCGGCCGGGATCGGCGCGACCTACACGATCGAGCGTTATGCCGAGCAGCATTCCGGCCCGTTCCGCGCCGGCTTCAAGGACCGGATTTTCAACGGCCATATCTGCCGCATGGCGGAAGGCAATTATGGCGGGTTCTTCGGCTGGCCGAACCTGACGCTGACCCCGACCGGCGGCTTCATGGGCATGCCGGCAAGCGAACTGCCGGGCGACATGCGGGTCATCGACATGTACCGGCGCGACGGCGACAAGCTGACCGAAAACTGGATTTTCATCGACCTGCTGCATTTCTGGAAGATGCAGGGCGTCGATATTCTGGACCGGATGACCAGGGTGCCCCGCACCTGATCCGAGCCGCATCGTCCCTAGCCGAGCCTGACCGCGTCGCCGTCAGCGAAGGCCGCGTCTCCGGCGTCATGGCTGACCAGCAGCGCCGGTATTTCACGAATGCGCACCTGTTCGCGCACAAAGCCGCCGAAAGCGTTGCGGCGCTCCGGGTCGAGCGCCGAAAACGCCTCGTCCATCAGCAGCGCATCGGGCTCGGCCAGCAAGGTGCGCATCAGCGCGACACGTGCCGCCTGCCCGCCGGACAGGGTCGCCGGATCACGCCCGCCGAACCCCTCGAGACCGGCGACGCCGAGCGCGTCGGCGACAGCTGTGTCCCGGTCGCGGCGATGCCGCGCGGCAAGGCCAAAGGCCAGATTGTCGCCAACCGTCATATGCGGGAAGAGCAGCGCGTCCTGAAAGATCAGCCCGACGCGGCGATCCTCGGCCGGCAAAGCGCTGATCGACCGGTCATTCAGCCTGACATCCCCCGACCAGGTCAGGGCCGCGTCCGCCGTGCCGCAGATGATCCCGAGAAGCGTTGACTTGCCGCAACCGCTCGCCCCCTGGACAAGCCGCATTTCCCCGCGCGCAACCGACAGCGACAATCCGCTGAACAGCGGCGCATCGCCATAGCCGGCGGTGATGTCGTCAAGCTGCAGCACCTGCGCCCTCCAATCACGAATTCGCGAGACTATAGCCTGTGGCAATCGGACTGTGCTAGGGGACACGCAGAACCACCAATACCATCCGGCCATCATGACACACATCTTCTCTTCAGCAGCCGCCAGGCTGCTCATGCTCTTCACCTTCCTGTCCTTCACGGCACAGCTGTCTTTCACGGCACAGGCGGCAGATTTCAATGCCACTGTAGAGGCCGCGCGCGGCCAGACTGTCTATTTCAACGCCTGGGGCGGCGACGACAAGATCAACGACTATATCGAATGGGCCGGCGACGAGCTGAAGTCGCGCCACGGCATCACCGTCGTGCATGTGAAACTTGCCGACACGGCGGCGGCTGTCAGCCGGATCCTGGCTGAAAAGACGGCCGGACGGGACAGCGGCGGGTCGGTCGACCTGCTGTGGGTGAATGGCGAGAATTTCGCGGCGATGAAACGGAACGGCCTGCTGCAGGCAGAGGCGTGGGCCGAAAGCCTGCCGTCATGGCGCTATACCGATGCCGCAGCGCTGCCGGCGATCAGGCTTGATTTTGCCGAGCCGACCGATGGCCGCGAATCTCCCTGGGGCCGGGCCCAGCTTGTCTTTGTCCATGACAGCGCGCGCCTTGCCACACCGCCGAAGAATGCCGATGCGCTGGCCGAATTCATCCGCGCCAACCCGGGCCGCTTTACCTATCCGCAGCCGCCGGACTTTGTCGGCCTGTCCTTCCTGAAACAGATCCTGCTGGAAACGGTCGAGGATACCGCGCCGCTCTACCAGCCGGCCGAGGACGGCGACTTCGATGCGGTGACGGCGCCGCTCTGGGACTGGCTCGACGCGGCGACGCCGAACCTGTGGCGCGGCGGCAAGGCCTATCCGTTCAACTATCCGACGCAGCGCCAGCTTCTGGGCGACGGCGAGGTGGATATCGCCATCGCCTTCAACCCGTCGGATGCCTCGGCGGCGATCGCCCGCGGCGAGCTGCCGGACAGCGTCCGCACCTATATTCATGATGGCGGCACGCTGGCGAACGTGCATTTCCTCGCCATCCCGATGAACGCCAATGCGCCGGAGGGCGCGCGGGTACTGGCGGATTTCATGCTGTCGCCCGAAGCACAGCTTCGCAAGGCCGACCCCGGGCGCTGGGGCGACCCGACCGTGCTGGCGATGCACCGGCTTGACGCCGAAACCCGCGCCGCCTTCGATGCGCTGCCACGCGGCATCGCCACCCTGTCCGAGGCCGAGCTGGGCAATACGCTTGCCGAACCGCATCCATCATGGATGGCCGCCATCGAAGCCGGATGGCGTCAGCGTTACGGCAGCGGCAGCTAAACCCGGCATGCGCGCGGGCAGCTGGCATCATGTCGCCGAGGCCGCGCTTCTCGGGCTTCTCGTCCTGCCGCTGGCGGCGAGCTGCATTGGCGTGATCCTTCCCGCCGCCGGATTCTTTCCGGCGCTTGGCGGCACCGGGTTGTCATGGCAGCCGATGCGCGATGCGCTTGCCACGCCCGGCCTTGCAACCGCCATCACCCTGACCCTTGGCACGGCGCTGGCAACGACGGCGCTGGCGCTGGCCGCGAGTTTCGCCGTACTGGCGACATTCCCCGGCACCCGCGCCGGCCGCTGGATCGGACGGGCTTGCGGCCCGATCATCGCCGTCCCGCCAAGCGCGGTTGCCATCGGCATCCTGTTTCTTCTGGCGCCGTCCGGCTGGTTCGTGCGGCTGATTTCGCCATGGCTGACAGGCTTCGACAGGCCGCCGGCATTCGCCCTGGTGCCCGACCCGCATGGCGGGGCACTCGTCTTTGCGCTGCTCGCCAAGGAGATCCCGTTCCTGCTTCTCGTCAGCCTTGCCGCGCTGTCGGCCCTGCCGGCACGGCGGCTGATCGATACCGGCCGCAGCCTTGGCTACGGACGCGCCGCAACATGGATCTATCTGGTGCTGCCGCTCGTCTACAGGCGTATCCGGCTTCCGCTCGCCGCAGTGATGATCTTCGCGCTGTCGGTCATCGACATGCCGCGTCTCCTCGGCCCCTCCCTGCCGCCCCCGCTCGCCATCCTCGCGGTCGAGGGGTTCGAGCATGCGGAGCTTGCGCGCCGGCTGCCCGCCGCCTTTCTCGCCTGCCTGCAGATCGGGG
>WTIL01000025.1:0-2446 GCA_011522725.1 Rhodospirillaceae bacterium
ACCCCGATTCATTTTTTCCTTTGCAGCGAATCACTTTCTGGCCACACTGTATCTTGTATGGCACAGACGTTATTGCACCTAAGTGTTGATAGCATGCGCGAAGGCGCCCTTGGGGTCCTTTTAACCCTGAAATTGGGACCTTGCGCGCGAACTTGCCCTGCACCCCACCAGACATCGTCATCTCACGACATCGTCAATGGAGTCCAAGCATGCGACTGACCGACCGAGACCATCGGCCGGAATGCCACGTCATTCCGTTCCAGCCACCCCAAGCCCAGTCAGAGGAGGTGGCAGCCACCAGCATTGCCGCCGTCATTGCAGTCACGGTGCTGCATTCGTCGGACGAATCTCCCGAGGATCGCCTTCTGACGATCCTTGAGCAGAGTGGCGAGGTTGAGGTTCTCGACGCCGAGGAGGCGCTCGGCGATTGCGAGGTCTATTACGAGGACCAGATGACGCCTCCGGCCAACGACAACACGCATATGGGCGTGATCTGATCGAAGCTGGCGACCTAGCCTCCCAGCAGCCTTCCGGCGAGCCAGATCCATAGCGGCATCGAGACAGCCGCGCAAACCGTCTGCAAAGACACGATCTCGGCCATGAGGGGCGCGTCCCCGCCAAGCTCGACTGCCAGCGTATAGGTGGAATTGGCCGTCGGGGCGGCACCGACAGCGGCCAGAACGACAAGCGCCAGCGTGTCGAGGCCAAGCCAGTAGCCCGCCCCGACAAGCGCCGCCGGAAACACCAGCATCTTCGCCATGAAGGCCAGGCCAAGCGGAACCGCATGTCCGCGAAATGCCGAGAATTTGAGCGACGCCCCAATGCTGAGAAGCAGAAGCGGCAAAGCGCCTTCCCCAAGAAGCGCCGCGGCCTGCGCGATGAAAGCAGGAACCGGCAGCTCGAGCCAGTTCACCCCGACCCCCACCAGCATTGCGGCCAGCAGCGGATTGCGCGCGATTTCGCGTAATACGGCGCGTTTCATGCCGCGGCGCTCGCCGCTTCCGGTCAGGATCAGGATGGCGAGGACCGAGACAATATTCGAGATCGGCACCAGGAAAGCGATGGCGATGGCGGCCACCTGAACAGCCGCGACCCCGACGGCCCCCTGCAGGATCGACAGCACCAGAAACCCGTTATGGCGCAATGACCCCTGCACCAGCGAGCTCAGCGAGGCACCGCCAAGCCCGGCAAGGCGGCCGGCGAACAGCGCGTAGAGGATCGCCACCGCGCTTCCCGCCACGATCGCCGCTGTGAACGGCCCGATGAAGGTGGCGCTGAGCTCCATCTTCGACATCAGGTCGAACAACAGGCCCGGGAACAGCACCCAGTAGCAAAGCGGGGACATGGCCTGCCAGACACTGTCGGGCAGGAAATTCCGTTGTTTCAGAACATAGCCGAGCGCGACGATCGCCAGTGTCGCGGCGATCGCCGACAGCATCAGGACAGGCCGTTATGTGCCGGCCGGCCAATCATCCTTCGGAGCCGCCTTTCGGCGCCAGCGCGCGAACAGCGCGCCAGGCCAGCGGCATCAGGCCTGCGGCCACGATCAGCTTCAGCGCATCGCCATAGAGGAACGGCAGGAGGCCGGCAGCGATGGACTTCTCGAACCCGATAAAGCCGCTCAGATGGGTGACACCGAACACATAGATGATCGCGGTACCGACAAGCATCGCAAGAGCGGTTGAAATCGGACCGCGTCCCATGCCGCGCTCGGCAAGGAAGCCGAGGATGAAGGCAGCGACGAGGAAGCCGATGAGATAACCGCCCGTCGGCCCGGCAAGATAGGCCCAGCCGGCACCGCCATTGGCAAATACCGGAAGCCCCATGCCGCCTTCGACGAGATAGGCCAGCAGGGTCGCAGCTCCAAGGCGCGATCCGTAGGCCATGCCGATCATCAGCACGACGAGTGTCTGGCCAGTGACCGGAACCGGGTAGAAAGGAACACTGATCTGGGCCGAAAGGGCGAGAAGCGCGCTACCGGCGAGAACCAGCACGAGCTGCGCGATCACCGACAGGGTCTTGTCGTCGGCAAGGCGTGCTGCCATGGCGGCATCAGCAAGTGTCGAAAAGCGGCGCTGCGAGAAAACAGGGTTGTTCATGTCGATCTGGTCTCATCTCTGTTGACTGAACCCGCGCTTCGGCCTGGCACCGGCGCGATGCCCCGATCATAAACGTGTCTCTCGCAAAGACAAGATACACTCCGCAGACATTCAGCGCAGATGCGACGTGGGCAGACAGGAAATGTCGCACCGGCATGGCCAAACATGCACCGCAGGTGCTATGACGCCCGTGAGTTTGTTTCAACGTCACATCAGTGGCGTCACATCAGCACCCGCGCGCCGCCACCGCATCACATATCCGGCAGGCTGGCGCGAGATTTGACAGGGGATAAGACATGGACAGGTTTTTCGGACTTTCCGACTCCGGGACCACCTTTGGCCGCGAG
>WTIL01000025.1:2546-4364 GCA_011522725.1 Rhodospirillaceae bacterium
TTCAGCTGGCAACAGGCGCTCACCGCCGTGTTCATCGCATCCGTTCTGTTCCTGCTGTTCTCGCTGTCGCGGCTTCGCAGCTGGCTGATCGGGGCCATTCCCGCCGCGCTTCGTGCCGGGATCACAGCCGGTATCGGCCTGTTCC
This sequence comes from Rhodospirillaceae bacterium, assembly GCA_011522725.1. GTDB lineage: Bacteria > Pseudomonadota > Alphaproteobacteria > Puniceispirillales > Puniceispirillaceae > UBA8309. The sequence goes on from WTIL01000025.1 coordinate 2,692, forward strand.
TCGCAATGATCGGCCTTCAGGCCATGGGGCTTGTCGTCGATGATCCGGATACACTGCTGAAGCTGGGTGACGTCGGCTCGCCGCAACTCCTTCTGGCGCTGGCCGGCCTTCTGGTCATGGCCGGGCTTGAGGCGCGTGGCATCCGTGGCGGCATCCTGATCACGATATTAGGCCTCAGCCTGATCGGCTGGGCGACCGGCCTTGCCGAATTCGGCGGCATCGCATCGGAGCCGCCGGTGGCCAGTGCCGCCTTCTCGCTCGATTTCTCGATGGTCAGCAGCTTTACCTTCCTGTCGGTCGTCTTCGTGCTGTTTTTCCTCGATTTCTTCGACACCACCGGAACGCTGACCGGCATCGCCGACATCGCCGGCAAGCGCCGCGCCGACGGCAGCATCGAGAATCTGGACCGCGCCGTCGTGGCTGACACCGGCGCCTCAGTCGTCGGCAGCCTGCTCGGCACCTCCAGCATGACGACCTATCTTGAGAGCGCCACCGGCATCCGTGCCGGCGGGCGCACCGGACTGACCGCGCTGACCGTGGCGGCGCTGTTCCTGCTGTGCCTATTCTTCCAGCCTCTGTTCGCTTCGATCCCAGGCTTTGCGACGGCACCGGCGCTTGTCTTTGTGGCGGCCGGGTTCCTCGCGCCGCTCGCCGGAATTGACTGGGACGATCTCGCCACCGTTGTTCCGGTGATGCTGATGGCCGTGATCATGCCGCTCACATTCTCGATCGCGGCCGGTATCGCCATCGGCTTTCTCGCCTATGTGGTCATCCGGCTGATTTCCGGACGGGCACATGAACTGAACGCCGGCACGCTGGTCATTACGGTATTCGGCATGCTGTGGCTGGCGACACCGTTTCTCGGCGGCTAGACGTCAAGCACCGCCAAGCGCCGCATCGATCAATGATTGCGCCGCCTCGCGCGGCATGATCACCGCATAGCCGTCACCTGGCCCGGCATTGATCCGGACCGTGCCGCCCGCAGCGAGATTGGACGTGCCAATCAGCCGACCCGGGGCCATCTGCAGCCCGTCGAGTGGCCATTTCAGCCCGGTCGAGCTGTGGAATGCCTGAACGCCAAGCGGCCAGACGGAGACCCTGTCACCCGGCTCAGCCTTGAAGGCAATGTCACCCCTGAGCCGCAGCACCAGATCCGTGTCGCCAACCAGCATCACCGGCCGGTCATGCGAAAGGGCCGTAAGCGCATGCATGGCGGCGAGCGTGTGATCAAGCCTGCCTTCAAGGAAGCCGAGACCGACGATCAGCGGCGCGCAAATCCGCGCCAGGCATTTCTCGAAATCAGTATCGTCCTGACCGGCCAGCGGCAATTTTGGCAGGTCATCCGGCAAGGGTCCGGCGGAATCCATGTCGCCAATGACCAGGTCCGGCCGCCTGCCGATCTTCAGCAACGCATCCGCCCCGCCATCGGCCGCGATCAGCGGCCATGAGTCGGGAAGCGCCTCAAGCGCCGGGCCGATTTCAACCGGAGCCGCCCCGACAAGGACGACCGGACAGTCATATCTCAGCATATCGTCATGTTCGGCCATGACTGCAAACCTGCCGGTTTCGCATGCCACGTGCAAGCAGGCAGGCCATGAAATGCCCGGATATGGTTGTGAACGACCTGATAATTTGAAACCTTTCCAAATTAGGGGTTGTGACTAAAGTTAGAT
>WTIL01000025.1:4464-5898 GCA_011522725.1 Rhodospirillaceae bacterium
GCAATGCTGCGGCGCGACACGATCTGGCAGGTGCCGGTCGCTGCCGGCCTCGGCGCGCTCCCCGGATGCGGCGGGGCGATCATCGTCGTGACGCAATATGTTACCGGGCGGCTGTCCTTCGGCGGGGTTGTGGCGGCGCTGACCGCGACCATGGGCGACGCCGCCTTCCTTTTGATCGCGCAGGAGCCCCTGACCGGGCTTGCCATGGTGTTGCTCGGCTTCACCGTCGGCACTCTGAGCGGCTGGGTTATCAATGCCATTCATGGCGGCGATTTCCTGCGGGGCAGCGCCACCAGGCCCGATGCCGAGATAAATGCCGAGCATGACGATGCCTCGACACCGCTCCTCGACCGAATCTGGCTGGTGATCCTCGCCCCCGGCATGGTGCTGGCCGGCCTCGTCGCCTTCCAGTTCGATGTCGACGAGATGTTCGCCACCGACATGCTGCAGCAGCCCGCGACCCTTCTGGGTGTGGTCGGCGGTGTGCTTGCGCTGAGCATGCGCCTTGCGCCGCGCTTTGGCGTGAAGGGCGACGCTGCCTTCTCCGCCGGCGGCGGACTTGTCAGGCGCACCATCTCCGATACCAATTTCGTCACCGTCTGGGTGATCTTCGCCTATCTGGTGTTCGAACTTTCGGTCTATTTCCTCGGGCTCGACCTGAAGGCCGTCTTTGACGGCTGGGCCCTGTTCACGCCGATGATCGCCGTGCTTCTCGGCTTCCTTCCGGGATGCGGGCCACAGGTTCTCGTCACCACCATGTATCTGTCCGGCATCATCCCGCTGTCGGCGCAGATCGGCAACGCGCTCAGCAATGACGGCGACGCGCTGTTCCCGGCCATCGCCATCGCCCCGAAGGTCGCCATCGTCGCGACCCTCTATTCGGCGGTGCCGGCGATTATCCTCGCCTATGGCTGGATGTTCTGGATGGAATAGGCCCGCCGCAGCGGACCTTTCCCCTATTTTTCCCTGAAGGCCGTCGCCAGTGATTTCTGGATCGGCGTCATGATGTAGTTCATCACCGTGCGCTTGCCGCCGAGGATATCGACCTGCAGCGGCATGCCGGCCGTGATCACCGGCTCGTCCGGCGATTTGGTGAAGGCCACCTCGGGAATCGCGATGATGGTCTCATAGAAGGGCATCGCGTTTTCAGGCTGCGTGGTATTCGAGGCCACGCGGCGGACCACGCCCATCACCACGCCGTAGCGCGACGGATCATAGGCGGCCAGCGAGATCCGGGCCACCTGCCCCGGCTGCACATCGGCGATGTCCTGCGGGTTGATCTGGGCGGCGGGATCACCGTCTTCACCCTGCTCGTTTCCGTCCTGACTGGCGGTATCAAGCCGGGCGGTCGATTGCTGAGCGGTGAATGTCCCGGCGGCAGGAAGCCAGTCATCCATCCTCGGCAGCGGTGATGCCGGGTTTTCGGGTGCCGGG
>WTIL01000025.1:5998-7106 GCA_011522725.1 Rhodospirillaceae bacterium
GGCGGATGCCAGATTGCCAATCGGCAGTTGCAGGCCGATCCCGGTCCCGGAACCCGGCAAACCGCCAAACTGCCAGTTCAAACCGCCGGATGACGATGCACTCGCCATGCCTCCGGAACCAAACACCAGCAGCATGGCACAGGCCATGCCCGCAAGCCGGCCGCGCCACTGCAGTGCTGGCGGCACCTCGTCGGGGTCGGGCTTCGGAATGCCGGTCGGCGGCACCCGGAAACACGGGTCGGAAGAGAAGAGATGGTCTGGCAATCGAGGTGCATGCCGCTTGCCGGCAGCGCCCCTGATACGAACTGGAATGGTCATGCCCGGCAACTCGCAAAGGTTAAGGGTCAGGTCACCCGAGCGAGAATAGGCGGTGGTCAGCTAATTTTTCGTAAAGAACTCAAGCAGAAAGCGATCCTTTTCAGGTCAAAAATTCGCATTCGCGTGAGAAGTATTTCTATTCCGTTAAATACTGAATTTTCATTCGGAACCCGGTCGCGAGGGATCGATGGCCGCCTCGATGAGGTCGAACTGCGCCATCAGCTGGTCGCGGGAACCATCGGGAAGCGCCGCCATGATCTCGGCTTCGAAGCCGGCGGCAAGGGCGGACAATTCCGATGCCAGCGCCGTTCCACTCGTGGTCAGCGCCAGCTTCACGAGCCGCCGGTCATCCTGGTTGACGAGTTTGGAGACATAGCCGCGCGCGGCCAGTCGCTGCACCGCGCGGGTGACCCGCGCCCGGTCCATATCGACACGGGTGAAGATATCCCGCACCGAAATCTCGGTCTGCTGTGTCAGATGCACAAGCACCCGCCACTCAGCCACGCTGATGTCGTAGCGCTGCTCATATTGCGCCGCCAGCGCCCGGCTCAACGCCGTTGCCAGCCGTGCCGCGCGGTAGGGAAGAAAAGCGTCGAGCGCCAGCGCCGCACCCTCGCCGGCCTGCTGTGCCTTCATGCTGCTGCTTTCACTCACGCCAGATGGCCTCCCCTGCCGGCATGACCCCGCATGCCTCTTGCAAGGGGGTAGCGGCGAATCTCTTTGACAATCATTTCATTTGAAATGAATATGAAAGCATCGTCAAGACGGGAGGCCAGAATGACGTCCGCAA
>WTIL01000015.1 GCA_011522725.1 Rhodospirillaceae bacterium
CATGTATGACCAGATCGGGATCGATGTGTTCGCGCGGCTTCGCGAGTTCAACAAGCGTCGTGTTATTGGTAATTAAAATTACAAATGGGCACCAATGATCCCCACTTATCCCGTCAAAAACGACAGCCATTTAAAGTGATCTCTATGCCTTGCTGATCACATGTTTATTCTGACGCGTCCTTTGTCGGGCCAGCCACACTCCTTAACCACCGAAAAAATTTCACTGAGCGCCCTTTTGCCTGGTTCTCGGCTGAAATCTCAAGCCAGTAACCATTTGGACCAACGACCGTTGTAGGAGAAATCTGTACGAGGCTACCAGCGTTCAACTCGTATTCAATCATGTTGCGATCCACAATGGCGACACCAACCGAATTCTTGGCCGCTTGAATGGCAAGCTCAAGTGAAGCAAATTCCATGGACCCCTGCGTAGGTAAATCTGGATGATCAGGTTCTATCTCAAGCCAGTCTTGCCACAGGGGGAAGCGCTGCCCATTGTCAAAGACATGTAAGAGACAACTAGTGCGCATTGCCTCCCGATCTTCGAAGAGTTTGCGCGAGCAAACGGCAATATGCTGCTCAACCAGTAACTGAAGGTTTTCGGACCCAGCTGTCGGATGGGTGCCAAATTGAATGACACAATCCATCCGGATATCAGGCCGAGCCATAGTATGAACCGCCAGTTCAATCTCTGGAAATTCATGAGGATAAGACGACAGCCGCCGTGTGAGCCATCGGGCTGCCAATGTCGGTGGCGCCAGAATATTTAATTTCTGTTGCTGTGAAGAACCAGTCGCATCACTCACAGCATCGGCCATGAGGCCAAATGTCTCAAAAACCCTCTTGTGCAACGACTGGCCGACAATGGTCAGAGATATACTGTTTCCAACGCGGTCAAAAAGTTTGAGATCAAGAGATTCCTCGAGGGATTTGATCTGCCGGCTGACGGCACTCTGTGTGACGCCGAGCTGGCTAGCTGCTTCTGTAAAGCTCAAACATTTCCCGACGACTGAAAATGTACGCAGCGAAGTGAGGCTGGGCAGACTCTTCATATTTCGCGAGCCCTGGACCATTGAAATTCCAGATATACCGAACCGTAATTCGTGGTGGCGCATGAGTCATGAAAAAAATGAATGACCCCTCTAATTTGTCATTGGCGAGACGTCCTTAATTTCTGGACAATTTGTCTCCTGAATGGGTGGCGTGGAGGAGAAGCAATTGCCGAACGCGCACGTTCAGTTTTGCCAAGACAATGCAGGCGCCATCTCATGATTGCTGATCAACCAATCCCAAAAGCACGCGGACGTCGTCGGAGCCGTCGGGGTGAAGGAATGCAAGCGCCGGCAATCATGCAGCGTCCGTTTGCGCAACTCACACGCCCATATCCGGCTGTTGAACGCATTTCCGATGACCAGATAGAACATATACACCACGCGTCCTTGGAATTGCTTTCCAAAACCGGTTTGGATGTGCTGCATGAAGACGCCCGTGCCATCATGAAAATGGCTGGAGCTGATGTCAAAGAAGGTGACGTACGGGTGCGCTTTGATCCCGATCTGATCAACAGCGCTATCGAAACTGTTCCGTCAGAATTCACTCTTCATGCGCGTAACGAGAAACACAACGTAAACATGGGGGGAGACAATGTTGCGTTTGCCATGATGGCAAGTGCACCGAATTGTTCGGACATCGATAATGGTCGCCGCGCTGGCAACCAAAAGGACTTTCAGAACTTCCTACGATTGGCCCAAACACACAATATTTTGCATATGACGGGGGGGTACCCCGTAGAACCCGTCGATATTCATGCGTCTGTCCGCCATCTGGATTGTATCCACGATTACATCACATTTACCGACAAGGCGTATTGCATCTACTCGCTTGGCGAGGAACGTGTTGCCGATGCGATTGAGATGACCCGGATTGCACATGGTTTGTCGCGAGATCAAATGCGTGATCAAGCCTGCATGTTTTCGATTATCAATACAAATTCTCCACTGCAGCTGGATATTCCGATGATGCAGGGAGTGATGGCATTGTCTGAGATGGGGCAGCCGGTCGTAATAACCCCCTTCACGCTGGCTGGCGCAATGGCACCGGTTACGATTGCCGGGGCGGTAACACTCCAGAATGCCGAGGCTCTCGCAGGCATAGCCTTTACACAGATGGTACGCCCGGGCGCGCCTGTGATGTATGGCGGCTTCACGTCTAATGTTGATATGAAGACCGGCTCGCCGGCGTTCGGCACACCAGAATACATGCAGGCACAGCATGTTGGAGGGCAGTTGGCGCGGCGATACAGCATTCCATATCGCTCTTCGAATGTGTGCGCTGCCAATACGGTGGACGCACAAGCAGCATATGAGGCGGTTTTCTCACTTTGGGGAGCAATCAACGGCGGCGCCAATATGGTCATGCACGGTGCGGGTTGGCTCGAAGGCGGCCTATGTTGTTCGTATGAGAAGGTGATGCTTGATATTGATCTGCTGCAGATGGTCTCGGAATTCCTTCAGCCAGTTTCGACCAGCTCGGACGACCTCGCGCTAGATGCAATCGAGGAGGTTGGGCCAGCAGGCCATTTCTTTGGCACTGAACACACTCAGGAGCGTTACCGCGATGCCTTTTATTCACCAATTCTGAGTGACTGGCGCAATTTTGAAACCTGGCAGGAAGGCGGATCGCCAATCGCGATCGAACGTGCGAATGCCGAGTGGAAAAGCCGCCTTGCTGCCTATGAGCCGCCGCCGCTGGACCCCGCAATTCGGGAAGAACTTGAAGCCTTTGTCGCCAAGCGCAAGGCCGAGGGTGGCGCAGCCACTGACTTCTGACCTTCAAAAAGACTTCAACCGATACATCGTGAAAGATCACTAATGCCGACGATTCAGATTGATGCGACCAAAGGCGCAAAGAAACTGCCGACACATGCCAAAGTCGTTGTTGTCGGAGGTGGGGTGGTTGGGTGCTCAATCCTGTTCCATCTGGCCAAGTTCGGCTGGAAAGATGCTGTGCTGCTGGAACGGGACGAGCTGACTTCTGGTTCTTCGTGGCATGCGGCCGGTGGCATTCATACCATCAGTTCGGATCCGAACATCTCACGTCTGCAATCCTACACGATCAATCTTTATAAAGAGATCGAAGAGCTATCCGGCCAGTCCGTCGGCCTGCATCAGACCGGTGGCTTTTATGCCGCCTCCACCAAGGAATGGTATGATTACCTGAAGGGTGAGCGCTCAAAAGCGCGCTACATGAGGCTGGATCAGGAATTCATTTCGCCCAAGGAATTGGCCGAGCGTCACCCTTTGATCGATCCGGACCACTATCATGCGGTACTGTGGGACGCACAGGACGGCCATCTAGACCCGTCCGGCACGACTTATGCGTTTGCCAAGGCGGCAAGGGCGCATGGCGCTCAGTATTTCACCCATTGTGGCGCGACCGCTATGACGCAGCGCCCCGACGGCAGCTGGGACATTGTCACGCCGAAAGGTTCGATCAATGCAGAGCATGTGGTCAATTGCGGTGGTCTGTGGGCGCGCGAGGTCGGTCACATGGCTGGCATTAATCTGCCCGTTCAACCGATGGAGCACCACTATCTGATCACCGAGCCTATGGACGAAGTTGTGAACTTCGGTCAGCAGTTGCCGCACGGCATCGATTTTGAGGCCAACGTGTACTGCCGCCAGGAAGGTCAGGGCATGTTGCTTGGCACCTATGAGGCTAAGGCAACCCCTTGGAAGGTCGGCGGAACTCCATGGGACTTCGGGCACGAATTGCTGCCGCCGGATCTAGATCGCGTGGCTGATCGCCTTGAAACCGCTTTCGAGCGTCTTCCTGCCATGGCCAATGCCGGGATCAAGGATGTGATCAACGGTCCCTTTACCTTTGGCCCGGATGGCAATCCGCTAATCGGTCCTGTTCCAGGCATGCATAACTACTGGGTAGCCGTCGGCGTCATGGCGGGCTTTTGCCAGGGCGGCGGCGTGGGCCTGACTCTTGCGGAATGGATGATCGACGGGGAGCCATCCATTGATGTCTGGGCGATGGATGTCGCGCGTTTTGGTGAGTTCGCGACACCTGACTGGGGCTCGATTAAATCGTCGGAAAACTACGAACGCCGGTTCGTGATGACCTTCCCGAATGAAACCCTGCCCAAAGGCCGTAAGCAAAAGACGACCGCGCTCTATGATCGTATGATTGCCAAAGGCGCGGTGATGGATCAAAGCTTCGGTCTCGAACACGTGCTCTGGTTTGGGGATGGCCCCGACGACGCGCATGAAGTTCCAACCTTTGAGCGCAACCGGTCGCATGACTATGTCGGGCGGGAAATCAAGGCCGTGCGTGAAGCAGTTGGTGGCATCGAGATCGCCAACTTCGCCAAGCACGAATTCAAGGGCGCGGGTGCGCGCGATTTCCTAAACCACATTCTTGCAGGATACGTGCCCAAGCCTGGCCGCTTGACGCTGACACCGATGCTGACGCCCAAGGGCAAGCTTTACGGCGATCTGACGGTGGCTTGCCTCGCCGAGGATCATTTCATGCTGTTTGGGTCGGGGGTCATGCAAGAGGCGCACCGCCGCTGGTTCGAAAAAGACCTGCCCACAGGCATTGCCTACGTCAATGCTTCGGACGACTGGCACGGCATCGCCCTGTCCGGCCCGAAATCGCGGGAGCTGGTTGCCCGGATCACACGCGACGATGTTTCCGCCGAAGCCTTCAAGTTCCGCGACGTACGGCAGACGTTCGTCGGTGGTGTGCCGGTAATTATCAACCGGATCAGTTTCTCCGGCGAGCTGGGTTATGAGATCTACTGCAAACCGCAATACTTGATGCGCCTTGCTGACGCTATCGAAGAGGCCGGTGCGGATCTGGGCTTTCGCTGGTATGGCGCGCGTGCGCTGCTGTCGATGCGGCTTGAAAAGGGTTGGGGTGTCTGGACGATGGAATACCGCCCGGATTTCAACGCGGTCGAATCTGGGATGGATGTCTTCATCAACTGGAAGAAGGATTTCATCGGAAAGGAAGCCACGTTGACGGCGCGCAATGAGGGCGTTTCGCAGAAACTGCTGACGATGGTCATCGACACTGACGGGATTGACGTCGTCCATGACGAGGCGATTCTGAAAGATGGCACGCCGGTCGGCTACGTCAGTTCGGGAGGCTATGCGCACCATGTCGGCCAGTCGATGGCGATGGGCTATGTTGCCACCGAATTCGCGGCCCCAGGAACCACGCTCCAAGTGGAAATTCTAGGCAGACTCTACGATGCAGAAGTCCTGTCCGGACCAATTTACGACGCCAACGGCGTCTATATGCGTTCCTAATTTGGAATGAGGGACATGGGACGTCGACGGGATAATGAAGGAAATCTCAGATTGTGCATACGGAGATGAAAACAAATGAACGTTCATTATAGCGACAATCGCAAGATTGACCCAAGCCAGGGCACACGCCTTGGCGACGGGACGGTGAATGACGGCAACCGTGTCGAGATCGGGCCAACCGCACTCGCCCATGCCGAATGGCGCGAGGCAGGGCTGGCGTTGCCCGACCTTGCCGAAATGCGTAAGGCCCGCCACAAACGCTTGACCGATGCCATCGTGGCGCGCGGCTATGGGGGCCTTTTGATGTTCGATCCCCTGAACATCCGCTACGCGACCGACACCACGAACATGCAGCTGTGGAACACCCACAATCCGTTCCGGGCCTGCCTGCTTTGTGCCGATGGCTATATGGTGCTTTGGGACTACAAGAACGCGCCGTTCCTTGCGGAATTCAATCCGCTGGTGCGCGAAAGCCGTTCTGGTGCAGATATGTTTTATTTTGCCCGTGGTGACCGGATCGGCCCAGCGGCCGATGCCTTTGCTGCCGAGGTCGCGGACCTGCTTTCCCGTCACGCGCCAGGCCATCGACAGATCGCCATCGACAAGATTCAGCCGGCAGGTTTGGACGCGATCCGCCGCACGGGCCTGCAGTACCGCGATGGCGAGGAAGTCACCGAACGCACGCGGGGCATAAAGACAGAGCACGAGCTGCGCGCGATGCGCTGCGCCATCCATTCCTGTGAGCGCGCCATGGCCGTCATGGAGGACTTCGCGCGTACCGAAATCCCCAACGGCGGCGTGACCGAGGACGATGTCTGGGCTGTGCTCCATGCCGAGAACATCAAGCGTGGCGGCGAGTGGATCGAAACGCGGCTGCTTACCTCCGGCCAGCGCACAAACCCATGGTTTCAGGAATGCGGGCCGCGGGTAATCTCAGAGGGTGAAATTCTCGCCTTCGACACCGATCTGATCGGCCCCTATGGTATCTGTGCGGACCTTAGCCGCACGTGGTGGATCGGTGACGATCTGGCCCCGTCTCATATGCGCGAAAGCTATGCCGAGGCGGTAGAGCATATCCGCTATAACACCGCACTCCTGCGGCCGGGCCTTCATATGGAAGACCTGACACGGTCGCTGCATGTCCTTCAGGACAAGTATGATGCACTCAAATACTCTTCTCCGATGCATGGTGTTGGCATGTGCGACGAGTGGCCCCTGATCGCCTATCCAGACCGACTGGTGGACGGTGCCTTTGACGCCGTTCTCGAACCTGGCCTGACGCTGTGCGTCGAGGCGCTGGTGGGCGAGGTTGGCGGTGATCACATGGTCAAGCTGGAAGATCAGGGCGTCCTTACGGAAGATGGCTTCGAAACGATGTCGGTCTATCCGTGGGACGAACGTCTGTTTCCAGGTAGCTAAGCCGACGCCCCCAAAACGTAGGGTTTCGAAACATGCGATACATATCGACACGCGGACAGGCGGCGGCGTTTTCCTTCAACGAGGCGCTGCTGGCGGGGCTGGCCAGTGACGGCGGGCTCTACGTGCCCGCGGCGTGGCCGAAACTGAGCTTCGATGAGATTAGATCGTTTCGAGGCAAGCCCTACGCAGAAGTGGCTTTTGCGGTGATGTCGCCCTTTGTGGGCGGAGAGATTGACGATGTCGATT
>WTIL01000065.1:0-3745 GCA_011522725.1 Rhodospirillaceae bacterium
AGGGATGCACCATGTCGCCCTGGATCGGCCCCGGGCGGACAATCGCCACCTGCACGACAAGGTCATGGAAACAGCGCGGCTGCAGGCGCGGCAACATGGCCATCTGCGCCCGTGATTCCACCTGGAAGACACCGACCGACCTGCCTTCGCACAGCATGTCGTAGGTGGCGGCGTCCTCGGGCGGGACCGAGGCGAGAGTCAGCGGCCTGTTGTAATGGTCCCGCAGCAAGGCGAAGGCCCGGCGAATGCAGCTGAGCATGCCAAGCGCCAGCACATCCACCTTCAGCAGGCCGAGCGCGTCGAGATCGTCCTTGTCCCATTCGATGACGGTGCGCCCCTCCATCGCCGCCGGGCTGATCGGGCACAGATGGTCGAGCCGCCCGCGGGTGATGACGAAGCCGCCGACATGCTGTGACAGGTGACGGGGGAAACGGCTGATCTCCTCGACCAGCCGGCGCACAAGCGCGATCCGCCGGTCGCCCGGGTCGATGCCGACAGCGCGAAGCGCCTCGTCATCGGGGCCGGTTGCCTCGCGTCCCCATGCCTGTCCCGACAGCGCCGCCTGAACATCGCTGCTGAGGCCGAACACCTTGGCCACCTCGCGAAGCGCGCTGCGCGTGCGGTAGGTGATCACCGCCGCGGTCAGCCCGGCCCGGGTCCGCCCGTATCTGGCATAGATATGCTGGATCACCTCCTCGCGGCGCTCATGCTCGAAATCGACATCGATATCGGGCGGCTCGCCGCGCGCCTCGCTGATAAAACGCTCGAACAGGGGTTGCGAGCGGTCGGGATCGACCGAGGTGATCCCAAGGCAGTAGCAGACCGCCGAATTCGCCGCCGAGCCGCGCCCCTGGCACAGGATGCCGCGATTGCGGGCAAAGCGGACAATGTCGAAGACGGTCAGGAAATAGGGCGCGAATTTCATCTTGGCGATCAGCGCCAGTTCGCGTTCCAGATATGCGGCCACCTTGTCCGGCACACCATCGGGGTAGCGCTCGCCCGCCCCGTTCCATGTCTGATACTCAAGCTCTCCCATCGCATCGCGCCCGCCGGGCGAGACCTCGTCCGGATATTCATAGGACAGGTCGTCCATGGCGAAATCGCATAATCCGGCAAGCTCGGCGGCATTGGCGAGTGCCTGCGGGGCATGCCGCCAGCGGCGCGCCATCTCGGCCGGATCGAGAATCTGCCGTTCCGCATTGCGCGACAGCAGCGCCCCCGCCGTGTCGAGCCGCTGTTTCTCGCGGATGCAGGTCAGCACATCGGCCAAAGGCCGCCGCGATGCATGATGGTAGAGCGCGTCGCTCACCGCCGTCAGCGGCAGCCCCTGCGCCGCCGCCATCTCGCTCAGAAGCGCCAGCCGCGCCTCGTCACCGCCGTCACGGTACAGCGCCGCACCGGCAAAGACGCGGCCGGCGGCGATGTCGCGTATTCGCCCCAGCTGGGTGGCATGGCTGGAATCGGGGTGGCGCGGCGGCATCACCAGCAGCGCGGTGCTCTTCGCAAGGCGCGAGAAATCGGCAAGGTGAAGAACCGGCGCCGCCTTGCTGCCGCGCAGATTGGCCTCGCTCAGCAGCACCGACAGCGATTCATAGCCGGCACGGTCGGTGGGATGGACGATCACCTGCGGCCCGTCGACCGGTGCCAGCCGCGCCCCGACCACCAGCCGGATGCCATGGTCGCGCGCCGCCACATGCGCCCGCACGATCCCGGCAAGCGAGTTCACATCGGCGATGCCGATGGCATCCCATCCCAGCGCCGCCGCCGCCTCGACCATTTCGTGCGGATGCGCGGCCCCGCGAAGGAAGCTGAAATTGCTGTAGCAGCCCAGCACCACATGGCGCGGGCCGTCCTGTAGCGCCGGCGCGCCCATCAGGCAAAGAAACCGTGAAGGAACCAGCCCGGGTCTTCGCCGCGTTCCGGCAACCCTTCGCGATAGACCCAGAAACAGGCCCCGTCCTCGTCCTGCAGGCGGAAATAGTCGCGCGTGCGGGTGCCGCCGGCGGCGTTCCACCATTGCGGGGCGATGCGTTCCGGCCCGCTGGCGCGCACCACCTTGTGGGTATGGCGCTGCCAGACAAACTGTGCCGGCGGATGGTCGGGAAGCAGCGCGACGACAGCCAGCCTGTGCGGGTGTGCCAGCAGCCGGATTGGCCGCGGCGCGGCGGTCAGGCAGTGCGGCGCGGCATTCATCGAATCATCGAAGCCGGCACTTTCCATGTCGGGATAGGCCATATATTGCGCCGCCTCCGGCTGCCAGCAGTCACGCGCCTTCATATGCAGCACCGCGCCATGGCCAAGCCGTGCCACCAGCCTGTCGACCAGGCTGGCCCGGCTTTCGCTGACCGACACCCCCTCGCCGAACGCACGTGTGACCGGAGCCTGCGGGCTGCAGTCATGCGCCTCCATCCACATCCGCTCCAGCCCGAATTCGGGATTGATCGCCTCGCCGGCCTCGGCCAGCAGGCGGCGGAACCCGGCGGCATCGCGGCTTGGGCGAGACAGATGAAGATCACGCGCCATCACCGCCCCGTCGACACGCTGCCAGCCAAGCTGCAGGCGGCGCGCGGCAAGGCCGTTCTGCTGCAGGATCGCGGCGATCTCGCCGGCAAGCCGGTCGATCACGGCATGAATGTCCTCCGGCGCCAGAAGCGGTTCGGCAAAATTCTGCAGGCTGAGAAGCGGGCGCGGCGGCGCGATCGGGGTGAAGCTCTCGTTCACATGGCCGAGCGCCGCATCGAGGCGCGCCGTCACCACACTGCCGAACCGGCTTGCCAGCGGCGCGCGCGGCATGCCCAGGATATCGCCGATGCGGCGCAGCCCGGCCGACGCCATCGCCGTGCAGATCGTGCCGTCGAGACGCAGCGCGGCAAGCGGCAGACCGGCGAGACTGCCGGCAAGCTGGCGCGCCCCCGGCGAATCCAGCCGCGTGCAGGCGTAACGCTGCGCCGCCGGAGCATAGCGGGCCAGCGCCCATGCCGCCCCGCAGGTCGGCGCCACCGCCAGCCGCGCCGTCAGCCCGGCGGCCCGCAGGCTTCGCGCCATATCGGCAAGCAACGAGCGGATTCCGCCTTTCAGATGCGCCGCCCCGGCCACATCCAGCCACAGCCCGTTGCCGTCACGCGCAATGGCGGCCCCGGCCCCTGTGGCCTCGGCAACAGCCGGCGCGGTCAGCGGGCAATAGCGCCTGGCCCAGCGTGCCAGATGCAGCAGATCGGCGGCGTCGGCGGCATCGTCGCTGTCGCGCGACACCAGAGCCGGACGCAGCGCCCGCGCATCGGCAAGCCGCATGCCGGGATGCAGCCCCTGCCGCGCGGCAAGGCGGCAAACCGAATCCACCAGATCGGCACCATGATAGGCGCTTGTCAGGACCAGCGGCGCGTCCGGCGGCAAATCGGACGGCAATTCAGATGCGCCGGCTGCCGCGCGGCGCACCCGTTCGGCCGCCAGATGCGGAAACCAGGCATGAATGATGACACGCTGCACAGCCGCCCTCCATCAGCCTAGCCGGCCAGCTGTGCCGAGGCATGCCCGTTCGATGAAGGGCGAACCCTGCGCAAGGGAAGCGATCCACGGGCCGGGCCGGGCGGTGCGAATGGCAGGGGCTCCGGCACGGCCTCGGTCTCATGTTCGCGCCGGATTTCGGACAGGCTGTTGGCATAGGCGTCCCATGACAGCTGCGATGACCAGGGGCGGCCGCCCCGCGCATGGCGCAGCTCGACCTGCCAGCAGGGATGCCAAGAGG
>WTIL01000065.1:3845-9359 GCA_011522725.1 Rhodospirillaceae bacterium
GGGCGGCCGCCCCGCGCATGGCGCAGCTCGACCTGCCAGCAGGGATGCCAAGAGGGATTCCAGGAAGGATCACGGCCCGCCTGCCCGGACGGGGCCGAAGATAGCGGTGCCGCAGATGACGGGGCGATGTGCCAGAGGCTGTCGAACCCGCTCGCCGCCACCGGCCAGCCAAGCAGCAGGCCCGTCACGCCGCTCGCCTCGGCCGCCAGCTGCGCGCGCCTTGCCAGCCGCATCCAGTAATCCGACGTCTGGCTGACCCGGTCATATTCGACGATCACGGCAGCCAGCCCTTCGGTACGGAGAATGTCCTCGAGCGCGGCAAGGCGGGCGCCGGGGCTGGGAGAATCGACAATCAGAAGGCGTCCCGGATCAAGCCCGAGCGCCGCAAGCCCGGCCGCATAGAGCATGCCCGACCCGCCACCCGCCGCCGCCGGACACCAGACAACCGGAGCCGCCTCGTCGGTCTGCGCGAGAATCCGCCGCAGCAGCGCCACCGCAAACCCCGTCAGCGCCCCGTCATGGCCCGGCCGGCCGCACAGCATATGGACACGGCCGAGGGCCAAACCACCGGCAAGCGCCGAATCGAGCGATTCGACACCAAGCGGCAGGCGCGCACTGGCAAGCCGCCCGTCAATCGCGGCAACCTCGCGGCGCAGCATGTCGAAACGGCCATGGCGCGAAACATCGATATCATTCTGTTTTTGCTTATATATTTCTGGAATTATGCAGCCTGTATCTGCCAGTGCGCTGCTGCCTGCGACATGTGCCATGACGAATTCTCCTGCCGTCAGCCTCTGATTGCCCTCATCTTTTGTTCTTGTTTTGTTCTAGCATAGAGCAAGCTGTCGGGCAATCACCGCATCGATGTGCGGGCAGCAAAAAACCCCGGCGCCGCAGCACCGGGGTTGTCTGTCATGTTTGTGTCAGCGACCCGTCAGCGGGGCAGTTCGCTCTCGACCAGCTTTGCCCAGTAGGTCGCGCCAACCGGAAGCACCTCGTCATTGAAGTCGTAGCGCGCGCCGTGAAGCATGCCCTCCGCAGGTGCCGGTCCGGACCCGATCCAGATATAGGCCCCGGGCTTTTCCTCGAGCATATAGGCGAAATCCTCGCCGCCGAGCGAAGGCTCGACATCACGGTCGACATTGTCCTCGCCGATCACCGTTTCCATCACCTGCGCGGCACGCTCGGCCTCGGCGGCGTGATTGACGGTCGCCGGATATCCGGCATGCCATTCGAAATCAATCTCGCACCCATAGAGCGCGGCAGTGGATTCGCTGATCTCGCGGATCGAATCCTCGAGAAGTTTGCGCGTTTCCTTTCTGAAGCATCGCGCTGTGCCGCCGATCCGGACATCGTCGGGAATCACATTCTTGGCGCTGCCGGCCTGGAAGATGGTGACGCTGACGACAGCCGAATCCACCGGCGAGACGCGGCGCGAGACAACTGTCTGCAGCGACTGCACGATGGCGGCACCGCAGGGAATCGGGTCGAGGGTCATATGCGGCTGCGCGGCATGCCCGCCGCGCCCCCTGATGACCATCGTGAATTCGTCGGCATTCGCCATGCAGACGCCGTCATGGATGCCGGCCAGCCCCATATCCATCGATGGCCAGTTATGCATGCCCCAGACGGTCTGCATGTCGAATTCGCGGAACAACCCGTCCTCGATCATTGCCAGGCCGCCGCCGCCGCCTTCTTCGGCAGGCTGGAAGATAAAATAGACGGTGCCGTCGAAATTGCGCGTCTCGGCCAGATACTGCGCCGCGCCGAGAAGCATTGTGGTGTGGCCGTCATGACCGCAGGCATGCATCCGGCCCGGAATCTTCGATTTATGCTCGAACTCGTTCAGCTCCTGCATCGGCAGCGCGTCGATATCGGCCCGCAGCCCGATGGCCCGGTCGGAATCGCCATTTCCGCGCAGCACGCCGACCACACCGGTCTTGCCCATGCCGCGATGCACCTCGATGCCGAAGCTCTCGAGCTTCGCAGCGACAAAATCCGAGGTCCAAACTTCCTCGTAGCAGATCTCGGGATGCTGGTGCAGTTCGCGCCGCCACCCTTTCAGCTCGTCTGCGCGGTCGGCGATGGAATTGATCACGGTCATGGGGTCTTCCCAGTCTGTCTATTGCTGTGTCGGGAGACCCATGTTCAGGCTGTTGCACGCCAAGGTCAAGCTGTCTTGCCGGGCGCCGCGCATGCGGCGATTTGCGATGCTGCCGGGCGTTTGCAGCCCCTGGCAATTCTGCTATCCAGCTTAGGTTACAGCGCGTCCAGCGCCCGCACCCGGCCCCTTGTCGGGCGGGAGAAACCGTTGGTCGGCACTGGAACAGGCGTTTGCGCGCCCACAGTACAGATTGTGCGGGCGCTGAAGGGTCAGGCGCGATACTGAAATTCAGGAACCCATGGTGCCGGCACGGCACCGGGAACCGGCGTCGGAACCGACGTTTTCAAGACCGGGTGAGGTGTCATGGCAACAGACCAGCCAGATCGCGGCCTTCGTGGCCTGCCGGGCGGCAAGCAGAAATATTCCGCTTTCGCCCTGGCCAAGAAAGCAATGAACTATCATCAGGACTGGCAGCGCGCCTGGAGAGACGCGCCGCCGCAGTCCGAATATGACGTCGTGGTCATCGGCGGCGGCGGCCACGGGCTCGCCACGGCCTATTACCTGGCGGCGGTTCACGGCATCAAGCGCGTCGCTGTCATCGAAAAGGGATGGCTCGGCGGCGGCAACACCGGCCGGAACACCACCATCATCCGCTCGAACTATCTGTGGGACGAGTCGGCCGCCATCTACGAG
Source organism: Rhodospirillaceae bacterium (assembly GCA_011522725.1). Lineage (GTDB taxonomy): Bacteria > Pseudomonadota > Alphaproteobacteria > Puniceispirillales > Puniceispirillaceae > UBA8309. The sequence goes on from WTIL01000065.1 coordinate 6,643, forward strand.
CACGCGATGAAGCTGTGGGAAGGCATGTCGCAGGACCTGAACTTCAATGTGATGTTCAGCCAGCGCGGCGTTCTCACCATCGCCCATTCCGAGCACGAGCTTCGCGAGATGTCGCGTCGGGTACATGCCATTCGCCTGAACGGCATCGATTCCGACATCCTCGGCCCGAAGGAAATCAAGGATTTCGTGCCGATCATCAATATCGACCAGAACATCCGCTATCCGGTGATGGGCGGTTTCCTGCAGAAGCGTGGCGGTACCGCGCGCCATGACGCGGTGGCCTGGGGCTATGCCCGCGCTGCCGACGATCTTGGCGTGGACATCATCCAGAACTGCGAGGTCACCGGCCTGCGCCGCAACGGCCGCCGCATCGTCGGTGTCGAGACAAGCCGCGGCTTCATCAAGACGCGCAAGGTGGGCTGCGTCGTGGCCGGCCATTCAAGCGTGATGGCGGCGATGGCGGACATCCGCCTGCCGCTCGCCAGCCGCCCGCTGCAGGCGCTGGTATCCGAGCCGATCAAGCCGGTTCTGGACACGGTCATCATGTCGAACGCCGTGCATATGTACATCAGCCAGTCCGACAAGGGCGAGATGGTGCTGGGGGCCGGCGTCGACAAATACAACTCCTATGCGCAGCGCGGCTCGTTCCCGGTGCCGGAGCATATGATTGCCGCCGCCGTCGAGCTGTTTCCGGTGCTCTCGCGGCTTCGCATGCTGCGCCACTGGGGCGGCATCGTCGATACCTGCCCGGACGCCTCGCCGATCATCTCGAAGACGGATGTCGACGGGCTCTATTTCAACTGCGGCTGGGGAACCGGCGGCTTCAAGGCGACGCCGGGATCCGGCCATGTCTTTGCCGACCTGATCGCCAACGACCGCCCGAACAGCATCGCCGCGCCCTATGCGCTGGACCGGTTCCAGACCGGACTGCTGATCGACGAGCACGGCGCCGCCGGCGTCGCGCACTGACCAAGGATCGGGGAGAGCCATCATGCTTCTGATCACCTGCCCACATTGCGGCCCCCGCGAGGAAAGCGAGTTTTCCTGTGGCGGCGAGGCGCATATCGCCCGCCCGCTGGCCGAGAACAGCCTGACCGACGCCGAGTTCGCGGACTACCTGTTCCTTCGTGACAACCCGAAGGGCATGTTCCTCGAGCGCTGGCGCCATGTCGCCGGATGCCGCCGCTGGTTCAACATGGCGCGCGACACGGTCACCCACGAGATCGTCGAGATCTATCCGATGGGCAGCACCCCGAAGAGCAAGGCCGGCAAGGCGGCACATGCCGACAGCTGGCGCCGGGACACGGCGGCCGAGGCCGCGGCGAAGCCCGCATCCAAGTCACGCAGCAAGCAGGGCGGCTGATTATGAGCGGAAAGTCACTTTTTGGTCGCGGTGCGAAGGACCAGGTCTCGCGCGCCGCCGATGGCGGCCGGATCGACCGCGCACGCCCTCTCACCTTCACGTTCGACGGCAAGAGCTATCAGGGCTATGAGGGCGACACGCTCGCCTCGGCGCTGCTCGCCAACAACATCCATCTTGTCGGCCGTTCCTTCAAATACCACCGTCCGCGCGGCATCATCGCCGTCGGATCGGAAGAGCCGAACGCGCTCGTCCGCGTCGGTCGCGGCGCCAGGGCCGAGCCGAACCTCCGTGCCACCCAGGTCGAGCTTTATGACGGCCTTTACGCAGAGAGCCAGAACCGCTTCCCGTCGCTGAAGTTCGACGTCGGCGCGGTGAACTCGATCCTGCAGCGCTTCTTCCCGGCGGGCTTTTACTACAAGACCTTCATGTGGCCGGCATCCATGTGGATGACCTATGAGCATGTGATCCGCAACGCCGCCGGCCTCGGCAAGGTGGCTGACGACCATAACGACCCGGACCGCTATGAAAAGACGAATGCCCATTGCGACGTGCTGATCGCCGGTGGCGGCGCCGCCGGCCTGATGGCCGCGCTCCAGGCAGGCCGCTCCGGAGCCCGCGTGATCCTTGCCGACGAGCAGAACGAGTTTGGCGGCTGGCTTCTCGGCGAATCCGACACCACCATCGACGGCAAGGCGCCGGCCGACTGGGTTGCCGGTGTGGTGGCCGAACTCGAGGCGATGCCCGAGGTAACGCTGCTGCCGCGCACCACCGTGTTCGGCTATATGGACCATAACTACATCACCCTGACCGAGCGGGTGACCGACCATCTTGGCGAGCGCCCCGCCCACCTGCCGCGCCAGCGCATGTGGAAAGTGCGGGCCGGCCAGACCGTCCTTGCGCAAGGCGCGCACGAGCGCCCGCTGGTATTCTCCGGAAACGACCTTCCGGGCGTGATGCTTTCGGGTGCTGTGCGCAGCTATATCACCCGTTATGGCGTTGTCCCCGGCAACCGCACCGTCGTCTTCACCAACAATGACGATGCCTATCGCACGGCACTGGCGCTTCAAGGCGCCGGGGCGCATGTGGTGGTGGTCGATCTTCGCCGCGATCTCAAGGGCGAGCTGGTCAAGGCCGTCCGCGCCGCCGGCATCGAGGTGATGAGCGGGTCCGCCGTCACCATCGCCGCCGGCACACAGCGCATCGCACGGGTTGAAATCTCGCCTGTGAACGAAGGCGCGACACAGGTTCTGGACGACCCGATCCATATGGATTGCGATCTCCTGGCAATGTCGGGCGGACTGACCCCGGCTGTGCATCTGCACTCACAGGCGCGCGGCAAGCTCGGCTGGGACGA
>WTIL01000065.1:9459-26811 GCA_011522725.1 Rhodospirillaceae bacterium
GTCGATTACCAGAACGACGTCACCGCTTCCGACGTGAAGCTGGCGGTGCGGGAAGGCTACCAGTCGGTCGAGCATGTGAAGCGCTACACCACGCTCGGCATGGCAACGGACCAGGGCAAGACGTCCAACATCAACGGCCTTGCCATCCTCGCCGAATCCCTCGGCAACGAAATCCCGCAAGTCGGCACCACCACCTTCCGGATGCCCTACACACCGTCGGGATTCGGTGCCATAGCCGGCCGCGAGATCGGCGATCTGTTCGATCCCGTGCGCCTGACCCGCATGGATGACTGGCACCGTGCGAACGGCGCCACATTCGAGCATGTCGGCCAGTGGATGCGTGCCTGGTACTATCCGAAGGACGGCGAAACCATGCGCGAGGCGGTGGACCGCGAGGTTTTGGCTGCCCGTACGACAGCCGGCCTTCTGGACGCATCCACCCTCGGCAAGATCGACATTCAGGGCCCCGATGCGGCCGAATTCCTGAACCGTCTCTACACCAACAGCTGGCTGAAGCTTGGTATCGGCAAATGCCGCTACGGCCTGATGCTGAAGGATGACGGCATGGTGATGGATGACGGCGTGACGACGCGCCTCGGCGAGAACCATTTCCACATGACCACCACCACCGGCGGCGCCGCGGGCGTTCTCGACTGGATGGAGGAATGGCTGCAGACGGAATGGCCGGAACTCAAGGTCTATCTGACCTCGGTAACCGAGGAATGGTCGGTCGCCACGCTGTCCGGACCGAATGCCGGCAAAATCCTGAAGGCCGCCGGCGTCGATATCAGCCTCGACCCCGCCGATTTCCCCTTCATGACCATGCGCGAGGCGCATATCGCCGGCCTTCCGGTGCGCATCTTCCGCATCTCCTTCACCGGCGAACTGTCCTACGAGATCAACATCCGGGCGCGTCACGGCCTCGCTTTGTGGACACATCTGATGAAGGCCGGCGCCGAATTCGGCATCACCCCCTATGGCACCGAGGCGATGCACGTGCTCCGCGCCGAAAAGGGCTTCATCATCGTCGGCCAGGAGACCGATGGTTCGGTGACGCCGCAGGATCTGGGCATGGACTGGATCGTCTCGAAGGTGAAGCCGGACTATATCGGCAAGCGGGCGCTGGAACGCGCCTCGATGGCGGCGGACAACCGCAAGCAGCTTGTCGGCCTTCGCACCAAAGAGCGCAAGCAGGTGATCCCCGAGGGCGCGCATGCGGTTCTCGACCCGAATCAGCCGATGCCGATGGACATGCTCGGACAGGTCACTTCGTCCTACTACTCGCCGAATGTCGGCAGCTCTATCGCCATGGCCATGCTGAAAGGCGGCCGGGCGCTGATGGGCGGCACCGTCTATCTGCCGATGCTGGACGGCTCGGTGATCGAGGCCGAGGTCGTCGAGCCGATTTTCTATGATCCGAAGGGAGAGCGTCTCAATGGCTAGCACAGCAAACAAAGGCAGCCGTGCGCCGGGCCGTACCGCTCTGTCCGGCAAGGCAAAGCAGACAATCGACGCTCCGGATGGCGGCCGCGTCGGCCTCGCCATCACCGAACTGTCGCATCTCGGCAAGATCAACCTTCGCGGCGGCGAGGATATCCTGCCTGGTGTGAAGAAGCATACCGGCTGCAAAGCGCTTCCCGAGAACAACCGTACTGTCACAGTCGGCGAGCGCACCCTTGTCTGGCTGGCGCCCGACGAATTTCTGGTGCTGTGCGAGGCCGGTGAAGAAGCAGGCCTTCACAGCCAGCTGATGCTGGATCTCGGGAAGGTGCATGCGGCGGTCACGAATGTGACGGACGCGCTGTGCGCGATGTCGCTTCGTGGTCCGGCGCTGCGCAAGGTTCTTGCCAAGGGATGCGCTCTGGACCTGCATCCGTCGGTCTTCACAGCCGGCATGTGCGCCCAGACGATGCTGTCGCACGCAGCCGTGACACTTGTCGCCGTCAGCGACGACCAGTTCACCCTGATCTGCCGGACGAGCTTCGGCGCCTATGTCCATGACTGGCTGATGGATGCCGGCCTGGAATATGGCGTCAGCTTCAAGGGCTGACGCCAACTCCCCCGATCGCTTCCCGATCTAGAATTCCGAGTCGGGAAGCTCTTCCATCCGCTTGGCGATGAAGGCGCGCAACGCTTCGTCGGTGGCGGGGTCGAGTTCGGGCGCCTCATAGGCCGCCAGCATCTCGACGGCGCGCGCGCGGGCACGCGTATGGCTCTCCACAGAACCTTCGGAAGACCACTGCTCGTAAGTGGTATTGTCGGCCATCTCCGAGCGCCAGAAGGCCGTCTCGAAATTCGCCTGGGTGTGGCTGGAGCCGAGGAAGTGCTTGCCCGGGCCGGTCTCGCGAAGCGCGTCCATGGCCTGGCCGTTGTCCGACACATCAATGCCGTCGACGACGGACTGCATCATCGTCAGCTGGTCGGCATCGAGAAGCAGCTTGGCATAGTCGGCGACAAGCCCGCCTTCCATCCAGCCGCCTGCGTGAAGCACGAAATTCACCCCGCCCTGAACCGTCGGCATGATGGTGTTGGCGGATTCATAGGCGGCCTGCGCATCGGCCGTCTTCGCGCCGGTGAGCGATCCGCCGGAGCGGAACGGCACATTCAGGCGTCGCGCCAGCTTGGCGCAACCAAGCAGCACTTTTGCCGGCTCGGGCGTGCCAAAGGTGGGGGCACCAGTCTGCATCGACATCGAGCTTGCGAAGCTGCCGAAAATCACCGGCGCGCCGGGGCGCACAAGCTGGGTGAAGGCAATGCCGCTCAGCGCCTCGGCAAGGGTCTGGGCCAGCGTGCCGGCAACCGAGACCGGCGACATCGCACCGGCAAGGATGAAAGGCGCGGTGATGCAGGCCTGGTTGTTGCGCGCATAGACCTTGAGCGCCCCAAGCATGGTGCCGTCCCAGGTCATCGGCGAGTTCGCGTTGATCAGGCTGGTCGTCACAGTATTGGTGTCGAGGAAATCCTCGCCAAACAGGATTTTCGACATGTCGACCGTGTCCTGCGCGCGTTCCGGCGCGGTGACCGAGCCCATATAGGGCTTGTCGGAGTAGCGCTGGTGGGCATAGATCATCTCGAGATGCCGCTTGGTGACAGGAAGGTCGACCGGCTCGCACACGGTTCCGCCGGAATGGTGGAACCCGGGAAGCATGTAGACCAGCTTCACGAAATTGCGGAAATCCTCGATGGTCGCATAGCGGCGCTCATTCTCGAGATCGCGAACGAATGGCGGGCCGTAGACAGGCGCGAACACCATGTTGTTGCCGCCAATCTCGACAGACCTGGCAGGGTTTCGCGCATGCTGGGTGTAGCTTGACGGCGCCGTCTCGCACAGCTTGCGGGCAAGGCCACGCGGAAAATGCACACGCTCGCCTTGCACATCGCAGCCGGCGTCCTTGAGCATTGCCAGCGCCTCGGGATCCTCGAGGAAATCAATACCGATCTCTTCCAGAATGGTCTCGGCATTGGCCTCGATGATCTCGGCTGCCTCATCTGTCAGGATATCGACAGGCGGCAGGTTGCGGGTGATAAAGGGTGCCGACTGTGCACCGCCGCCGGAGCGGAGTTGCCGGCGGGCGTCACGCCCGCCTCCACGCCGTGAGCGGCGACCTGCTGTAGCTGTATCGTCCATCTTTTCAATCTTCCCTGTTCTGTGCTCTAGGCGCGCAGCTTTTCATTCGTCGGATCGTATGGTGATTCCTCGACCACGGTGGCGGAAAGCCGCCGGTCCAGAATGTCGATTTCCAGCTTCATGCCGACCTCGGCGAGGTCGGGGCGCACCATGGCCATGGCAAGCGACTTGTCGAGACGGAAACCGTAACCACCACTGGTGGCACGGCCGATCACCTCGCCGCCCGGCAGCATCACCGGGTTGCCGCCGATGGCATCGGCATCGACAGTGTCATGCACCTCGAGCGTCACCATCGCGTTGGCGAAACCACGCTCCTGCCACTCGCTGAGCGCCTGACGGCCGATGAAGTCGCCCTTGTTGAGATGCACGAACCGGTCGAGACCGCTTTCCAGCGCCGCATATTCGATCGACAGCTCGGTGCCGACCATGCGGTAGGATTTCTCGAGGCGCATCGCATCCATCGCGCGGATGCCGAACGGCTTCAGCTGGAATTCGGCTCCGGCTTCCATCAGCGCATCGAAGATGTGGTTCTGATATTCGATCGGGTGGTGAAGCTCCCATCCGAGCTCGCCGACATAATTCATCCGGAACGCCATGGCCGGCGCCATGTTGACGTCGATCAGCTTGCTCGACAGCCACGGGAACGCCTTGTTCGACAGGTCCGTGCGGGTCAGTTTCTGCAGGATGTCACGCGAGCGCGGCCCGGCAAGAACCAGAACACCGATCGAATTTGTCAGATTGTCGAAACGCACCGATCCGTCATCCGGCATATGCTTCTTGATCCAGTCATGATCAAGCCGCTGTCCGGCACCCGCCGAAACGATATAGAAGCTGTCCTCCGCCTCGCGCTGGATGGTGTATTCGGAATGCACACCGCCACGTTCGGTCAGCGCGTGCGAGAGCGATACGCGCCCGATGCCCTTCGGCAGCTTGTTGGCGGTAAGATTGTCGAGGAAGGCCTCGGCGCCAGGGCCGGAAATCCGGCATTTGGCAAAAGCCGACATGTCCAGCAGGCCGGCATGCGCAGCCGTATGGCGCACCTCGTTGCCGACATGTTCGAACCAGTTGGACCGGCGGAAGGACCAGTGATCCTCCTGCGGCGTGCCTTCCGGCGCAAACCAGTTGGCGCGCTCCCACCCGAACTTCTGTCCGAAGACGGCACCGAGATCCTTCAGCCGGTCATAGCAGGGCGCGGTGCGAAGCGGACGCGCGGCCCCGCGCTCTTCATCCGGATAGTGGATGACGAAGACGTTCTCGTAGGCTTCCTCGTTCTTCGCCTTGAGATAGGATTCGGTTGCGTAGCTGCCATAGCGCCGCGGATCGACGCCAAGCATATCGATGGTCGGCTCGCCCTCGACGATCCATTCGGCAAGTTGCCAGCCAGCGCCGCCGGCGGCGGTGATGCCGAAGCTGTGGCCTTCGCTCAGCCAGAAGTTCGGCACATCCCATGCCGGACCGATGATCGGGTTGCCGTCCGGGGTGTAGGCGATGGCGCCGTTATAGACCTTCTTCACACCGGACTCGCCAAAGGCGGGCACGCGGTGCATGGCGGATTCGATATGCGGCTCCAGACGCTCGAGGTCCTCCTGGAACAGCTCATATTCGGAGTCGGCACTCGGGCCGTCGACATAGCATGCCGGGGCACCAGCCTCGTAGGGGCCGAGGATCAGGCCACCCGCCTCCTCGCGCATGTACCAGCGGCCGTCAGAATCGCGAAGGACGCCCATTTCCGGCAGCCCGGCTGCCTGACGCGCCTTGATGTCGTCATGCGGCTCGGTGACGATGTATTGATGCTCGACCGGGATGACCGGAATGTTCAGCCCGACCATGCGGCCTGTCTGGCGCGCGAAGTTGCCGGTGGCGCTGACCACATGCTCGCATGTGATCTCGCCCTTGTCGGTGGTGATTTTCCACTCGCCGGAGGCGGTGCGGGAGATACCTGTCACCGTGGTGTTGCGGTAGATTTCGGCGCCGCGGTCGCGCGCGCCGCGCGCCAGCGCCTGGGTCAGGTCGGCAGGCTGGATATAGCCGTCACCCGGATGGCGGATGGCGCCGACCAGCCCTTCGGTGTTGCAGAGCGGCCAGATGTCCTTCACCTCGTCAGGGGTGAGGAAGTCCACATCAACGCCGATGGTGCTCGCGACACCGGCATATTGCCGGTATTCGTCCATCCGGTCCTCGGTCTGGGCGAGGCGGATGTTGGAGACATTGCGGAAGCCGACATTCATGCCGGTTTCTTCCTGAAGCTCCTGATAGAACTTCACGGAATATTTATGAATCTGGCCGACCGAATAGGACATGTTGAACAGCGGCAACAGGCCTGCGGCATGCCATGTCGACCCCGAGGTCAGCTCCTTGCGCTCGATCAGGACAACGTCCGACCAGCCCTTTTTCGCGAGATGGTAAAGCGCGCTGACGCCGACTACCCCGCCTCCGATGACAACAACACGTGCATGCGTTTTCATAACGGCACCCTCCAAATATTCCGGTCCGGTCATTACCCGCGCCGGCGCCTCTTGCTTGGCAACCCGGCGGGTTTCGCGGTTTCAGACTCCCGGGCCGCGCTCACACCGCGCCTGCTTGGCGCTGGACATGCGGCCCATGAGCGGATGTTAGGCAAACAGGCGCGGAAATTGCGTCTGCCATGCGACCAGTTTTGACGCGTTTAGACGTGGCGCGACACTATGGTCACAGCCGACACAGGTGGAGGATTTACCCTATGGATTCAGGCGCTGGATGTCCCATCCGCCCTTGCCGTCGGGCGTGAAACGGAACCTGTCGTGAAGGCGATGTTCGCCATCCGCCCAGAACTCGATTTCCTGCGGCACGATCATGAAGCCGCCCCAGTGCGGCGGGCGCGGCACATCATCGGGGAAGCGTTCCTCGACCTCGGCAACCGCTTTTGCCAGAGCCTCACGTGATTCGAGCGGGCGCGACTGCTCGGACGCCCAGGCACCGATGCGGCTGCCCCGCCCGCGCGAGGCGAAATAGTCATCGGACCGTTCGGGGCTGGCCTTGCTGACCTCGCCGGTCACGCGAATTTGGCGGCGAAGGCTCTTCCAGTGCAGGCAGAAGGCAGCCTTGCCGGTGGCAAGAAGCTCGCCGGCCTTGCGGCTCTCGTAATTCGTGAAAAAGAAGAATCCCTCATCCGACCACTGCCTGAGGAGAACCATGCGTACAGACGGCATGCCGTCGGCATTCACGCTGGCGAGCGCAATGGCATCAGGGTCGTTGATCTCGGCCTCGACGGCCTCCTTGTACCAGCTGTCAAACAGGGTGAAGGGATTGGTTCCCGCCTCGATCTGCATGGATCTCAGTCTCCGTAGTCGGGCCGCGTGATTCAAACAGCGCAGCCGGTCTTTGCCATCGCTGTAGACATGGGAAGCCGCCCGCCTTTTGGCAATATGACGGCGGGGTGAAAGCGACAATCTGGCGGACAAACGACAATGGGGCGCGATCTGCCACATTTTGGTACGAATTCGCGTTTATGACTCAGCTTCACATGATTTCACAGACAGGAGGCATGCCATGCCGCGTCTCTTCTCCTCGCAGCGGCTGACAGCCGTGATCGCCGCCACCCTCGCCACAGGTGCCGTCGCCATTGTCCCCGCAAGCGCCGAAACACGGATTGAAACCGTCCTCGGCACGGTGACAAAGTCCGACCCGATCCGCACCAGCTATATCCGCAAGACCCCCTCTGACGAGAAGGTCTGCGAGACCCAGGAGGTGCCGGTCTATGGCCAGGCGTCCGCAGGCAGCAACAATAACAACAGCGACCTCGGCGCGATGATCATCGGCGGGGTGATCGGCTCGGCCATCGGCAACAAGACCTCGGACCAGGATGGCGCCGGTGCCGCCGGCGCGGTTGTCGGGGCGCTTCTCGGCCGCGAGCATGCCAAGAAGAAGAACCAGCAGGGCGGCCAGCAGATCGTGGGATACCGCCAGCAGGAAGTCTGCAACATCCGCAAGGTGATGATCGAGGAGACGATCGAGGAAGTCACCGGCTATCGCACCCGGATCGAGGTCGACAACCGCATCATCACGGTCGAAACGCAGAACCCGCTGGCCGTGAACGAGCGTGTGGAAATCAGCCGCAAGACAACCTACACGCTTCGCTAGCACCTCGCCCTGAACCCTTGATCACGTCGGCCGGTCACCGGCCGGCGTGTCTTGTTCTGGCGAATCAGCCGTGCCATATTGGCGCGCACAGAATCAATTGAAAGACAAAGGTGGGACGGACATGTCGGAGCAGACCTCTTCGGGCGTGATGGCAGGCAAGCGTGGACTGATCATGGGCGTCGCCAATGACCGGTCGATCGGCTGGGGAATCGCCTCCAAACTTGCCGAGCATGGCGCCGAACTCGCCTTCACCTTTCAGGGAGAGGCCCTTCAGAAACGCGTGATCCCGCTTGCCGAATCCGTCGGCAGCAACCTTGTCCTGCCATGCGATGTCACAGACGAAGCCAGTGTCGATGCCGTCTTCGACAGGCTGAAGTCCGAATGGGGCGAGCTGGATTTCGTGCTTCACGCCATCGCCTATTCCGACAAGGAAGAACTGAAGGGCGGCTATGTCGATACCAGCCGTGACAATTTCCAGCGCACCATGGATATCTCGGTCTATTCCTTCACCGAGATCACGCGCAAGGCGACAGCCATGATGAAGGATGGCGGCTCGCTGCTGACCCTGACCTATTACGGCGCCGAGCGGGTGATGCCGCATTACAATGTGATGGGCGTTGCCAAGGCGGCGCTCGAGGCTTCGGTGCGCTATCTGGCGGTCGATCTTGGCGGGCGCAACATCCGGGTGAACGGCCTGTCGGCCGGCCCGATGAAGACTCTCGCCGCCTCGGGTATCGGCGACTTCCGCTACATCCTGAAATGGAACGAATACAACTCGCCGCTCAAGCGCAACGTAACGCTCGATGATGTCGGCGGTGCCGGCCTCTACCTTCTGTCGGACCTGTCATCCGGTGTCACCGGCGAAACCCACCATGTGGATTGCGGCTACCATGTCGTTGGCATGAAAGCCGTCGACGCGCCGGATATCTCGGTCGTCTGACATGTCGGACAACAGTTTCGGAAAGCTGTTCTCCTTTACCAGTTTCGGCGAAAGCCATGGCCCTGGTATCGGCTGCGTCGTCGACGGCGTGCCGCCGCGCCTGCCTCTCTCGGAAGAGATCATCCAACCCTATCTCGATCGTCGCAAGCCGGGGCAGAGCCGGTTTGTCACACAGCGACGCGAGGATGACGAGGTCGAAATCCTGTCGGGCGTGTTCGAGGGCATGACCACCGGCACGCCTGTTGCCATGCTGATCCGCAACAAGGACCAGCGGTCCAAGGATTACAGCGAAATCTCGCGGCAATTCCGCCCGGGCCATGCCGATTTCACCTATCAGGAAAAATACGGCATTCGCGATTATCGCGGCGGCGGCAGGTCATCGGCGCGCGAGACGGCTGTCCGTGTCGCTGCCGGCGCCATTGCCGACCAGATGCTGAAAACCGTGCTCGGCGACAGCTATCGCATTCGCGGCGGCGTGGTCCAGATCGGACCCCACGCCATCGACCGCAGCCGCCTCGACTGGGACGAAACGGCAAACAACCCGTTCTTCTGCCCTGATCCGGTGGCGGCCAGCGAGTGGGAGACCTATCTCGACGGCGTGCGCAAGGACGGCAGCTCCGCAGGCGCAATCCTCGAGATCGTGGCAGAGGGCATTCCCGCCGGACTTGGCCAGCCGATCTACGGCAAGCTGGACAGCGATCTTGCTGCCGCGATGATGACCATCAACGCGGTAAAGGGCGTGGAAATCGGCGGCGGCTTCGACCTTGCCGCAATGGACGGCCGCGAAGCCGGCGACGAAATGCGATCCGGCGAGAATGGTCCGGAATTTCTCGGCAACAACAATGGCGGTGTCCTTGGCGGCATCTCGACCGGCCAGCCGCTGGTGGTACGAATTGCCATCAAGCCGACAAGCTCGATCCTGACGCCGCGGCGTTCGGTCGATCTGGACGGCGATGATGTCGAGGTTGTCACCAAAGGGCGCCATGACCCCTGTGTCGGCATCCGCGGTGTGCCGGTGGCCGAGGCCATGATGGCCGTCACCCTCGCCGACGCGGTGATGCGCCACAAGGCGCAGTGCGGCCTGTTCTAGCCGTTCCGGCTTTTGCGGCCTGCCATCAGGAACTCACGGTTGCCGTCCTGCCCGTCGATGGGCGATGTGGCTGTGCCTATCAGCTCCCATCCCATATCTGCCACAAGCCAGTGTTCGATGCGCGCCACTGCGTCCGCGACGGCCTGCCGGTCACGAACGATGCCACCCTTGCCGATCTGCGCGCGCCCCACTTCGAACTGCGGCTTGACCAGCGCCAGCAGCAGGGCTTCCGGGGCTGCCAGATCCATAACCACCGGCAGCACCTTGGTCAGCGAAATGAAGGACGCGTCGCAGACAATCAGCTGTGGCGGCGTGGCGAAATCTTCCGCTGACAGATGCCGGGCGTTCAGGCCCTCGCGCGAGGTAACCCTCGGATCGCCGGCAAGTTTCGGGTGAAGCTGCCCATGCCCGACATCGACGGCAACGACATGCGCCGCGCCGCGTGCCAGCAACACCTCGGTGAAACCGCCGGTGCTGGCCCCGATATCGGCGCAGGACAGGCCTGCCGGGTCGATCACCGGAAAGGCCTCCAGCCCGCCGACCAGCTTCAGCGCGCCACGGCTGACCCACGGAATATCGACTGTTGTCATTGTGATCTTTGCATCGGCCGGCAGCTTCTTTGCCGGCTTGGCAAGCGGCATGCCGTCGACGAGGACACCTCCCTCGGCAATCAGCGCCTGCGCACGGTCACGCGAGGCGGCAAGACCGCGCCTGACCATCAGGGCATCGGCCCGCATCGGGGATTCATCGGCTCCGGACGGCGCCATCTCAGCTTTTGCTTTGGCTTTCTGCCTTGGGTGACGCGGCCGCCGTCCCGGTCAGGTCACGAAGCGTGGCGGCGATCCCTGCCTTGTCCAGCCCGGCAAGCGCCAGCTGCCCGGACTGGCTGTCATGATCCAGCATCGCGTCGGGAAGCGACAGGCACCGCACGGCAAGGCTGCCGTCGAGATGGCCTGCGTTGGCAAGATATTGCAGCACATGCGCCGAGAAACCGCCGGGGCTGTTCTCCTCGACGATTACAAGCCGGTCATGCGACGCCGCCAGGCTGTCCAGAAGATCGGTATCCAGCGGCTTGGCAAAACGCGCATCGGCAATGGTGAACCCGTCGCCGCCATCGACCTCGTCTGCTGCCGCCAGGCAATCGGCGAGGCGCGTGCCAAGCGACAGGATTGCCGTGCCGCTGCCCTGACGAACCACGCGGCCACGGCCAATGGGCAGCACCTCGCCCCGTTCCGGCAGTTCGGTTCCGACGCCCTCGCCGCGCGGATAGCGCACCGCGGTCGGCCCTGTATCATGCGCGGCAGCGGTGGCGACCATATGCACAAGCTCGGCCTCGTCCGACGGGCACATGATGACCATGTTCGGCAGGCAGGACAGATAGGCGATGTCATAGACACCTGCATGGGTGGCGCCGTCATTGCCGACAACACCGGACCTGTCGATGGCAAAGCGCACCGGCAGGTTCTGAATGGCGACATCATGCACCAGCTGGTCATAGCCACGCTGCAGGAAGGTCGAATAGAGCGCACAGAAGGGCTTCATGCCCTCGGTCGCCAGACCGGCCGCAAAGGTCACCGCATGCTGTTCGGCGATGCCGACATCGAACACCCGGTTCGGAAAACGCGTCTTCACCTTGTCGATGCCGGTGCCAGACGGCATCGCCGCGGTGATGGCGACGATCCGGTCGTCGGCCTCGGCCTCGGCGATCAGGCTGTTGGCGAATACCGAAGTATAGCTCGGGGCGTTGCCGGCAGGCTTGTGCTGCGTGCCGGTGATCACATCGAATTTCGGAACAGCGTGATATTTCTCCGCCGACGGTCCGGCAAAGGGATGGCCCTTGCCCTTTTCGGTGACGACATGGACGAGCACCGGACCGCGCGCATGGCCGTCACGGATGTTCTTCAGCACCGGCAACAGATGCGACATGTCATGGCCGTCGATCGGACCGATATGGAGGAATCCCAGCTGGCTGAAGACCGAATTGCCGCTGATCAGGTCGCGGGCAGCCTCGCGGGCGCGCCGCGCCGTGCGCTCGATCTCGGCCGGGAACCGGCTGGCCACCTCGCGCATCAGGTCACGGATCGAATGGAACGGCTCGGAGGTGATCAGACGCGACAGATAGCTGCTCATCGCGCCGACCGGCTGGCCGATCGACATGTCATTGTCGTTCAGGATGACGATCAGGCGCGAGTCCGACGCCCCAGCATTGTTCATGCCCTCGAACGCCATGCCGGCGCTCATCGCGCCGTCGCCGATCACGGCAATGACGTTGCGCTTGATTCCCTGCAGGTCGCTGCCGACCGCCATGCCGAGGCCGGCGGAAATCGAGGTCGAGGAATGGCCTGCACCGAACGGGTCGAACTCCGACTCGCTGCGCTTGGTGAAACCTGACAACCCGTCCTTTTGCCGCAATGTCTCGATACGGTCGCGGCGGCCGGTCAGAATCTTGTGCGGATAGGCCTGATGGCCGACATCCCAGATCAGCCGGTCATGCGGCGTCTGGAAGACGTAATGAAGCGCCACTGTCAGCTCGACAACGCCAAGGCCGGCGCCGAGATGACCGCCCGTCTTCGACACCGCGCCAATGGTCGCCGTGCGCAGCTCGCTTGCGAGATTCTGGAGGTCGCCCTCGGACAGCCGGCGCAGATCATCGACGCTGGAAATCCTGTCAAGCAGGGGTGTTGCGGTCATCGGTGTCACGACCCGGGGGGACGGGCCGACCCTGTTAAACGTCTTGTTACAGATATAAGAAGTATCACGACTGCCGTTCAATAGCGAATCGCGCGATTGACCGGAGCGGTGCGGCGGCATCACCCCACGGCTCCAGAGCGGCCTCGGCACCGGCAATCAGCTCGGCCGCGGCGGCGCGCGCAGGCTCCAGCCCCATAAGCACGACGAAGCTGCCCTTGCCGCGATCCGCATCCTGGCCGGCAGGCTTGCCGAGCAGTTCCGCATCGCCGTCATAATCCAGCAGGTCATCGGCGATCTGAAAGGCCAGCCCCAGATCGCGGGCGTAGCGCTCCAGCGCGGATTGCAGCGCCGCATCGGCGCCGCCATGAATCCCGCCGGCCACCGCCGCATACTGGATCAGCGCGCCTGTCTTCATCGCCTGCATCTGCCGAACCTCGTCGAGCGTCATGGCACGGTTTTCCGCCTCTAGATCGAGCATTTGCCCGCCTGCCATGCCGTCAAGCCCGGCAGCACGCGCCAAAGCCGCGACCAGCGCGGCGCGCACATTGCCGTCCATATGCGTTTTCACATCGGCCAGCAGCTCGAAGGCCAGGGTCTGCAGCGCGTCACCGGCAAGGATCGCCGTCGCCTCGTCAAAGGCGATATGACAGGACGGCTCGCCGCGCCTTGTGTCGGAATCATCCATCGCCGGAAGATCGTCATGAACAAGGGAATAGGCGTGAAGGCATTCGACGGACGCCGCCACCGCCATCGCGCCTTCGGGAAGAGAGCCGCCAGCGGCGAGCCGCGCAGCGGCAAGGACGAGGCAGGCCCGCAGCCGCTTGCCACCATTCATCGTGGCATATCGCATCGATCCGGCAAGCCGGTCGGCCGGCCCGTTCATATCGTCAAACAGTGCGCCGAGATACCGCTCGACGGCCGCCGCGTCGTCACGCACGGATTGCGGAAGCGACATGCCCTACTCGTCAGCGCTGAAGGGAGCGGCCGATTCCGGCGCGCCACCGTCTGCCGGCACCCGGATCTGCTCTACCTTCATCCGTGCCTCCTCGAGCCTTGCCTGACAATGCGCTTTCAGCGCCGTGCCACGCTCGAAGGCGGCGATGGCATCGTCGAGCGAGACATCACCATGTTCCAGCGACTCGACAATGGCTTCAAGCTCGCGCAGGGCATCCTCGAAACTGATATCGGCCAGATCGGCCGAGGCGCCGGTGCCGGACGGGGTTTCATTGGCCATTGATGTAATTCCTCCTGCCAACATTTGCCGGCGCGTGTTCAGCCCTGGATAGTTATCCTCCGGCGAGATGTCAGTCCCCGGTCAGCGCTGTAGCGATCGACCTGACCATATCGGACACGCGTTTGCGTACCGCCGGTTGCTTGATTGTATAATATGCCCGCACAAGCTCAAGCGTTTCGCGGCGTGCCATCGGATCCTTGACCTCGCCATCGGCGGCGGCGCCATCATCAAAGCCGCGTGCCACCCGCCGCGGCGAGCTGCGCATCGTCGTCTCCGACATGTCATCAAAGAAATAACTCACCGGAACATCGAGGATCTGGCTCATGTCCCACAGGCGCGAAGCGCTGATCCGGTTGGCGCCGCGCTCATATTTCTGGACCTGCTGGAAAGTGATGTTGAGCTCGGCGCCAAGCTGCTCCTGGCTCATGCCGAGCAAAGTGCGGCGCAAGCGCAGCCGTTTGCCGACATGAAGGTCGATGGCGTTGTTGTTGGTGATCCGGTGATGCCGTTCGACCGGCTGCCTGTCAGTCATCGCTGTTCTCCGTGTCACGGTTAACCTGCGGTTGCATCGCATGGATGCAGACAATGCGTCAGTTGCAAGCCTATAGCGGTTTACCGATGCTCGGGAGTGGCAATCAGGGATCAGACGGCAAATTCGTCAAGCGATGCCAGAAGCGCATGCGCGATGCCGGTCTCGAAGGTCGAGTGCCCGGCGTCATCAACCAGCCTGAGCGTGGCCTGACGGCCCCATGCCTCGGCAAGGCGATGCGCCGTCACCGGCGGGCAGATCACGTCGTGGCGGCCCTGGATGATGTGGGCCGGAAGATGCCGGATGACATTGATATGCTTCATGATGTGATCCGGCGGCAGGAAGCAGTCATTGACGAAATAATGCGCTTCGAGACGCGCCATGCTGAGAGCGGACTTGCCGCTGACCCGCCTGACCCCCGCCCGCAGGGTCGAGCAGCTTGTCTCGTAAGAGGCCCAGCGCTCGGCCGCCGGCTGATGGACCAGCGCCTGGTCACTTGTCAGCTTTTCATGATAGCTCAAAAGAATGTCATCCCGTTCCTCGCGATCGAGGAAGGTGACGAATTCATGATACGCCTCGGGAAAGAAGCGCCCCATGTCATAGAGAAACCAGTCGACCTCGGCGCGTGTGCCAAGGAAAATTCCGCGCAGGACCAGCCCGGTCACCCGTTCCGGATGGGCAATGGCATAGGCAAGTGCCAGCGTACTGCCCCAGGACCCGCCAAACAGCAGCCAGCTGTCGATGCCAAGATGCACGCGAAGCGCCTCGATATCGGCGATCAGATCCTGCGTGGTGTTCTGCGCCGTCTCGCCATGCGGTGTCGAGCGGCCGCAACCGCGCTGGTCGAACAGCACGCAGCGGAACCTGTCCGGATTGAACAGCCTGCGATGTGTCGCCGAGATGCCGGCGCCCGGCCCGCCATGAAGGAACAGCACCGCCCTTCCGGTTCGAGACCCGCACTGTTCGAAATAAATCTGGTGGAGGCCACGGTCCAGCATGCCGCTGTCGAAGGGCGGCTGGATCGGGAACAGCTCTTTTTCCTGAATGAACGCGTTGGCCATGATCAAAGACTAGCACAGAAATTTCCGGCGGGAATCACCGGTGTGGTTTGTGTCCGGCCCGTCCCGGACGGCGGCGGCAGGTCCGGAGAACAGGGTGGCAATGAAAAGGGCGGCCATGGCCGCCCCGATCAATCGGTCACCGGATCGCCTGTCAGGCGGCGTCCATCAAATCCTCGAGCTTGGTCGCAGCCGCTTCCTGGTCGATCTTCTCGATGGCAGCAAATTCGCGGGCCAGTCGCTCGAGAGCGGCCTGATACATCTGGCGCTCGGAATAGGATTGTTCGGACTGGTTGGTGCGGCGATGAAGGTCACGCACAACCTCGGCGATGGAGACCGGATCGCCCGACTTGATCTTTGTCTCGTATTCCTGAGCGCGACGCGACCACATGGTGCGGCGCACGCGGGCCTTGCCCTGAAGCGTGGTGATCGCCTGTTCCATCTGCTTTTTCGAGCTCAGCGTGCGAAGACCGAGCGAACGCGCCTTTTCCATCGGCACGCGAAGGGTCATCCGGTCATGCTCGAAACGGACAACGAGCAATTCGATCTCGCTGCCGCTGATCTCGCGGGTTTCGGTGCCAAGGATGCGCCCGACGCCATGGGTCGGGTACACAACAAAATCATCTTCCTTGAAAGCGGCTTCGGTCTTCTTCGACATAGTCTGTTCCCTGCTTGGACCGGCCCATGGGCTGATCGCTGGATGTTCCGGACGGGGTCCTGCCTGCTACCAGCCGGTCGCAAGCCCTGAGCCCGGACGTCAGAGCCAAAACGCCCTGCCCCACGACCGAGTCACGCCTTTGGCGCTTCGGAACGAGGTCAGGACGGTGCTGACTGATGTTGTAACTGGTTTGTAATATAACCGAAATTAACGCGAAAATCAATCAGGGGCGACCGCAGGCAGCCGCACGGAGAACCGGTCCGGCTGCCGGATCAACCGGAATGTCGCGTCAGTTGCCCTGGCCCGGATTGCGCGAGAAATGCTTCTCGAACTTGCCGGTCTCTTCCTTGGCGGTTTCCGCGTTCGGCATCGGATCGGAGCGCTGCACGATGTTCGGCCAGATTTCGGCCATCTCGCGATTGATCTCGAGCCATTTCTCGGCTGCCGGCTCCGAGTCGGGCAGAATGGCTTCCGGCGGGCATTCCGGCTCGCAGACACCGCAGTCGATGCATTCGTCCGGATGAATCACGAGCATGTTCTCGCCCTCGTAGAAACAATCCACCGGACACACCTCCACACAGTCGGTGTATTTGCAGTTGATGCAGTTGTCGTTGACGATATAGGTCATCGCAGATGCTCCTTCAGCGAAAGCGGGCGCTGGTTTTTATCGCAATCATGCGCGGCGAACAAGGCCCGATCAGCCGTCCTGCGACAGCCTGGCACGCGCGCGCTTGGCGGCACGGCCGGAATCGATGTCGTCCACATAGAGAAGGCCGGCAAGGCGGCGCATCAGTTGCGATTCATATTCGTGCAATTCGCCGTCGGCGAGAACCACCATCCAGACCATCTCCATAATGGCCACACGGTCCTCGGGCTCGGTCTCGGCACGGATGGCGCGGGTCAGGCCGTGAATTTCCACGCGCGCCTGCTGGTCGGCGACAGCCTTGTCGATCATGGCGCCGACATCGGCCTCGTCCAGCTCCAGCTGTCCATGCAGGACACGGGCGATCTGCTGCCTCTCGCCGGCATCGAGGATGCCGTCGGCCATCGCCGCCTCGACGAGAAGGCCGGCGAGGGTCTGCGCCCATTCGGTATCGCTCGCCGGGGCGGCGGCCTCATCCTCTGAAAATTCCCTGATCCAGTTTCCCAGACGTGCCAGCATGATCTGTTCCTTTCGCAGCCCTAGACGAGGCCGGACTTCAGTCTCGATGTTTCTCGCCGGGCCCGCTTGGTCGGCCGGCCGGCACCTTTCTCGCGGAGCTCGAACTGCGGTTCGGCTTCCGCATCCTTTCGCCGCGACGGCATCTCCGGCGACATATCCTCATAGAGATCGACCGCCTCGGTGGCCGGACCGCGCCTTGTTCCCAGCGCCACGATCCTGATCACCCGCACGCGCTCGCCCTGC
>WTIL01000103.1:0-22524 GCA_011522725.1 Rhodospirillaceae bacterium
TTCGGGTCGGGGATGACGCCAAGCCCGGGGAGATCCGGCGCGGCGGCGCCGCCATTGATCACCGGCGCGTCGAATTCGGCGATGCGGGTGCTGACCATGCTTCGCGGGTCGAGCGCACAACGCAACAGGCGGCGCGGTGTCGACTGCGCCATGTGCAGGATGGCGGCAAAGGAAATTTCCGATCCGGTGGTGTCCTGGACCGACATCACCATGCCGGCGGCCGACGCGATGGCCCGCTGGCGTTGCGATGCCGTCAGGCCGCCCTGCTTGCTGATCTTCAGCCCGACCCCGTCACAGGCATCTGTGGCGATGGCGTGGATCAGGTCGGCATCATCCTGAATCAGCTCGTCGAGAAGGATCGGCAGGCGGCAGCGTGAACGAAGCGACAATGTTTCCCGCCAGCTGGCGCAGGGCGCCTCGATGACAATGTCCGTGCCTTCGGGCAGATGCGCCAGCATGCGCAGCACGCTTTCCGGCGTCATGCCGCCATTGGCATCGGCAAGATACCACTCGCCCGGCTGCCGGTCGGCAAGGCAGGCGCTGATCCGCTCGGCATCGAGGGCGGGGCCGCCCTCGGCCTCGCCAGCGCCGATTTTCACCGAATGGCCGCGAAAGCCCGCTTCGCGATGCCTGGCGACGCTGGCGCGCATGGCATCCGGCGTGTCGCTTCCGATTGACGAGATCACCGGCACCGGCTCGGCAATGCGTCCGCCCAGAAGATCGCAGACGGCCAGCCCGGCCGATTTGCCGTGCGCGTCCCAGCAGGCGACATCGATCGCCGTCTTTGCCGCCGCATGGCCTGTGAGCACGGTGTCCATGGCGTCCTGAATGCGGTCATGGCATCGCGGGTCGAGGCCGATCACCGCCGGCGCCAGAAGGTCCAGCGCGGCGCGCACCCCGCCCGCATGGGCGGCGACATAGGTGCTTCCGAACGGGGTGCTCTCGCCCCAGCCGACAGTGCCGTCATCGCAATGAAGCGACAGGATGGTGGCGTCGAACGCGCGGTATTCGCGGCCGCCGGACAGCCGGTAGACACCGCCGGCATAGGCCAGCTCGGCCTGGTGGACCTCTATGCGCGTGATCTTCATGAATAGACCCTCACCGCCGCGCCGAGGCTGTCGAAGTCGGGCTCGACCCCGAGCCCCGGGGCATCGCCCGGATAGAGCTTGCCGCCGGCCGATGTCGGGCCGCCGATACCGGTGCTTCGGGTGTTGTAGTTCATCAGGTCGGTGGTGTTGACCAGCCAGTCTTCAGGCGTCGAGGCGGCGAAATGGGCAACCGCCGCGGTGGTGATCTCGCCGCCCCAGCTGTCCTCGCTGACAACGGCGATGCGGTTGTCGACTAGATAGTCGCGGACCCGCCGCGCCTTGGACAGCCCGCCCAGATTGGAGATTTTCAGGCAGCAGATTTCTGCCCCGCGGTCGGCGACGATGCGCTGCGCCATATGGATGCCTGTGACGCATTCGTCCAGCTTCATCGGCAAGTCGCATTTGCGGCGCACCTGCTGGCATTCCTCATAGCTGTGACAGGGCTGCTCGAGAATATAGTCGAGGTCGCGGGTGGCATTGACCACACGAAGGGCATTGTCGGCCCGCCATCCCTGGTTGGCGTCCGCCATCGCCTTCTCGCCGGGCTTCAGCAACGGCACCGTCGCCCGGATACGGTCGATATCGGCGACCCAGTCGGCCCCGACCTTGATCTGGAACTGGCGGTACCCTGCCTCGCGGTGCCGGTCCAGCTCGGCGATGGTGGCCTCGGTATCCTTTTGCGGGGCGACGCGGTACATCGGCGCGCCGTCGGTCAGCTTGCCGCCGAGCAGCATCCACACGGGCTGGCCGGTGGCCTTGCCCAGAATGTCCCAGCAGGCGGCGTCGAACGGCGCCTTGGCATAGCCGTGCCCCTGAACCACATGGTCCATGAGCTGCTCAATCCTGCCGAGCTGGCGCGGGTCCTCGCCGATCAGCGCCGGTGCCAGAAGACGCGCGACACCTTCCACACCCTCGGAATTCGCCACCATATAGTTCTCGCCGCAGGGCGTGAACTCGCCGCAGCCGCTGATGCCGGCATCGGTGTCGATCACCACCACCGTCGACTGCGCCACCTCGATGGCGTTGCCGGCACCCCATCCATAGGCACCACCTGCATAGGGAAGGTGGGTCCGGTGGATGGCGATGCGGGTGATCTTCATGGGCAGACCACGATGTTTCCTGTGTGGGTCTTGGCGATGAAGGCGCGCTGCGCGTCGTGAAGCTCGGCAAGCGCATAGGTCGCGGCAAGCACCGGCTTCACTTTGCCAGCCTCTATATAGCCGATCAGGCGCGGCATCACCTCGCGGTCGATCACCGTAGATCCGGTAAAGGTCAGGTCGCGGAGATAGAAGGTGCGAAGGTCGAAATCGACCATTGGCCCGGCGATGGCTCCGGAACAGGTATAGCGGCCGCCTCGCGCCAGCACATCGATCAGCGCCGGCCAGATCGCGCCGCCGACAACATCGGCGACGACGGTGATTTTCTCGTCGGCGAGCGCCGCTTCCAGATCGCCCGGATCGCGTGGCAGCAACCTGTCGGCGCCAAGCGCGGCAACATCGCCGTGCTTGGCCTCGGACGCCATGGCGACCACGCGGGCGCCGCGAAGTTTGGCAAGCTGGACCACCGCCCCGCCGACACCGCCCGATGCGCCAGGAACCAGGACCGTGTCCCCGGCGGTGACGGCCGCGCGGGTCAGCATGCCCTCTGCCGTGGAATAGGAGCAGGAGAATGTTGCAAGCTCGGCATCGGACAGCGGCGAGTCGACGGCCAGTGCGTTCGTCGCCGGAATGGTGGCATATTCGGCGAAGCCGCCATCATGCTCGGAGCCGTAATAGCCCGTGCGTTCCTTGTCCAGCGGGTCCGCCGGGTCGCGAAGCCAGTTGTCGGTGATCACCCGTTCGCCGATGCGCGCCGGATCGACGCCGTCACCCACGGCAACGATCTCGCCGCAGATATCCGCGCCCTGGATTCGCGGGAAGGTCACGGCAGCGCCGCCCCATGACGGATCATCGCTTCCGACCTCGTCATAGGCCCCGCCGGTGGTGGCCTCGCTGACCGCCTTTGAATACCAGCCGGTCCGCGTGTTGATGTCGGTGTTGTTCAGGCCGCAGGCACCGACCCGGATCAGCACTTCACCGCTGGCAGCGGTCGGAACCGGCCAGTCCTCGTGCCACACCAGCATGTCGAAATCGCCATGCCCCATGGTGACCATGGCTTTCATCGTCTCAGGTATCATGTCCGTCATCCATCGGTTCGTGGCAGCAGGTTCTGCGGGTCCCATGCGGCCTCGCCAAGAACGACCGCCTTGCGTGCTTCGTTCATGACCACGACCTCGAGCGCTGTTCCCGGGGCCGCCGCCTCCGGCTTGATATAGGCAAAGGCGAGGACCTTGCCGACAGAATGCCCATAGGCAACCGAGCTTGTCGAGCCGACAACGCGCCCGTCATGCATGACAGCCTCGCCGCCATGGCCGTCGGCCTTGCCGTCGGCATCGATCGCAAGATAGGCGCAGATCCACGGCATGGTGCCGGCCTCGGCGGCCTGCTGTGACGCGATGGTCTCGTCGCGGCCGATGAAATCACCGGTCTCGAGATTGACGAACCGCATCACATCCGCCTCGGGAAGCGTGACCTCGTTGGTCAGCTCGCCCGCGCCCTTGAAGCCCTTTTCCATCCGCATGGCGTTCATCGCGAAAGAGCCGTAATTGGCGATCCCATGCGCCTCGCCGGCAGCCCACAGCGCGTCATAGACGGCAAGCATGTTTTCGGCCGGGCCGTGAAGCTCCCATCCCAGCTCGCCGGCATAGGACATGCGCAGCGCCCAGACATCATGGCCGGCGATGCTGATCTGCCGCGCCGACAGCCAGCGGAACCCGGCATTGTCGAGGGGGGCGTCAGTGACCTCGGCCAGGACGGCGCGGGATTTCGGTCCCTGCAGCGCCAGCGCGGCCCAGCCGGTGGACCGGTTGATCACCGTCAGGCCGTCACCGCCATGATTGGCCAGATGGTCGAGAAGCCGCTGTTCGAAGAAGGCGGCGCAGACAAGGTAGTAACGGTCCTCGGCAAGCCTGATGACGGTGACCTCGATCTCGATCCGGCCACGCCGGTTCAGAAGATGCGTCAGGATCACGCCGCCATCCTTGCGCGGCAGCCTGTTGGCGACGAGACGCTGCAGCGCCTCTGCCGGTCCGGTGCCGGTGATCTCGACCTTGGTGAAGGCGGTGATGTCCATGATGCCGACATTGTTGCGGACGGCGGCCACCTCGGTGCCGACCATGTCATGCACCTCGTTGCGGCAGAAGGAATAATGGTCCTGCTGGGCGACGCCGTCACGGGCGAACCAGCGCGGACGCTCATGACCGTAGACCTCTTCGAACACCGCGCCGGCATCCTTCAGCCGGTCATAGAGCGGGCTCGGCTTGATCGGCCGTCCGGCAAGGCGGTTGAAATGCGGGAAGGGGATCTCGTGGCGCAGGCAGTAATCCTCCTTCGCCTTGATCACCTGCCAGTCCTTGGTGGCATAGTCGCCGAAACGGCGCGGATCGAACTCGCGCATAGATATGTCGGCGGCGCCATGAACCATCCAGCGGGCCAGCTCGCGGGTCAGGCCCGGGCCCCAGCCGATGCCGATCTGGGTGCCGCAGCAGCACCAGTAATTGGTGACGCCCGGCGCCGGACCGATCAGCGGGTTGCCGTCTGGCGGATGCGAGATCGCGCCATGCACCTCGCGCTTGATGCCCAGCTCGGCGAAGATCGGCATGCGGTCCAGCGCATTCTCGAGCCACGGCATGATCCTGTCGTAATCCGGCTCGAACAGCTCGTTCTCGGCCTCCCACGGGCAGTGGTCGACCCAGACGGTGTTCGGGTTTTCCTTCTCGTAGATTCCGATCAGGCCGGATTTCTGTTCCATCCGGATGTAGCCGGAGACGAGCTTGTCGTCCCTGATCACCGGCAGGTCGTCGTAATCCTTGAATTCCGGCACCGTGTCGGTGACGAAATAATGGTGGGTCATCGAGGTCATGGGAAGCTGCAGGCCGCTCCACTCGCCCATCTGCCGCGCATAGGTGCCGCCGGCATTGACCACGTGCTCGCAAAGAATGTTGCCTTTTTCGGTCTCGACCAGCCATTCGCCGCTCGGCTGCTGGGTGATGTTGGTGGCCCGGCAGCGGCGGATGATCCGCGCGCCCCTGGCCCGTGCTCCGGCAGCAAGCGCCTGGGTGACGCCGGACGGGTCGGCATGGCCGTCTTCCGGCGTGTAGAGCGCGGCCTGCACGCCTTCCAGATTGTAGAACGGGTGGTGGCGGCGGATTTCCTCCGGCCCGACGAGCTCGATCGGAAAGCCGAGGGCGCGGCCGACACTCATCGTGTGGCGCAGCCAGTCGACCTCGTCATCGGTATAGGCAAGGCGGAACGACCCGCAGCCGTGCCAGGTGACGGACACGCCCGTTTCCTCTTCGAGACCGCCGGCGTAGAGGCCGATATTGTAATCGACGCATTTGCCGAGGCCGTAGCTGGAGGTGGAGTGCGTGATCTGCCCGGCGGCATGCCAGGTCGAACCCGAGGTCAGCTCTGCCTTCTCGAGGAGCACGATATCGCTCCAGCCCTCATGTGCCAGATGATAGGCGAGGCCGCATCCCATGACCCCGCCGCCGACAATCACCACCCGTGCGGTGGTGGGAAACTCGCCTGCAGACATTTGTTGTGCATCTTTCCGGTTGTTGCGTGGCCGCGAATCAGTACGCCGCGTGCCCGTGCTTGCTAGAACACGCATCGCATGCGCGAAACGGGCAGAAAGGATTGTTTGCGACAGGATTTTTCTTGTTTCGGACCACCTGTTTCGCACCGCTTGCGCGGCAAGCCGTCCCTGCGCTAAGGGAGACGGGAACACCACTCCGGACGGGAGCGATCACGCCATGGCAACCGACATGAACCCCCTGCTGTCACTCGATGCCCGCTATTACACGGACCCGGCGATTTTCGAGATTGAGTCGCGTGGCCTGTTCGCCTCCAGCTGGCAGTTCGCAGGCCACGCCTCGCAGCTGCAGCGGCCGGGCGACTACTTCACTTTCGAGATGGCGGGTGAATCGCTGTTCTGCGTGATGGACCGCGATGGCGCGATCAATGCTTTCTACAATGTCTGCCAGCATCGCGCCCACCAGCTGGTGCAGGGCAGCGGGCGGGCCAATGTCCTGACATGCCCTTATCACGCCTGGAGTTATGACCTTGGCGGCCAGCTCCGCGCCGGACCGAACATCAAGGCCGTCGAAGGATTCCGCCGCGAGGATATCTGCCTGACAAAAGTGCCGATCGAGAATTTCTGCGGGTTCCTCTTCGTCAATCTGGACCCGGATGCGCGGCCAATGGATGAATGGTTCCCCGGCGTGCGTTCCGAGCTGGCAGCGCATGTGCCGCAGATCGAACAGCTAAGGCCGCTGGAATGGGTTGAAATCCCCGAGACGTGCAACTGGAAGGTGTCGGTCGAGAATTATTCAGAATGCTATCACTGCACGCTGAACCACGAGACCTTCGCCACCGGCATCGTGCGGCCGGAAACCTACGACATCCAGCCGCAGGGCCATTGTCTGCGCCATACCACCGAATGCCAGAATCTGGATGCGATGAGCTATCCCATCGACCTGTCGGCGAATGACTATGCCGGGGTCTATTCCTCGTGGTTCCTGTGGCCGATGTTCTCGTTCCAGGTCTATCCCGGCAATCTTCTGAACACCTATCACTGGCGCGCGGTGGATGCCGACCATGTGATTGTCTGGCGCGGCTGGTACAGCATTGACGGAGTGGAGTCGGAAACCGTGCGGCAGCTTGCCGTGCAGGACCGCGAAACGACCGTCGAGGAAGACATTCATCTGGTCGAGTCTGTGCAGCGCGGGCTGAAAAGCCGCGGTTATCGGCCTGGGCCGCTAGTCATGGACCCGGCCTGCGGCGTCAATTCCGAGCATTCGATTGCCGTGCTGCAATCATGGATGCGCGATGCCGCCGATCGCATGGGAACGACCGCCGCCGGTTGATAGTCTGGAAAATTCAGATGTTATTCGGCAACCGACAGGTTGCGCTGGTCGGACAGGCGCCTCGCGCTGGTCTCGGCAATCTGCTTGCGTGCGTTCTCGATCACTTGCGACCGGTTCTTGGACAGGCCGGTCACATCGATGATGGTCACGTCTTTCACGCCGATGAATTCGAGAATGTGACGGATGTAGCCTGTCGCATAGTCGACGTCGTTGCCGCCTACCGTGCCGCCGGAGGTGATGATCACGGTCGCCTGCTTGTTGGACAGCAGCCCGCGTGACACGTCGTTCTCGTATACGAAAGTGATCTTGTCGCGGCAGATCAGGTCGATCCACGCCTTGAGCGCGGCCGGAACGCTGAAATTATACATCGGGGTCGCGATAACAATGTCGTCGGCGGCCTGAAGCTCGGCAACGAGCGCGTCGGACTGTGCCAGCAGGGCGCGCTGGTCGGGTGTCCGGTGTTCTTCAGTGGTGCGCTCGGCTTCAATCCACGCGGAATTCACAATGCCGATACCGGCGGCCAGATCGCGGTTGGTGACAGTCACGCCATGCTTTCGCGCGCCAAGGGCAGCCACCATCTCGTCCGCCAGCATCCGGCTGACTGACTTCTGCCGACGCATGCTGGCGTCGATCCGGAGTATGGTTCTGTTGCGACCGCTCATGCTGACAGCCTTTCGCTTATTTTTTCCGCGCCGTCAACTGGATGAAAGGAGAGCCATGGGAGGGGGGAGGGCCCCCATGGCCCGATTAGAAGGTAATTGTTGCTGACGGCTGCAAAAAGACGCTCGAAGGGAAAATATAATTCTAAATTTAAGAATAATAATGTAAGGTGCGACATTATGAGCCAAATTGAGGAAATCCGTGCGTTCGTCATGGTCGTCGAAACGGGCAGCCTCACTCAGGCTGCGGAACGGCTGGGAATCGCCGTGTCCGCGGTCAGCAGGCGCCTGAAGGACCTTGAACTCCGCCTCGGCGCGCCGCTGATCCAGCGAACTACGCGCCGAATGTACCTCAATGAGGTTGGCCAGGGATTTTACGAACGATGTAAGGCCGTACTCGATGAACTAGAGGCGGCTCAGCAAGAGGTGCTCAACTCTGGGGGTGGACTCGGCGGCGTGCTTCGGATCAGCACGCCGCTTTCATTTGGTGTTTCGCACATGTCGTCAGCTATCGCGCAATTCATGCATGCGCATCCTGACGTGCGAATCGATATGGATCTGTCGGACAAGCGGGTCGATCTGGTGGCCGAGGGGTTCGATCTGGCCATCAGGATCGGGGTGCTTTCGGACTCCAGCCTGATCGCCAAGAAAATCTCGACGGTCCGGCACATTCCCTGCGCTTCGCCGGACTTTCTGGCCAGATATCCCGAAATCACGAAGCCGGAGGATCTCGAGAGCGCGCCGGCGCTTGTCTATTCGAACGACAAGACGCCAAACGACTGGCGCTACCGCGGACCGGACGGCAAGGCGGGGGTATTGCGCGTCACGCCGAAACTTTCCGCCAGCAATGGCGATGTGCTGCGCGAGGCGGCGATTTCCGGCCTTGGCGTGACCAGCCTTCCGAACTTCCTGCATTACGACGCGATCAATAACGGGCTGCTGAAACCTGTGCTGACGGATTACGAATGGACGGAGTATGACGTCTATGCCGTCTATCCGAAGACAACGATCCTGCCGAAGCGCACCCGCGCCTTTGTCGATTTCATCTCGACCCGTTACGGCATGGACCCTTACTGGAACAAGATTCACGCCTGATTTCCGGCAGCCTGTCGATCGCGGGATTTTCCTACATTGTTATGTGCTCTGGAAAAATCTTTTCCGGACACCGGCCTTTATCACCGGATTCGCAACGGTTACCGTTTTTACAGGTCAGGCGTGGCGCAATGCCACGTGACCGCATTCTTTGTGTGATGGCACCCACACAAAGCTCCAACTCATCCTTCAGTTGGAGCACACTAAAAGAGGCGCGAAAGCGCCTCTTTTTTTGTGCCCGCCATAAACCGGCAAATGATATCCAGCAAATGTGAATTGCCCTGAACCGTCAGGCTGGTGCAGCATTCTGCCGAAATCTGGCGAAGCTGGCAGGTCGCGCCCATGCATGAAATCCTCGAACCACGGCATCACATGATCGACTATGTCGAGTTTGCCTCGGCGGACCCGCAGGCCATGTGCGCTTTTTTCGAGGCTACGCTTGGCTGGAGTTTTGAATGGTTCGGTCCCGACTATGTCGCCTTTCACGGCGCCGGGCTGGAGGGTGGCATCTATCGCGCCGACATGGCGAGCCGGTCTGCAGACGGCGGCGCCCTGATCGTGTTCTACAGCCGCGACCTTGAGGCGAGCGAAGCGCTGGTTCTGTCCCACGGGGCGAGCATCATAAAGCCCGTCTTTGACTTTCCCGGCGGGCGCCGGTTCCAGTTTGCCGAGCCCACGGGCAATGAGTTCGCCTTCTGGTCGAACGTCTGACACACCGGTTGTCTGCCGGTCGTCTGCCGGTCGTCTGAATGAACATTTGGCCAGACGGTCAAAGCTGTCCATACTTGGCGGGTATCAGTCCCGGACGAGCCACACCCCTTTTTTTTCATGGATTTCCTGTTTACAGCCCTGCAGCGCTTCCGTCTCCTCAGCCTGACGGTTGCCTGGGTTGCAGGCGTGGTTTCCATTCTGCTGGCTGAGCCGTCCGGGCCGGTGGCGGCCGCCGGGGCATACGCATTCGGCCTGTTCATCCTGCTGACTGTGGCGCGCCTTCGCTGGGACTCCCTTGTCATCCTGTCGGTTCTTGCGGGCGCAACATGGTTTCTTGTCGGCGCTGTGCCGGGGCCGGAAGATATTCTGGCAGGCGGTGAGCGTGTCCTGATCTTTGCGGCGCTGATCCCGACCATGGCGCTGGTTCGCGCGACGGCGATGACCATGCCGTCTGTCCATGCCACGCAGCAGCGGCTGGCGCGGCTTCCGGAGAACGCCTTTGCCGGCGGGCAGCAGCTGGCGGCGCATGTGTTCGGCGGCATCATCAATACCGGGGCGTTCGCCCTGCTGTCGGCGGTGTTGCCGTCCAACGCGCCGGAAGCGCGGCGGCGCGCCTCTGCCGAGGCGGTGATCCGCGGCATGGTATCTTCGTCGGCCTGGTCGCCATTTTTCATCGCCTTTGCCATCGGCCAGACATTTGTCGACCCGGTCTATGCCTGGATGGCGATCGCGATCGGCGCGGTCTCGGCTGCTCTCTTCACAATTGTGACCCTGCTGGTCCTGACCCGCGGGTTTGGTCCGGTCGAGCTTCGCCAGTCGCTCGCCTGTCTCGGGCCGGTGGCCTCGCGTCTGGCCATTGTCCTTGCCAGCGTCCTTGCCGTGGCCCTGCTGTTCGGCCTGACGGCGCTGTCGGCAGTCGTGGTGGTGATGCCGCTTCTGGTGGCGCTGCAGCTGTTCCGGCACCGAGACAAGGCACGGCTGATCCTCTCCCAGACGCGAGACGCCATGCACAGCACGGCCGACGATCTGGTTGTGATCACGGCGGCGATGCTGGTTGCCTTCTTCGCCACGCAGGATGGCGGCCTTGCCAGCCTTGTCGCCGGCATCTATCCGGGACAGTTTCCCGGCTGGCTGGCGCTGGTCGCCACGCCGGTCCTGATGATGGGGCTCTCGGTTGTCGGCATTCACCCGGTGATCACCAGCACCGCCTTGCTGGCCACCTTCAGCGGCGGTGGCGCCGATGTGCATCCGGCATTGCTGGTGCAGGCGCATCTGATCGGCTGGGGTGCCGGCACGATGAGCTCCATCGCCTCGCTGTCGGTCCTGACCTGTGCCGGCCTTTATCAGGTGCCCGCCCGCAGGCTTGTTCTCGGCCACAACATGGCCAGCGGTTTCGCCTATGCGGCCGGCTGCGGGGGGCTTCTTGTGCTTGCCAATTTCGCGCTGGGCCATGTCTGACCGACACACCGTCTTGCCTTACCAGGCAAGATTTTGCAGATTTCGAAGTGAAGGGAGAATGTTCCTATGATTTTTCGGCAAATGTTCGATTCTGTTTCCTCGACCTACACCTACCTGCTGGCAAGCCGCGCCGGCGGCGAGGCGCTTTTGATCGACCCGGTGTTCGAGAAAACCGACCGCTATATCAGGCTGCTGGAGGAGCTGGACCTGAAGCTGGTGAAGGTTGTCGACACCCATGTCCATGCCGACCATATTACCGCCATGGGTGCCCTTCGCGACCGCACGAACTGCGTCACGGTGATGGGCGAGCAATCGCCTGTCGATGTGGTGTCGATGCGGGTCTCCGACGGCGAGCGGGTAACCATCGAGGGGATCGACCTGACGGCCATGCACACGCCGGGGCACACCGATGACAGCTACTGTTTCCGCATGGACGACCGGGTATTCACCGGCGACACGCTTCTGATCCGCGGCACCGGCCGGACGGATTTCCAGAACGGCGATGCCGGACAGCAATATGATTCGCTGTTCGACGGGGTGCTGAAACTGCCCGAAAGCACGCTTGTCTATCCAGCCCATGACTACAAGGGTGACATGGTCTCGACCATCGGCGAGGAACGGGCCAACAATCCGCGCCTGCAGGTCGGATCGCGCGCCGAATATATCGAGCTGATGGCCGGCCTGAACCTGCCGAACCCGAAAATGATGGATGTGGCGGTTCCGGAAAATATCCGGATGGGGCTGAATCTCGACCGCCAGCGCGAAGTGGCGACGGTAACGCCGGAAAGCATCATCATGGACAACGCCGAAGGCATGCTTCTGGTCGATCTCCGCGAGGAGGGCGAGCGCGTGAAATCGGGCATCATCCCGGGATCGGTCCATGCCCCCTACAGCCGCCTCGACCAGCATCTCGGCATGTTGCGGCAGTCGGAAGGCAGGCAGATCGTGTTCTATTGCGCCGTTGGTGAACGCTCGACGATGGCTGTGAATATCGCCGGCGGTGACGGCATTCCGACCTGCGCCCATATTCCGGGCGGCTTTGTCGCCTGGACCGAGGCCGGCGGCAATGTCGCACGCGTCTGAGCGATGAGCGGCAAGGGCCTGAAAGTTGCGGTTGTCGGCGGCGGTATTGTAGGTGTCAGCAACGCGCTGGCGCTGCAGAAGGCAGGGCATCAGGTCACGCTGATCGACCGCCGCGCTCCGGGCCGCGAGACATCCTACGGCAATGCAGGCGTGCTGTCGGAATCCTCGGTCGGCGTCCTGAACAGCCCGGGACTGCTGAAATCGCTTCCGAAACTTCTTCTTGGCAAATCCAACAGCGTACGGTTCTCGCCGACCTTCGTTCTGCGGCGGCTCGGCTGGATGCTGAGCTTCCTGTCCTATTGCACCAGGCGCCGCTGGCGTGCCGCCGGCCATGCGCTGCGCGCATTGCAGGTGATCTCGCTTGACCAGCACAAGGCGTGGATCGCCGAGGCCGGTGTCGACAATCTGCTGCGCTATGGCGGCTGGATGAAGGTGTTCAGGCGCGGCGAGAGCTACGAGGCCTACAAGGCCGAACTGGAACTCGCGGACGAGGTGGGAACCGAATACAGCATCTTCGACCGCGAGCAGATCCGCCAGATCGAGCCGGGACTGAAGCCGATCTACGAAAAGGCGGTGCTCTATGACAATACCTGCGGCGTCAGCAACCCGGCGGCGCTGACAGACGCTTATGTCAGGCTGTTCACCGAGGCCGGCGGCACGGTCCTGCAGGCATCGGTCACCGGCCTGTCGCGGGATGCCGGCGCCTGGCATGTCGCCTTTGCCGACCGCGACAGCCTCGATGCCGATGGCATCGTGATCGCCGCCGGCCCCTGGTCGTCCGAGATCGCAGGCTGGCTCGGCTATGACCTGCCGCTTGCCTGGGAGCGCGGTTATCACATGCATCTGGAGCCGGGCGAGGGGCCGCAGCTGAACCGCGCCGTGCATGATGTCGATGGCGGATTCGCCATCGTGCCGATGCAGCAGGGCGTGCGCATCACCACCGGGGTGGAAATCGCCGCGCGCGACGCGCCGCCGAATTACAGCCAGGTCACCCGTTCGGTGGAACTGGCCCGCGACGGCCACGAGATGAAGGGCGAGATCGACGAGACGCCATGGATGGGACGTCGCCCGACGATGGTGGATTCACTTCCCGTGATCGGTCCGGCACCGCGCCATGACCGGCTGTGGTTCAATTTCGGACACCAGCATATCGGCCTGTCGATGGGGCCGGGCTCCGGCCTTGCCATTGCCGCGATGATTGCCGGCGAAGCGCCGCCGATCGACATGGCGCCCTTCCGCCCGACAAGGTTCTCGATCTGACCGCTAGAACCCGGCCTCGATGGCGCGGACCAGCGCCGACAGGGTCTCGTTCACCGGTGTCGCGATGCCGTGCCGTGCGCCGACGACCGGCACCATGCCGTTGATCGCATCGATTTCCGAGCGCCGTCCGGCAAGATGATCGAGCCGCATGGACGGGCTGGCATCGGGCATCAATGTGGCGAAATCGGTGACATAGCGGTCGATATCGTCGAAAGAGAAATTCACCCCTTCGGCGAGGCCGCATTGATGCGCCTCGCGCGCGCAGGCGAGCGCAAGCTGCCAGGCCTCGTCATTCGCCATGAGCCCGCCGATATTGACGTCAAAGGCGGTGCAGGGTGCGCTGAGCGTGACGTTGCAGACGAACTTCTCCCAGATCAGCTGGGTGATGTCGGGAAAGGCGCGGGCGTTGAAACCGGCGGCCTGCCAGAGAGCCTCGAGCGCCATAAGGCGGTCGGTCATGCCGCCATCCATCTCGCCAAGCCGGATCAGCTTCATCGCATTGTGGTGCGCCTCGCCCGGCCCTTTCAGTGACGCGCCGAACCCGTCGGCAACGCCGAGCAGAACATTGGCCGTCGGCATGTGGGCAGCGATCCGCTCGCCGGCGCCAAGCCCGTTCTGGATGGTCAGGACCAGCGAATCCGGCCGCATTGACGAGGCGACCATGCCGGCGGCGTCGCCAACGCCGCTTGCCTTGGTGGCGATGATATAAAGGTCGCAGGCTCCCGCCTCGCCGAGATCGGTGGCGGCACGGATCGAGGTGATGGTGCGATCACCGCTCGCGCCCGACAGGCGAAGGCCTTTGCTGTTGATGGCATCGACATGGTCCTGCCAGCCATCGACGGCCCATATCTCGTGCCCGGCCTCGGCCAGCAGCACCGCATAGACCGACCCCATGGCGCCGGTGCCGACAATGGCGATCTTGCGTGGCTCCGTCATCAGCCGTCCTTTGCCAGAATGAGTTCAGTCGGCGCGAGAATGCCCGCTTCGATATGCGCGGCGAGATTGCGGAACGGGTCCGGTGCCTTGCCGGGTTCTGTCGGCGGCTTGGTCGCCAGGACATGTTTGAAGAAGCCTTCCGCCGCGGCCGTCTCGTCATGCTGCGCGACAAGGGTGAAGCCGGCCGCATCGGCGGCTGCGAGATAGTCCTGTGGTGTCGCAACCGCGCTTACATCCGCGGTGGACGCCCATGGCATCGGGAAGCTCACAGTGCCTTCACCGACCTGCATCATGTCATAGATGCCGAAAATTCCGCCCGGGACGAGCACCCGCGCCACCTCTGCCAGCAGCCCGGCCTTGTCGGCGATGTTCATGCCGACATGAAGCATCATCGCCCGGTCGAACGCGCCATCTTCAAACGGCATGTCGAGGGCGCTGCCATGGTGCAGGGTGACGAGCTGTTCGAGGCCACAGCGCTTGTTGAGCTCGGCTCCGGCGGTGATGAAACCGGCTGTCAGGTCGATTCCGGTTACGGCGCAGCCCGTGCCGGCGGCAACGGCGCGGGCCGGACCACCGGCACCGCAGCCGACATCGAGAAGACGCAGCGCCGGGTCCAGCGACAGCCTTCCGGAAAAGCGCTCTGTCGCCGCCAGGCCGCCGACATGGAACTCATCATAGGGCGCCAGGATCCCGGGTGTCAGCTTGCCGGTGTCATGTCCCTCCGCAGCAAGCGTGGCAAAGATCCGTTCGGCAAGGCCGCGCCCGCTGTAATGCTGCTCGACGGCGTCGGGTGAGGTCATGTGGCGTCTCCGGTGGTTGCGCCGGACAGGTTGTGCGGCACATACCCGGAGCATAGCAATCTTGCGCCCGATGATAAGCGGATACTATAACTTGGCATCTTTATACTACCTGAAGTTTCCCATGACATTAGATCCGCTCCTCTCGGCCCCGCAGCCGATCCCCGTGCATGCAATCGCCGCGCTGGTGGCCATGGTTCTTGGCGGGCTCCAGCTCTGGGGCCCCAAGGGCACCCGCAATCATCGGACGCTGGGATATATCTGGGTCGGATTGATGGCGATCGTCGCCTTTTCAGGATTCTTCATCCATGTTCTCAAGCTGGTCGGACCCTTCAGCCCGATCCATCTGCTGTCCGTCCTGACCCTTGCCAGCCTGTGGTATGCCATCCGCGCGGCGCGGCGCGGTGACATCAAGCGGCACCGCCAGACGATGGTGGCGCTGTTCTGGATGGCGCTGATCCTGACCGGTTTCTTCACCTTCTGGCCGGGCCGGGTGATGTATCAGGTGGTGACGGGCGCCTGAACCGGCGCTAGGCTTTCCGGACCATGAAGACGGATCGTGAAGCGCCACAGGCCTCCAGAAGAAAGACCGCCATTGCCGAGACGGGCAGTGAAAAGACGGGCAGCAACCGACCTGACGGCCGCATATCCGAAATGGATCGGGCCGCCGGCTTCGAGATCGGCCCGGACTTCACACGGTTCGACCAGATCAATGACATCTTCTCGCGCGCCTTCTGGGACGACCGGGTAAAGAGCGCCGACACCGACGCTTTTTTCGACAGCTATCGCCGCGCGCCGGCGCCGCGCCGCGCCGACGGCTTTACACAGCGTGACTTTGCCTTCCGGAACGCGGCCTGGGTGATATCCGACATGGTCTCGGAACGCGGCGGCGACCGCGGGCTGCGCGAAGGGTTTCAGGCGCTGATCGAGCCCGCCGTGCCAATCGCGCTGGACGCCGCGCCGCTTGGCACCGCGGCCGAGGAGAGCCGGTCGATCAAGGCTGTCGCAAAGCGGTTCGGTGCCGATCTTGTCGGCATTGCCGAGATCGACCTTCGCTGGCATTACGCGACAAGGGTGGATGTGCGCGATTTCAGCAAGGCGCCGAACGAGCTTCCTGACGGCATGACACATGTCATCGTGATGGCGCATGAAATGGCACCGGAGCTGGTCGCCACCTATCCCTCGGCGCTGGCCGGTGCCGCCACCGGCATGGAATATTCGCACGAGGCGGCCATCGCCATCCAGCTGGCAAGCTATATCCGGCATCTCGGATATGACGCTGTCGCCTCGATGAACGATACGGCGCTCGCGGTGCCCTATGCGATTCAGGCCGGCCTTGGCGAATATGGCCGCAACCAGATGGTTCTGACCCCGGAATACGGTCCGCGCGTCAGATTTTCCAAGGTCTTCACCTCGCTGCCGCTTGCGGCAGACGCGCCGCGCCGCCTTGGTCTGCACGACTATTGCCAGAGCTGCACGCGATGTGCCGATTCCTGTCCGCCGCGGGCGCTTCCTTTCGGTGGTCCGGAGGAGGGGGGTGACAGCCCGTCGACCATCCGCGGCGTGCGCAAATGGTCGGCGAATTGCGAGAAATGTTTCGGCTTCTGGGCCAAGCTCAGGAGCGATTGCGCCATCTGCATGCGGGTCTGCCCGTTCAACCGCAGCTATGACCGGTTTGCTGACCGGCTGTGGCGACGGCTTGCGACAGGCCGCTGGCGCGCGCTGGCAAGATGGTGGGCGGAGCGCTGGGCGGCCGAGCGGCGCACGGCATCGGACTGGTGGAAGGGAGCAGGTGACAGTAACGGCGGTGGCGGCTAGAGCCCGAGGTCGCCCGCCATCCTGTCGATGGCGGCGCATTGCCAGGCGACATGGTCGGCCGTCGGCTGCTGCTCGATGAATTTCGGCAGGAACGGATCGGCAAGCTCGCTTTCGATGCCGGCAAGCCCCTCGACCACACGGTGCCCGCAAAAGGGAACATAGGCTTCCGAATAGCCGCCCTCATGGACCGCGACCACGCGGCCGTCGCACAGCCTGTCGGCAGCCTGCATGACCATCGCCGTCATCTCGGCATAGGTCGAGGACAGGCAGGACATGCGCGCCAGAGGGTCGGTATGGGCTGCATCAAGCCCGTTGGCGATGATGATCACATCCGGCCGAAAATCCTCGATCAGCGGCAGCGCCACACGGCGCATGGCGTGGATATAGGCCTCGTGCCCGCATCCCGCCGGCAGCGGCAGGTTGGTGTTGGCACCCGTGCCGGCACCGGAGCCGCGATCCTCCAGCCCGGCATAGCCTGTCGGGAACATGTTGGCCTGGTGGATCGACAAGGTGTGGACGTCCGGATCCTCATAGAAAATAGCCTGCGACCCGTTCCCGTGATGCACATCCCAGTCGAGAATGAAGAACCGTTCCGCCAGCCCGGCCGCGCGCGCGGCGGCGATGGCGATCGGAATATTGGCCAGCAGGCAAAATCCCATGGCGCTGTCGGCGAGGCAATGATGCCCCGGCGGGCGGGTCAGCGCATAGGCGGTGTCATATTCGCCGCGAAGCACGGACAGCAGCGCCTCGCGGGCCAGCCCGGCTGACTGGCAGGCAATCTCGAACGAGCCGTGCCCGAACGGTGCGGAAATGCCAAGCATGCCGCCGCGCTTGTCGCTCAGCGCCTTGAACTCGGCAAGATAGCCGGCGTCATGCACCGTGCCGATTTCGGCAGCGCTTGCCGGGTCGGCATCGCGCTGGACAAGCTGTGACAGCAGGCCTGACCGGTCCATCAGGTTGCGCATGCGGCGTTTCGATTCGGGGCTCTCCGCATGGCCGCCTGCAGCCATCGGCTGAAGCCAGCCGCCGACCGGGGCGGTCAGCACCGCCTCGCCAGTGGTGTGCCAGAAACAGGCCTCGGAGAGAAAGAAAGCGGATTTGCGCATGCGTCTCTCCCTCGCCGCTGACTAGCCGCCCGCGGCTTGCGGCGCGGCGGGCTTCGTGGTCGCGCGATGCCATGCCAGCAGGCCGAAACCGGCAGCGGCGGCGGCCCCGTAAACAGCAACGTCGCCGGCCAGAAGCATGGCGGCGGCGGCGAGGCGTGCCACCACTTCCCACAATGGCAGCGGGGCGCGGTCGAATCGCGCCAGCGCGCTGGCAAGCAGCACGAGCGCCAGCAGCATCCGCAGGATCAGGACGCCAAGCGCGCCGAGATCGACGGTGCCGTCATAGCCCGGAAGATAGGCCTTGGTGCCGGTCGCCGTCGGGTCGATGAAAGCGGCCTCGATCAGCAGAATGTCCGGATAGAAGGCAAAGACGAACGGGATCACAAACATGACGATGCCGATCCGCACCGCCGCTACCCCGGTCATCATCGGGTCTTCCTTGGTAATGCTGGCAGCGGCAAAGGCGGCCAGCGCCACCGGCGGGGTGATCGCCGAGGCGACCGCGAAATAGAAGATGAACATATGCGCGGTGAACACCGCGATGCCAAGGCCGGCCAGTACCGGCCCCATCAGCAACGCGACGTTGATATAGGCCGGCACCGCCGGCATTCCCATGCCGAGAACGACGGCAAGCATCATGGTCAGCGCCAGCGCAATGAGCTGGAAGAGGAACGAGCCTCCATCCCCGAGATTGAGCGATTTCAGCCAGGTCAGCACATCAAGCGAGATGAACACCGGCAGGCCGGTGAATTTCAGGCAGAAATCGATGATCGAGACGGCGAGGAACATCAGATAGAGGGTCGAGATCAGGATGCCGGCATTCGACAGCGCGTCGATCAGCCGGCGCGGCCGCGCGCGCATCTCCGGATCGAGGAACAGCAGGATCATCAGCAGCATCACTGCCCACCAGCCGGCGCTGCCGGCGTCGCCCGCCGAATTCTGGATGATGCCGAACAGCCATGGCATCTCCGCAACCTGGCAGCCGGTGTCGGTAAAGACCCGCTCGAGCCCGATCAGGCCGCCGATGAAACCGCATCCGACATCCTCTTTCGATGTCAGCAGCAATGCGAGGATCAGCAGGATCGGCCCGAAGATCATCATCAGGTTCAGGATGTCCTGTTTCCCGAGATGCATATCTTCGGTCAGATCGCCAATCGCCTTGATGTTCTGCTTGCGAGCCTGAAACACCGCGGTCAGGAACAGGCAGAAGAAATAGAACAGCGCCGGGATCGCCGCCGCGATGATGATCTTGGAATAGGGGACCGCTGTCAGCGAGGCGAGAACGAAGGCCGCAACGCCCATCACCGGCGGCATGATCGAGCCGCCCGACGAGGCGGCGGCTTCCATGCCGCCCGCGAAGACTTTCGAGAAACCGCGCCGCGCCATCATCGGGATGGTCAGAACGCCGGTCGACAGCACATTGACGATCGGTCCGCCGGAAATCGTGCCGAACATCGCCGAGGAGACAATGGCGGCATGCGCCGGCCCGCCGGCCAGCTTGCGCGTCCAGCGGAAGGCCAGCTTGATCAGCGACTGTCCCCCGGCGGAGGCGCCGAACAGCGAGCCGAGGATCAGATAGGGGAAGATGGTGTTCATGATAATGTCCATGAACCGGCCCAGAACGCCGCTGGCGTTG
This sequence comes from Rhodospirillaceae bacterium, assembly GCA_011522725.1. GTDB lineage: Bacteria > Pseudomonadota > Alphaproteobacteria > Puniceispirillales > Puniceispirillaceae > UBA8309. The sequence goes on from WTIL01000103.1 coordinate 19,610, forward strand.
TTCACCAGAATGTCATGTACGCGCGGCCGCCCGTCGCTCAGGAGGCGCGGCTCGCCGGCGAGTTTGGTCATCAGATATTTGTTGATGTCGTCAGGACCGTGGAAATACCAGACGAGGACGGTGCCGATGGTGTAGAGCGCGACCAGAAGCGCGACGATGACCAGCGGCAGGCCCCAGACCTTGATGTTGTATCCGAGGAAAATCAGGATCGACACACCCATGATCAGGACCAGCCAGCCGCCGGTGGTGCCGACACATTGCGGGTCCTCGACGGTCGTTGGCGCCGGCAGGCCATACAGTTCCGCCGTCTCGGCCGCGTCCGCAAGGCTTCGGGCGATCAGCCTGTCACGCTCGCCGGTGAACTGGTCGATCAGGCAGATGGCCTCAATCTCGACGACATAGGTCAGGGAGATGCCGAAGGCGGCGACGATGAGCGCCACATCCATGAACAGCCCGAACCGTCGCCACAGTGCCGACCTGTCCTTCCAGGACTGGTACATTGAATGTTTCAGCGCGACGATCAGCATCATCAGCGCCAGCACCATGGGGAAGAACCATTCGCGGGTGAATTTGCGCAGCTTGAACCAGTCCTGGCCGGTCAGGTCGCGCAAGCCCTGGTCGAACCCCGGAATACCGGGGATCGAATTCAACAGGCCGATGACGACAAGGCCGACAGCCAGCCAGTAAAGGAAAGGACCGGTCGCGGTCAGATTGGCCTCTGGCGAGGATGGGGCCGGTTTGTCCGACATGTCGTCCTGCTCCCCCGCAAACAACGGTCGTTAAAATGGTCTCAAAAAAGAAACGTCCGGGCCGCTGCGTGACAACGGCCCGGATATATTCGGGTCAGGCGCCCCTTACGGCTTGGCGCAGTCAGGAACGGTATAGCCGGCCTCTTCCCAGGCGCGGACCGCACCGGGGTGGTATTTCAGAGGCATCGCGCCGCACATGCCGGTGGTGGCTGTGTCGGCAACCTCGCCGAGCGACACCTGCGGCAGGAACGGGGTCTTGGCCTTGATCGCATCCAGATTGTCGAGAACCGCCTTGGTCAGCTGATAGGCAAGCTCCTCGTCCATATCCTTGCGGACAACCTCGCCACCGACGGTGGCGACGCCGCGGAAGCGGTCATCCTCGGACACCACATTGACGCCTTCCGGCTGAACGGCTTCGGACAGCGGAATGTCGACTTTGCCCGAACCGGGGGCCTTCATGTATTTCTGTGTGGCATCGCTCTCGAACGCGGCCTTCGGCATCGACCACATGGTTATGCCGCCCGACGCGACAGCGGCGGTATGGCGCCCGTCCGGAAAGCTGGATGGCAGGACGAAGGCATCGGCCGAACCGTCTGTCATCGTCTTCACGGCCTGGTCCCAGTTCACCTGGACACCCGTATAGTCATCACCGTCGCTGAGACCTGTGGCGAGCTTGACCACGCCGCGGGCGTTGGTCAGGGCAGCACCGCGTGGCGGTCCGTTATAGATGGTCTTGCCGGCGAGATCGTTCCAGCCCTTGACGCTGGAGCTGTTGTAGGCCGACAGCGTGAAGACGCCGAGGCGATAGGTGTAGAGAACCGCAAGGCGGTCGGCATATTCGGCGCCCGTGTCCTTGCCGAGCTTGGCATAGGGGCCGACACCGCGCGACAGCAGGAAGGGCAGGATGAACGGCGCCGCCGAAATATCGGACTTGCCCTCCGCCACATTCTGGATCGAGTTGGTCAGCGTCTGGCCGGTGGCGACCTGAACATTGGCAACGCCGGCAGCGTTGGCGAACTCGCCAAGGGCGAGAACCGTGTTGCCCGGAACGCCGTTGGCGTTGGCTGTTTCGGCAGACAGGTTGACCTGTGCCAGTGCCGGTGTCACGAGGCTGGCGCTGACGGCCAGACCGGCAATGAAGTGAAGTGCTCTCATGGTGCGTTTCCTCCCGTTGGAACTGCCCGGGGATAATCCTTGTGGTTCCCGGCTTATTGCCCGGCCTCACCAGCCGGGTGCAGCAATCATCAGGTGAGCGTTACGCAGTTATGTTGATTAATCAAGCGTCCGTTTGTCATGGAATTGCTTTCATGACCGTCAGGTTGTGCAGCCCCATTCGGGTCCCCAGGCGTTTTGCCAGAAGGCCGGATTTGTGATGTTCGATTTCGCCCTGCCGCCGGACCACAGATCAAAGCCCGGTGCCGCATGCCGGTCGAAATAGGCCTTCAGCTGCGCCGACAGTTCCGACGCGACGGCTGCGCCGTCACCTTCTGCGGCCAGATCATGCCGCTCGCCGGGGTCGTTTTCCAGCTCATATAGCTCGCTTGGCAACGGCGTGCCGCCAGCCTGGCTGAAACGCTCCACATAGAGGTGGCCTGCGGTGCGTATGGCGCGGCTTTCCTCCTGCTCGATGCACAGGGCGTCCCGCACCGGCCGGCCGGGATCATCCAGCGCGATGACCCGGCTGTCATGCCGGTCGGTTTCGATCAGCGCTGCGCCGGCGGCATGAAGAAGCGTGTTGGGAATGTCGATCTGGCTGACCAGCCCGTCATGATCCGCTGTGGCGATGCCCGGGCCTGCCATGACCAGAGGCACATGATAGCTTGGCCGCAGCATGGAAGACGGCCATGCGGCAAGCCCGTGCCCCCAGATTCCGTGATGTCCCAGCGAGAAACCGTGATCGGCCGTGTAGATGACGATGGTGTCTTCAGCCAGCCCGTTTTCGTCGAGCGCCGTCATGATTCGCCCGACCGCGTCATCGATCAGCGATGTCTGGGCGAAATAGTTGCGAAGGCTCGTGGTCTCGTTCGGCAGCAGCAGCGGGCCGGCGAAACGTTCATGCGGCGTGCCGCCAGCCTCGACGACGCGCTGCGTGTAACGCTCGATGACGCGCCTGTTCAAACCTTCGCGCGGGATCGAATGAAGCGGCAGGTCGCGGTAGATTTCGTC
>WTIL01000103.1:22624-26275 GCA_011522725.1 Rhodospirillaceae bacterium
ACCTCTCGGTAGAGTTTCTCGATGGCCTGGCCGCTGCGGACGCCGTCGCCCCCATGCAGTTGCAAGGCCTTGTCTATGACTTTCTGTGCTATTTCGGTCGCGTGAAGCTTTGCCATTGAAGCCTCGCGGCTGATCCTTTCTGCCCCAGCGTCCTTTGTCCAGGCGGCGCGGTAAACCAACAAAGCCGACGCGTCAATGTCGAGTGCCATTTCGGCAAGGCTTGCCTGGACTGTAGGCATCATCGCCATTGGTGCGCCAAAAAGTTCGCGCGTTGTGACACGAGCCAGGGCTTCATCAAGCGCGCGTCGCGCAAGCCCAAGAGCTGCCGCACCAACGGTGGAGCGAAAAACGTCCAGAACCGCCATGGCGATCCCGAAACCTTTGCCGGCGTTGCCAATCAGGGCACTTTCCGGAAGCCGCATTCCATCAAAGGAAAGACGCGCCAACGGATGGGGTGCGATTACATCAATTCGTTCCTCGATCTTGAGGCCGGCCGTGTCGGCCGGTACCAAAAAACAGGATAGGCCCCTTGCGCCCGGCGCTTCGCCAGTCCGCGCAAAGACAGTATATATGTCAGCTATGCCACCGTTCGATATCCATGTCTTCTCACCGTTTAAAACCCAGTTCCTTCCATCCTTCGCGGCAGTGGTGGCCAGATTGGCGACATCTGAGCCACTCGCAGGTTCTGAAAGCGCGAAGCCGGCAATTGCTGTTCCAGCCGTTGTCCGCTGCAACCACTGCTTTTGCCGTTCATCACCGAACAGGGTTACCGGCCCCATGCCGAGGCCTTGCATTGCAAATGCGAAATCGGCCAGAGCGTCGTGGCGGGCCAATGTCTCGCGGATCAGGCAAAGCGACCGGACATCCAGCGCCGGCCTGTCCAGATTGGCCGAATGCCGCAACCATCCATCGGTTCCGAGCCGCGACACCAGTTCACGGCAGGCGGCGTCGACGTCATCATGGCTTGTTGGGAGGTTGGCGGCACACCAGGCGTCAAGCTCCGCCGCCACCACGCGATGGTGATCTTCGAGAAAAGGCCAGTCAAGAAAGCTGCGGTCCGCCATCAGTCACCCTCAAAAACAGGTTTATCCTTTGCAACAAAAGCACGGTAGGCGCGTCGGAAATCTTCGGTCTGCATGCAGATTGCCTGCGCCTGCGCCTCACTCTCAATCGCCGTTTCCAAGCTCATTGCCCATTCCTGGTTCAGCTGCGTCTTGGTCATCATATGCGCGAAACCAGGCCCGCTGGACACACGCTCCGCGAGCGTGCGGGCAGCCTTGTCGATCTCGTTGGCCGGGTGAACGGCGTTCCAGAAGCCCCAGAACAACCCCTCGTCAGACTGCAGCGTCCTGCCCGTGTAAAGCAGTTCGGCGGCGCGTCCCTGACCGATGATTCGCGGCAGCATGGCGCAGGCACCCATGTCGCATCCGGCAAGGCCGACGCGGGTGAACAGGAAAGCCACTTTGGCTTCGGGGGTGGCAAGACGCATGTCAGCAGCCATCGCCAGGATGGCGCCTGCGCCGACGCAGATGCCGTCGACAGCTGCGATGACAGGCTTTCCGCAGGCAAGCATTGCCTTGACGAGATCGCCTGTCATACGGGTGAAGGTCAGGATCCCTTTCATATCCATTTCCACCAGCGGCCCGATGATGTCATGAACATCTCCGCCAGAGCAGAAGTTTCCGTCATTCGAGGTCAGTACCACCACGTCAACATCATCGGCGTAGGCCAGTTCGCGGAACATGTCCCGAAGCTCGGCATAGCTTTCGAAGGTCAACGGGTTCTTGCGTGCCGCCCCATGCAGGCTGACGGTGGCAATGCCAGCATCCCATTGCCAGTCGAAATGCACGGGCGCGAAATTCCGCATGGTGGTCATTTGGGGCCTCCGTGAAGCTGGTCGAGAAGTGAAGAAAGCTGGTCCAGCGCATGGCTGTCCAGTTCCGTGAACATCGTGTCTATCCATCTTTCATGGGCGCGTGCCATGGCCGCGAACCTGTCGATGCCAAGCCGAGTGAGACGAACAGTGGTCGCCCGCTTGTCATCACTGTCCACCCGGCGTGTGACTAACCCCTCATGGATCAGGCTGTCGACAATGCCGGTCACATTGCCGTTAGAGACCTTGAGATGAGCCGAAAGATGGCTCATGCGGAGCCCGTCGCGATAGCGGTCCAGGGTGGCCAGCACGTCGAAGCGGGGCAGAGTGGTGTCGAATTCGGCGCGGAGCGACCCGCGAAGCTGTCCAAGCATCTCGCGGTTACTGTCAAGCAGCCTGAGCCAGACCCGCAAACGTTGCTTCGAAAGCGGAACGGTTATGCTGGCATGGGCGCCATCGGGTTCTGCAATGCCTTGAGGCAGGGTCATCTTTCACCACCATTGATCGCGATTGTCTGCCCGTTTACCGCATCCGTTCCCGGGCCGCACAGCCACAGCGCCGCCTTGCTGACTTCCGTTGGCGCAATCAGCCTTCCAAGCGGGCTCATGCCTGCCAGAATTTCGGTGGCCTGCTGCCGGTTCTTGCCAGTCTTGCCGACGATGTTGTCGATTGTGCGGCCTGTCATCTCGGTATTGAGATAGCCTGGGCAAAGAGCATTGGCTGTGATGCCGCTACCGGCGAGTTCCGCTGCCGCGGACCGGACGAGGCCGTTGACGCCGTGTTTCGAGGCGCTGTAGGCGCTTGCATATTTGTGCCCGGAAAGGCCGGTGGTCGATGAAATGGCGATGAGACGGCCCCATGGCGCCTTCGCGTCCTGAAGCCGTTTCAGCCCGGCACGGAAGGTCAGAAAGCAGCCGGTCAGATTGACCGCCATGATCTGATGCCACATCTCGCTGGATGTCCGGTGCAGTGGCGCACTGTCGGCGACGCCGGCATTGGCGATCAGAATCTCGACCGGGCCGATGGAATCGAACATGGCCTCGGTGCCGTCCTCGTCTGCAACATCGAGCTTGTGCGCAAAGACGTTTTTTCGCCCGGAGGCAAGTTCATCGAGCGGCTCCCGGCGACGTCCGCAAACATGGACCTCTGCGCCGGTGTTCGCAAACTCGACCGCCAGAACTCGGCCAAGTCCGCTTCCCCCACCCGTGACAAGAACTCTTCTGTGCGACAGATCCACAGTCTCCTCTCCGTTCTCGGTTTTCATTCCACCTCCGTCAATTTGGCTCGCCCGGACCATGCCGTTCAGACGCGAATGCCGAATCCTTCACCACGTTCGGAGAGCCTTTGCAACTGGTCCCGCCCCGGAAGATAGGGGTCCGGCCATGCCGCAGCCTCGTCGCCAAGCGCCGCCGCTGCGTGAAGCGTCCAGTAGGGGTTGGCAAGATGCGGACGCGCCAGACAGACAAGGTCGGCCCGCCCGGCCATAAGGATGGAGTTGACATGGTCAGGCTCGTAGATGTTGCCGACCGCCATGGTGGGTATGTTGCGCTCGTTGCGAATGCGGTCTGAAAACGGTGTCTGGAACATCCGGCCGTAAACGGGGCGCGCCTCAATGGATGTCTGGCCCGCCGACACGTCGACGATATCGACCCCGGCAATGCGGAAGGCCTCCGCGATCTCGACCGCCTCGCTTCCGTCTACGCCGTTGTCGCCCGTCCAGTCCGTCGCCGAGATGCGCACCGACATCGGCTTTTCCGCGGGCCAAACGGCACGCATCG
>WTIL01000021.1 GCA_011522725.1 Rhodospirillaceae bacterium
GCCAAGATGACACCACCGGCCATGGCCATGACATAGAGCAGGATCCGGCGTTCAGGAACGAGGGTGATAATGGTTTTCCCCTCGCCTTTGACCAAGGGTTTGCTTAGGATGCCGCCAGTTTCCGAAGAAATGCCTGTCGGACCATCCGTGACCCAAGCCTAACAGCGAGGCCTTAACAGACCATGAACGTCGTCACCCGTTTTGCCCCCTCTCCGACCGGGTTCCTGCATATTGGCGGGGCACGCACGGCCCTGTTCAACTGGCTGTTCGCCCGTCACCATGGCGGCACCTATCTCCTTCGTATCGAGGACACCGATCGCGCGCGCTCTACCGCCGAGGCAATCGAGGCCATTCATGACGGGCTGAGCTGGCTCGGACTGGAGGGAGACGCACCGGCCGTGAGCCAGTCGGCACAAGCCCCGCGCCATGCCGAGGTGGCGATGCAGCTTGTCGAGGCAGGCGCCGCCTACCGTTGTTATCTGTCGGATGCGGAGCTTGAAAGCATTCGCGAGAAGGCCCGCGCCGAAGGCAAGCCCGTGCGTTCACCCTGGCGTGACCGGACAGACCGGCCCGATGCGGCTTTTGTTGTTCGCATGAAGATGCCGGATGACGGCGTCATGACCATCGAGGACGCCGTGCAGGGAAGCGTGACCGTGCAGCACGCGCAGCTCGACGATATGGTGATCCTGCGCGCCGACGGCAGCCCGACCTACATGCTCGCCGTGGTTGTCGATGACCATGACATGGGCGTTACCCATGTCATTCGTGGTGATGATCACCTGAACAACGCCTTCCGGCAGACCATGGTCTATAGGGGCATGGGGTGGGATGTGCCTGTCTTTGCGCATATCCCGCTGATCCATGGCGCCGACGGCGCGAAACTGTCGAAGCGGCACGGGGCGCTCGGCGTTGACGCCTATCGTGATATGGGTTTCCTCCCTGACGCCATGGTGAACTACCTGCTTCGCCTCGGATGGAGCCACGGGGACGAGGAAATCATCAGCCGCGAGGATGCAATGGCGTGGTTCGGCCTCGACCGTGTCGGCAAGGCCCCGGCCAGGTTCGATATGGACAAGCTCGCCGATATCAACAGCCACTATCTGCGCGCCATGGATGACGGCGAATTATGGGCCCTTGTTGCGCCGCTTGTCACACCGACCAGCCCGAATGCCGAGGAGCGTGTCACAAAGCTGATGCCGCTGCTCAAGGAGCGCGCGAAGACACACAAGGACATCGCTGCGGCTGCCGGCTTCCTTGTGCATGACGGCGCGCCGGAGATCCAGGAGGATGCCGCCGGGCTTCTCGACGAAAACGCGGTTGCAAATCTTCACAAGCTGCTTGGTGATTTGCCGGAAGGCCCGTGGGAGGCCGAGGCGCTCCAGACGTTCCTCAAGGACTGGCTGGCTGAAAATGGCCTGAAAATGAAGGACATCGGGCTGCCGCTGCGCGCTGCGCTGACAGGGACAAAACAATCCCCGTCGATCGTCGATGTCATGGCGGCTTTGGGCCCCGAAGAGGCAGCCGGCCGCATCCGGAAAACTTGCAAAATTTAGCGGTTTACGATAACAAGCACGCTCTCGCTGAAAGCGTCGTCGAACCTGTTCTTCGGTGATGCTCAAGCGTCTTTGCCGGTCAGGGGAGAATGACGATGGCTGCGGATACCGACACCCGGAAAACAATGACGCTGACCGACAATGAGAGCGGCAGCAGCGTTGAACTGCCGGTCATCGACGGCAGTGTCGGTCCCGATGTTCTGGATATCCGCAAGCTCTATGGCGAAACAGGCATGTTTACCTTCGACCCCGGCTACGGGGCGACAGGATCCTGCAAATCCGGCCTGACCTATATCGATGGTGACAAAGGCGTCCTGCTGCATCGCGGCTATCCGATCGAATCGCTTGCCAACCAGTCCGACTTCCTTGAAGTGGCCTATCTCCTGCTGGAAGGCGAACTGCCGAATGCCGAGCAGAAGGCCGAATTCGACAACGCCATCACCCGCCACACGATGGTTCATGAGCAGCTGTCGATCTTCTATCGCGGGTTCCGCCGTGATGCCCACCCGATGGCCATCATGTGCGGCGTCGTTGGCGCGCTGTCGGCCTTCTATCACGACTCGACCGATATTCAGGACCCGACGCAGCGGACAATCGCCTCGCGGCGCCTGATTGCGAAAATTCCGACCCTTGCGGCGATGGCCTATAAATATTCGCTCGGCCAGCCATTCAATTATCCGCGGAACAACCTGACCTATGCGGAGAATTTCCTCCATATGTGCTTTGCCGTGCCGGCTGAGGATTATGACATCAACCCGATCCTTGCCAGCGCCATGGACAAGATCTTCATCCTTCATGCGGACCATGAGCAGAACGCCTCGACCTCGACAGTGAGGCTTGCCGGATCATCCGGCGCCAATCCGTTTGCCTGCATCGCCGCGGGCATCGCCTCGCTCTGGGGACCGGCGCATGGCGGCGCCAACGAAGCCGTGCTGAACATGCTCAACGAGATCGGCCACAAGGACAATATTCCGGAATATGTGAACCGGGCACGCGACCGTGACGATCCGTTCCGCCTGTTCGGATTCGGCCACCGCGTCTACAAGAATTTCGATCCGCGTGCCAAGGTGCTGCGCGAGACCTGCCATCAGGTGCTCGACGATTTGGGCGTTCATGACCCGCTGCTGGAACTTGCCATGGAGCTTGAGGACATGGCCCTCAGGGACCAGTATTTCATCGACAAGAAGCTGTATCCGAATGTGGATTTCTATTCGGGTATTATTCTCAAGGCGATGGGCTTCCCGACATCTATGTTCACCGTCCTGTTCGCTGTTGCGCGGACCGTCGGCTGGGTTGCCCAGTGGAACGAGATGATCACCGACCCGATGCAGCGCATTGGCCGGCCACGGCAGCTCTATACCGGCCCGACCGAACGTCCGTTCGTCGATTTGTCGAAGCGCTGATACCCGGTTCAGCGTGACGGCGGGCCGAGCCAGTCGGCCATGGCTTCTACGACGCCAGCTTCAAAACTGCCTGCCCCGCCGCGCAGCATCTTGCGCAGGTCTTCAGCGTCATTCGCCGCCCGCCGACCCGCTTCTGCGTCAGACAGCACTTGCCGCATCGCCCCCGCCAATGCCGGCGCGCTTGCCCGTTCCTGAAACAGGAAAGGATAGACCTCGCGACCCAGCAGCGCGTTCGGCAGGATCACCCGGTCCATACTGACAAGGCGCCTGCCGATGGCCGCCGACAAGGCAGGTGCGATATAACAGGCCACGCCCGGGGCACCGTAGAGCGCTGTCTGCAGCGTTACAGTGCCGGATGCGGCCAACACGGCATGCCCGCTGCCCAATGCCCTGAACAATGCCCCTTCATCCTGATCGATGCTGATCGCCTCTGCCGAGGCCGTTGCCGCACAGGAAGCCTCGATGCTGTCGGCGATGCGCGGCAATGTCGGTATGGTCGCCGTAATTTCAGGAAAGATGTCGCGCAGCATTTCAAAACCCGCCAGCATCGGCGGCAGGATGTGCCGGATCTCCGAGCGCCGGCTTCCCGGCAGCATCACAATACGGGGTGCTGAAGCGGGGTCCGGACGGCGCGGCGCGTCATAGGCCGGATTAAAGGCCTCGGGATGGCCGATGAAAGCCGTCTTTACGCCAAGCGGCTCAAACCATTCCGGCTCAAAGGGAAACAGGCACAGCAACCCGTCTACGGACTTGGCCACCCGGTGGCGGCGCCATGCCCCCCAGGCCCAGACGGTCGGCGCCACGCAATGGATGACAGGCGCATGCCAGCCTGCCGATTTCATGCGCCGTTTCAGTCGTGCCGCAAACCGCAGAGAGAAGCCTTTTACATCAACAGTGATCACGGCTTTTGGCCGCGCTGCTATCACATTATCGACCAGCCTGTCGGCGAGGCGTGACAGGCGCGGATAAGCCGCAAGCGCGGCACTGAACCCGAACACGGTCAGCGCCTCCATATCTGTCGTGTCGCCAAGCCCCTCGGCACGCATGGCGGGGCCGCCGACACCAATCCATTCCTGCGGACCCCAGCCACCATTTACTGCCTTCATCAGGCTGGCTGCCAGCCTGTCACCGGATGGCTCACCAGCCAGGATGAATATTGGAGCGTTCAAATGCCAATCACCGTCAGCTCAAGGTCGGAGGCAATCTCCCAAAGCGTCTCGGGCGCGGTGGCCAGCATCACACCTCCTGCTTCCAGTGCCAGCACGCGCACGCCGCAGTCAGCGGCAAGACGCAGTGTTTCTTCCCCGACAACGGGTATGTCAAGCCGCGTATCCTGACCTGACTTGCGGCGCTTGACGAATATGGCAGGCGTCGATGCCGGATCGATCAGCGGCGCAATGCGGCGCAACATCCCGTCAGTCCCCTCGGCACCTTCAATGGCGATGACGCGGCCATCCTGCAGCACGACACCCTGGCCCACATCATGCCCGCCAAGCGCGTCGAGAACGGCCGACCCGCGATTTACATCCTCGCCCATGGCATCGTCCAGCATACCGGTTGCGATGCCGGCGGGCATCATGGCGCCCGGCAGGAATTGTTCGGGCGACACGGTCTCGATACCGGCCTCGGCCAGAAAGTCGCTGATCACCCGAAGCAGGGCGTCATCACCACGGCCGACAGCGCGCGCCAGCAGCTTCACAGCGGCCGCATCCGGCTTCAGCTGCGACAGCGGCGGACGACTGATTTTGCCGATCATGACAACACGGTCGCAGCCGGCATCCCGGATCAGCTCGCGTGCCCGGCCGACTGCGCCAAGCGGCACGTCAAACGCCTCAAAAGCGGAAAAATCTGCATCTGCCTGGCCTGCGATCCGGATGATCACAACATCCTCGCCAAGGCTCCTTGCATTGTCAGCCAGCGTAGCGGGAAGCGCACCTTTCCCCGCGATCACCGCCAGCCTCGCCATATTACGCCCCGTGCCTTTGCGCGGCCTGGCAAACACCGTTCCTGCCTGCGGATTCCAGGAATTCGAATATTTGCGCTGCCTCGTCATTCCCGGCAAAGGCGGCACGGGCAGATTCAAGCCTCTCGCTGAATACACCGTCCGCCCTGAAGAGCGCGCGATAAAGGCTGCGGAGCGTCGTGATACTCTCTTCGCTGAATCCGCGGCGACCGAGGCCGATGACATTGATTCCCGTGAGGCATGCACGGTTGCCGACGGCGATTCCAAACGGAATGACATCACTGTCCACAGCCGTCTGCGACGCAATCATCGCATGGTCACCGACACGGCACCATTGCTGCACCGTGGCAAAGCCGCCCATCATCACATGGTGCCCGATCCGCGCATGGCCTCCAAGCGATGCGTTGTTCGCAAAGATGGCGTGATCGCCGACAACGCAGTCATGCGCGACATGCGACGCGACAAGGAAAAGGCCGTGATTGCCGACAATTGTCCTCATCGAGTCAATGGCGGTGCCGGGATGCATGGTCACATGCTCACGGATCACGCAGTCATGACCGATCTCGAGGGTTGAAGCCTCGCCTGCGAAACGCGTGTGCTGGGGCGGGCAACCGAGCACCGCAAAGGGATACACCTCGCTGTCTGCCCCGAGGGTTGTATGTCCCTCGATCACGACATGCGAATGAAGAGTCACACGGTCGCCAAGAACCGCATCAGGACCGACCGTGCAGAATGGACCGATCCGGACATCCTCGCCCAGTCTGGCGGCGTCATTGACGATGGCTGTCGGGTGAATGGTTACGGGCATTGATTGTCAACTTTCAGGAACAGGGGCCGTCAGCGCTGCGGATCAACGATCATCGCGCCGAACTCCGCTTCGCTTGTCCGCACATCGTCAACCGTGGCGAAACCCTTGAACTTCCACAACGGGCCCTTTGCACTTACCTTTTCGATATGAAGTTTGAGTACCGATCCCGGGCGCACGGGCTTGCGGAACTTCACCTTGTCGATGGTGGTAAAAAACACCAGCTTGTCATCAGTATCACCGCCAAGCGTGACGCTCACCATGCAGGCAGCGGTCTGCGCCATGGCCTCGACGATCAGGACGCCCGGCATGATCGGATAGTCGGGGAAATGCCCGGCGAAATACGGCTCGCCGACACTGACCATCTTAACGCCAACCGCGCTATGATCCGGAACAATCTCCTCGACCCGTTCGATCAGCAGCATGGGCGGCCGGTGCGGGATCCGTTTCTGGATCTGGTCAATATCAAGTTCAGTAATCTGATCGCTCATAGCTTACTCTTCCTCATTGCGGGACGAACCCAGAAGACGTCGCAAGGCCGCACGCTCGCGCCAGACCTTTCGCGTTTCCTCAGCCGGAAAACCGACGACGGTGGTGTGATCGGGAACGTCCTTGGTAACCCCGGACTGACCCATCACGATGGCCCCCTTGCCCACGGTGACTTGTGAGCCGACACCCGCCTGGCCTGCAAGTATCGCGCCCTCGCCGAGTATCGCGCCGCCAGCAAGGCCGGCTTGCGCCGCCAGCACCGCGCGGTCACCGACAATGCAGTTGTGGGCGATGTGAACAAGGTTGTCGATCATGACCGATTCTCCGATCTTCGTCCTGCCCAGCGTGCCGCGGTCGATCGTGCATCCTGCCCCGATACGACTGCTCCGGCCGATCTCGACCGACCCGACATGCTCCAGCAATACAGGGCCCTCGTCTGTGATCTCGAACCCGAAGCCGCTTCCGCCGATCACGTTGTTGGCGCCTATCCGGACTTCATCGCCAAGCCGACAGTGCGAAAGAACGGCATTCGCTCCGATCCTGCAGTTGCGGCCGATCTCCACACCCTGATGGATGACGACGCCCGGCTCGATGATCGTACCCTTTCCGATGGAAACATTCTCGCCAACGCTGACGTTATTCCCGACAGTGACACCATCGATCGTAACCGCCTGCTGCGGTGGATGGCAGGCACCGATCTCGGCGACCATCAGACCCAGCGCACGTGCAAACCCCAGACGGGGATTGCCGCAAACCAGTGCCGCACAATCCTCTGGAAGCTCTTCGGCAAGGGCTGGGGTGGTGATGACGACAGCGCCGGAAAGCCGGGCAATCAGCGTCTTGTCCGCTTTTTCCGTCAGAAAACACAGATGGCCGGGGCCGGCCTCGGAAACAGGCGCGGCGTCCACAGCCTGCCTGTCCGCTCCCCGAACAATGTCGGCACCAGCCGCACCCGCAAGCGCATCGACACCCTGTGCGGTGACGGAAAAGAAGCTGCGGTCAATGGCCATGGCCTACTCCTGGCTGGCCGGTTTCGGGGGATCGATCGTCACCTCGAGCCTTGCGTTCTTGGTGCGTTCGTCAAGCCGTTGCAGCACTTCGTCGGAGATATTCAGCGTCGGCCGAAAGATCAGGGCAGAATCCTTGACCAGAACAAGGTCGAGCCGTTTCTCTCCGGCAACTTCTGTCACGATCTCGAGGGCAATGCGACGCAGCTTGGACTGGGCATCTTGAAACGCCACGTCAATGGCCTCGCGGCGGTACTGGATCTCCTTCTGGATCGTGGCAACGTCTGCCTCGAACTGCGAGAGTTTCTCGGCAAAAACGTCTTCGGACAACAGCTCACGCTGTGAAGTCAGTTCACGTTCCGTCTGCTGAAGAGCTGCCTCGCGCTCGGAGAATTCCTGCTGGAACAGCAGCCGTTGCTTGTCCAGCAATTCGCGGACCTTTGCTGTTCCCTTCGACGCCCTGAGAACGCCTTCAAGGTCAATCAGCCCGATCCGCTTGATGACCATGTCGTCACCCGTCTCCTGCGCATGAGCCGCGCCCGTCATCGGCACGGTCAGCACCGGGATCGCAAAACTGCTCAGGAGCACGGCGCCACAAACCAGGAAAGAGGCAAAAATTCTGGATGTCAGGATAGCCATGATCAAACTGATCCTAGAGCCGGGTTCCAATGGTGAACTGGAATGTTTTGGTCTTGTCATAGCTCTTCTTCGAGACAGGATTTGCCCAGTAGAAGGACAACGGTCCGACAACCGTATCCCACAGCAGGCCAACACCCACCGAAGAGCGCATCGACTTGTCGTTGGCGCCAGTCACACCGCTTGGGTAGTCGGTGCCCCACACGCTGCCGAAGTCGGAAAACACCGTCCAGCGCATGTTGAGGTCCTTGCTGAGACCGAGATGCGAGACGACTTCCACTGACCCGGTGACAAGAGTGTTGCCGCCGACAGCCGCCTTCGATCCTGTATCACGCGGACCAATGCCGCTGAGCGCAAAACCCCTTACGTCACGCCCTCCAAGGAAGAAGCGCTGTGACTGGGTAACTTTTTCACCAAGACCAACCACCTGGCTGGCACGTCCCTTCACACCGAAGAAGAGGGCGTTAAAGTTGACCGGACGGTAGTAGGCGGCCCGGCCGGTCACCTTGTAGAATTTCGCGTCGCCGCCAATACCGGCAAGCTCCTGTCTCAGCTCGAAAAGGGTTCCTTCCGAAGGATCCAGCCTGTTGTCCAGCCTGTCCTGTCCAACGACATAGCTTGCGGCTGACGTCAGGATCTGTGCGCCATTTTCGCCAGTAATGGATGTTGCCGTTTTCGAACTTTCCGTTGTCTTGGATTGCGACAGCTCGTATCCGACGTTGTGATAATAGTCCTGCGCCGCCTCAAAGCCGATGCCAAAATCGAAACCGGTCTTGCTGATCGACACCGAATCCTGTTTCACCTTGTCATTGAACACGCCGGCACGACCGGTCAGGTTGCGCCCGAAAAGGTAGGGCTCTGCAACGCCAAGCCTGAAGTTCGACCGCTTTTGCGAGAGTTCGAATGACAGTGACAGCGCGCGACCGGTGCCGAGGAAGTTACGCTCGTCGATGCCGAAGGCCAGGCTCGTCTGTTCAAGCGAGGAATATCCGAGACCGATGGAAAGCTCGCCAGTCGATTGTTCCTCGACAGTCAGCTCGGTGATTGTCTGCTCCTCACTGCTGCCGACAAGATTGCGAACTTTCACATCTGAGAAAAACCCGAGATTGCGAATGTTCCTGATCGACTCGTCCAGCTTGATCTGGTTGAAGGCATCACCCTCGACCAGCTCGAACTCACGCCTTACGACTGAGTCCTTGGTGCGAACATTATTCACGATTTCAATGCGTTCAACGAAATTCTTACGAGCCTTGCCGATATTTACCGCAATATCCAGCTGGCCGGTTTCGGGATTCGTGACTATCTCGGGGTCCAAATTGACGAAGGCGTAGCCAAGGGCGCCCAGATTGTTGGTGATCTCGAGGAGCCCTTGCTCGAGGGCTCGCACGTCATACCAGTTGTCGTCACCGAATTCGAACAGCGAGGCAAGCTCCGATGTATCGACATTCTCGATATCGCTGTTCACGGTGATCTCGTTCACCTTGTACCTTTGCCCCTCCTGCAGCAGGAAGTTCACAGCAAAGCCGGTCCTGTCCGGAAGCAGTCCGCCCTGGACACGAGATACTTCGATATCCGCAAAACCGCGCGTCAGATAAAACTGGCGAAGAAGCCGGACGTCGTAGTCGAGACGCGCCTCGTCATATTTGTCGCTTGTCGAGAAGATAGCGAACCATTTGCTCTCGCGGCTCGAGATGGTCCGTTTGAGGGCGCTGTCTGAAAACCGCTCGTTTCCGGTAAATGTGATCTTGCTGATCTTGATCAGGGGCCCTTCATCGACGACAAAGGCAAGATCCACGCGGTTCTCGTCAAGCTCGATGATCTGAGGCTCGACAACCGCGGCATAACGGCCGCTTGACTGGTACAGCTCGATCAGGCGCTGGGTCGCTTCCAGCGCCAGCTCGCGTGTGTAGACACGGCGCGGCTGGATATCGAGTACCTCGAGAAGCCGTTTGTCGGACAACGCGTCGTTGCCCTCGATATTCACCCGGTTGATGATCGGATTCTCGACCACGGTCACAGTCAGCACCGATCCGTCGAGAGAGATGTCAATGTCACGGAAGAGTTCGGTTTCGAACAGCCGTTCCAGCGCTATGCTGAGCGATCCGCGCGTTACTCTGTCGCCTGCCCGGACAGGCAGATATGAAAGGACAGTGCCGACCGCGACCCGCTTGTTCCCGGTCACGACGATCTCTTCGACCCTTACCTGACTGTCACCTGATTGCGCTTCGATGGACGGCGGTGAAGCCAGCGCAAAAGCCAAAAGACACACGAAAATAAACGCTAGCTTCGGCATGTCGGTCGCCCTCCTTATCGGCTCGGAAAACTATACCTACGCCAAGGGTGTTATCAAAGCAGACATTTTCAGGCTCAAAGACTGAAAAACGGCAAACGGTGTCACCCGATCAGTCTCGCCACATCAAACACCACGAGCACAACCGTCAAGGCCAGCAGGATCGAGATGCCGCCACGCAGCAGCAATCCCTGCACCATCAGGGGAATTGGCCGCCTGAACAGCGCCTCATAGAGGAAAAAGGAAAGATGACCACCGTCGAGCGCCGGTATCGGCAGCAGGTTGATCAGACCAAGATTGATCGAGATCACCGCTGTCAGCAGCACAAAGGGTATAAGACCCTGCTGCAGGGCCGATCCCGAGATTTTCGCGATACCGACGGGGCCCTGAACCTCGCCGGCCTGCATTTCCCCGCGCCCCAGCCTTGAAAGACCGCGCAGGATCATGACGGACATTCTGAACGCATCAGAACTTGCCGCCACGAGCGCGCTTCCCGGCAACAGACGCTCTCGTGTCCCGCCACCGCTGGATTTGACGCCCAGCAGGCCGATATAGACCTGCATTTCTTCGTTGAACCTTGGCTGCGGTGTCACCGTGAGCGTTACCGGCCTGCCGTCGCGAAGGATGGTGAATTCAAGCGGACGCCCTGGCGCTTCGACAACAAGGCCGCGAAGGTCGCTGAAGTCACGGACTGTTATGCCGTCGATATCCGTGACCAGGTCACCGGGCCGCAGCCCGGCTTCCGCCGCCGCGGTTTCCGGCATCACCTCGCCGATTTCGGCTGGAATGGTGACCTTGCCGACCGTCATATAGACAAGAGCAAACAGCAGGATGCCAAGAATGAAATTTGCCACCGGGCCGGCAAGAACGATTGCCGATCTCCAGCCAAGACTGGCTCCGGCAAAACTTCCGGGCACCTTGTCCGCATCCGGGGCGGCGCCACTCGCCTCGTTCTCGTCGCCTCGCATACGCACATACCCACCAAGAGGGATCGCCGCAATCCGCCAGCGTGTGCCTGTCTTTTTTGATGTCCAGCCATAGATTTCAGGACCGAACCCGACCGAAAACACCTCGACAATCACGCCGGCGCGACGCGCCACCCAGTAATGGCCGAGTTCGTGGAAAAACACCACGGGTGTAAGCAGAAGCAGGAAGCCGATGATCAGCTGGAGAGCGCTCAGTTCGGGCATGAGTTCAGATACCTCCCCGTGTCTTTGCCATGGAAGCCCCCGACATGTAGCTCTCGCAACGCGTCTCGGCAAGGCGACGCGTGCGCGCATCAATCTCCAGCACCGCTTCCAGAGACCTGACATCTCCGTCCGGTGCGTTCTGGAGACAGTCATCGACAATCGCGCCGATCCCGGTGAAACCAATCCTGCCATCGAGAAACGCCGCCACAGCGACTTCATTCGCCGCGTTCAGCACGGCCGGCATGATGCCGCCCGATGCCAGTGCCTGGCGTGCCAGGAAGAAACAGGGATAGCGTGCTTCCTCAACCGCCATGAAATCCAGGCTGCCAAGCGACAACAGGTCCAGAGGCTCAGGCTTCCAGTCAAGTCGGTCGGGCCATGCAAGAGCAACTGAAATAGGTGTTTTCATATCCGCTGTGCCAAGCTGACCGATCACCGAGCCGTCATTGAAATAGACGAGCCCGTGAACAGCCACCTGCGGATGAATCAGCACGTCGATCTGCGCTGGTCCGAGGTCGAACATCCAGGCCGCCTCGATCACCTCGAGCCCCTTGTTCATCATGGTCGCACTGTCGACAGAAATTTTCTGTCCCATCTCCCAGTTCGGATGCCGAACAGCCTCAGCGGCTGTGATCCTGTCGAAACTGTCGAGGTCACGATCACGGAACGGTCCGCCGGATGCCGTCAGGCAGATACGGCCAATCCCGGACACCCCACTGGCATTCACAAGGTCATCCTGATGACCCGCCCATCCCTGCCAGCACTGGAAGATCGCACTGTGTTCGCTGTCCACCGGAAGAATACGTGCACCGGTGCGACGCGCCATGGCTGTTACCACCTCGCCTGCGGACACGAGAGATTCCTTGTTCGCCAGAGCAACAGTCTGGCCACATTCGACGGCCGCCAATACCGACGGCAACCCGGCAAGCCCCACGATGCCGGCGATCACGATATCGACCGGCCTGCGGGCGAGTTCTGTACAAGCTGCCTCGCCGCACATGATCTCGATACCGCTTCCGGCAAGTGCCTCGCGCAGGACCGTCTCACCTGCCTCATCGGCAAGGCCGACAGCGTCGGGACGGTACCTGAGGGCCTGCTCGGCAAGCAGTCCGGCATTGCGGCCGGCAACAAGAACCTTGATGTCGAATTGTTCGGGACAGCCTTCCACGAGTGCCAGTGTGCTGGTGCCGATCGACCCGGTGGAACCGAGGATTGTAAGCTGCTTTGCCACGCTTGACCTTGCCGTATGCGGTGCCTGTGCATGCCACCGCTGAACGCGTTACTGAATGGCGAGAATATAGAGATAGACCGCCGGCAATGTAAGAAGATATCCGTCGAACCGGTCAAGAAAACCGCCATGGCCGGGGATCAGGCTGCTACTGTCCTTGACCCCGACCCGACGTTTCAGGGCTGACTCGACCAAATCACCAGCCTGCGCCAGGACCGCGAGGCATATGCCCCCCGCGACGGCTGCCACCGGTGACAGCCAGGAACCGGAAGATATGAGCAGGCATGCTGCGACTGCTCCTATCGTGCCGCCAATTGCACCAGCCCTGGTCTTGTTGGGACTGATGGCAGGCGCGAGTTTCGCTCCGCCGATCCGCCGGCCTACGAAATAGGCGGCGGTATCGCAGCTCGCCACCGCAGCAGCCAGCGCGAGAAGAACAAGGTTGCCACCCTCAACGCCAAGCAACCCGCGCGTGGCGAGAATGCAGGTGACGACCAACGCGATAAAAATCGACGCAAGGCCGTTGCGCGTCACCGCCCAGATCAAGCCGACGACCAGTGCAGCAAGCGCAAGGATGACGAGGTCGAGCGGCATGCCGGCTGTGGTCTCGATTCCGGCGAAGATAGGTGCCGGCAGGGCGAACAACACGAAATCCATCAGAAGCGCGGCACGCAACGCCATTGGCAATGCCAGCATGGAAGAGAATTCAAGCACCATCAGCGCGGCAAGCGCCATCAGCAACCATTGCGAGGCAGGCTGTGAGACCGCCACAAGCGCAATAATCGGCATAAACAGGAGAGCGCCGACCAGACGGCGCGTGGTACCCGACATGCTGGCCCTTTCCACTAAACGGTCAGGATGAACGCCTCTTGTCCGCAATGGACGTTACACGCTCGTTAATCTGACTGACGGTATCGCCACCGAAACGGCGGTCGCGGTTGGTGAATTCATTCAGCGCACGAACGAGGTCTTCTTTCGTGAAATCAGGCCAGAGGACAGGCGAGAAGTAGAACTCGGCGTAGGAAATGTCCCATAGCATGAAATTCGAAATACGCTGTTCGCCGCCAGTCCGGATCAACAGGTCTATCTCGGGCAGTGCCGCCGATGTCATCCGGGACTTGATGACGTCCTCCTTGATGTCATCGACTGCCAGAATTCCGGTTTCGACCTCTATGGCCAGCTGACGCATCGCAGAAGTAATCTCCTGACGCCCGCCATAATCGAGCGCCAGCGTCAGGTTCAACCCGGTGTTGCCGGAGGTGGACCGCTCGGCCCAGTCGATGAGGTCGACCAGTCGCGAACCGAAACGTTGCCTGTTGCCAATCACCCGAAGCTTGACGTTCTGCTCGTTCAACTCGCCAATGTCGTTTTCAAGAAAACCGCGAAGCAAGCTGAACAACCCGTCGATTTCGGGTTTGGGGCGGCTCCAGTTTTCAAAGGAAAAGGCAAAGGCGGTCAACCAGCGGACGTCACGTTCGCTCGCGTGGCGGGCAATATTCTTCAGCGTTTCAGAGCCCTCACGGTGACCGCTGACAGACGGCAGACCCCTTTGACGCGCCCAGCGACGGTTACCATCCATTATAATGGCAAGGTGATGCGGAACTTTGATCATGACAATTCCTGGCTGCGGCAGGCGATATCCGGTCTGGCTAACGGGGTGGCTATATTTGCTATACTTGGGTGATTTCCTTTTCCTTGTTGGCCAGCGCATCGTCGATCATCTTTACGTGATCGTCGGTCAGCTTCTGGATATCACCCTCCATATCGCGCAGCTCGTCTTCGGAAAGAAGGCTGTCCTTCTGCATCTTCCGTGCGGTCTCGATGCCGTCACGGCGCACATTGCGGACCGAAACACGCGCTGCCTCGGCATAGCGGCTCGCCACCTTGACCATGTCACGGCGACGCTCTTCGGAAAGATCGGGGATCGGCACACGGATCAGCGTGCCCTCTGCCATCGGGTTCAGGCCGAGATCGGACTCGCGAATGGCCTTTTCAACAGAGGCGGTCAGCGAGGCATCCCAGACGGTTACTGTCAGCAGACGAGGCTCGGGAGCTGAAATATTGCCGACCTGCGACATCGGCATCTTTGATCCGTAGGCGTCGACCATCACAGGCTCAAGCATTCCGGTCGAGGCGCGCCCGGCGCGAAGTCCCATGAATTCGGTTTTCAGGCTGTTCAGGCTGCCTTCCATGCGGCGCTTGATATCGTCCAGATCAACCTCGGACATCTATGGGTCTCCATTCATTGCTGGCTGTAACGCCGGATATCTTGTGCAGTTTGACGGTTTTTGTGAAGCAGGGAATTACGTTAACTGACGATCGTGAACTTGCCTTCGTGACGCAGCACCCGCTGGAAGCCGCCTGTATCCTCGATCGAAAAGACCAGGATGGGAATGCTGTTCTCACGCGCAAGGGATACCGCGGAGGCATCCATGACCTTCAAATCCTCGGAAAGCACCTGAAGGTAGCTGAGCTGGTCATAACGCACTGCGTCCGGATCCTTTTCCGGATCGGCAGAGTAAACACCGTCCACGCGTGTCCCTTTGAGAAGGGCAGAACATCCCATTTCGGACGCACGCAGCGCGGCCGCCGTATCGGTGGTGAAAAACGGATTGCCTGTGCCAGCGGCAAAAATGACCACCCGACGCTTTTCGAGATGGCGCATCGCACGGCGGCGGATATAGGGCTCGCACACAGCGCTGATGGGGAGCGCGGACATGACCCGTGTCGGCATGTCGAGTGTTTCCAGCGCGTTCTGCATCGCCAGCGCGTTCATCACCGTTGCCAGCATGCCCATGTAATCGCCGGTGGCACGTTCCATGCCTGCCGCCGCGCCGGACACGCCGCGGAAAATATTGCCGCCACCGATCACGAGGCACACCTCGACGCCGAGATTGACGACGTCTTTGACCTGCTGGGCGACGGCGGCAACCATCTCGGGATCAATGCCGTAGGCTTGTTTGCCCATCAGCGATTCACCCGAAATTTTCAGGAGCACCCTTGGATAAAGGTGCCCCTTCCCGTTGCTGTCATCGTCACTCATGCGTGCCTCGTTCCGGTCGGGTCAGGACAGTTGCGCAGCGACCTCTGCAGCAAAGTCCGTCTCTTCTTTCTCGATACCCTCGCCGAGATTAAAGCGGACAAAACCCGTCAGCGCAATCTCTGCTCCGGCATCCTTGCCGGCCTTGGCAACGACGTCGGAAATCTGGGTCTCGCCATCAATGACGGAAACCTGCTCGAGAAGCACCACTTCCTTGTAGTACTTCTTCATGCGGCCTTCGACCATCTTCTCGGCGATTTCCTGCGGCTTGCCGGATGCCTTGGCCTGCTCGATCAGGACATCACGCTCACGCTGGACCATGTCCTTGTCGAGATCGTCGACGGACAGGCTTGCCGGTGCGGTGGCCGCAATATGCATGGCGATCTGCTTGCCAAGCGGCTCGAGGACATCCGCGCCGGCGCTGGACTCAAGCGCCACCAGCACCCCGATCCGGCCGAGGCCGGCAGCGGTCGCGTTGTGCATGTAGGACACGACGGCGCCCGAACCGACGGACACGGCAGCCATGCGGCGCAGCGACATGTTCTCGCCAATGGTGGCGATCTTGTGGGTCAGTTCCTCAGCGACATTGCGGCCTGTGTCCGGATAGTCGGCAGCGGTCAGCGCGTCGAGGTCGCCGGCGGCCAGCGCAAGACCGGCCAGTGTCGAAGCGAACTCCTGGAATTCGGTATTGCGCGCCACGAAGTCAGTCTCGGCATTCAGCTCGATAACGGCACCCTTGGTGCCGTCGACGGCGAATGCCACCAGGCCTTCAGAGGCCACGCGGCCGGATTTCTTGGCAGCGGTTGCCAGGCCCTTGGTGCGAAGCCAGTCAATGGCGGCTTCCATGTCGCCGTCGGTCTCGGCAAGCGCCTTTTTGCAGTCCATCATGCCTGCGCCAGATTTTTCGCGAAGTTCCTTCACAAGTGCAGCTGTCACGCTCATCGTCTGTATCCCGTTTCAGGTGGTTAGAACGTCAAATTCGGAAAGTTGATACCAAACCGCCCCGTTGCCGGGGCGGAAAGGTGTTTGTCTGTTACAAAGCGGCGGCTTGTCAGCTTGCCGGCGCTTCCTCGCCGCCCTCGGCAGCAGGCGCTTCCTCAGCCGCGGCCTCGGCTGCCGGAGCTGCTTCCTCGGCAGGAGCGGCTTCGGCTTCGGCGGCGGCTTCTTCAGCCGGCGCCTCGGCGGCAACCGCAGGCTCGGCAGGCGCGTCGGCGGCGGCACCGGCGTCACCACCTGTCTTCATCATTTCGGTCTGCAGGCCGTCGAGAACGGCGGCCTGGGCCAGATCGCAATAGAAGGAGATGGCGCGCATCGCGTCGTCATTGCCCGGGATCATGTAATCGACACCTTCGGGCTTGGCGTTGGAATCGACGATGGCGACAACCGGGATGTTCAGCCGGTTGGCTTCCTCGACAGCGATGGCTTCCTTGTTCGTGTCGATCACGAACAGCATGTCGGGAAGACCACCCATCTCCTTGATGCCGCCAAGGGTCATCTCCAGCTTGTCCCGCTCACGGGTCAGCTGCAGGACTTCCTTCTTGGTCAGCTGGTTGATCTCGTCACCTTCCATGCGGGCCTCAAGCTCGCGAAGGCGGCGGATCGATTGCGACACGGTGGCCCAGTTGGTCATCATGCCGCCAAGCCAGCGGTGGTTGACGTAATACTGGCCGCAGTTGCGTGCTGTCTCGGCGATCTTGTCAGCCGCCGCACGCTTGGTGCCGACGAACAGGACACGGCCGCCACGCGATGTGACATCGCTCAGCGCTTTCAGCGCGGCGTGCAGCATCGGCACGGTCTGTTGCAGGTCGAGAATGTGGATCTTGTTCCGCTCGCCGAAAATGAACGGCTTCATGCGGGGATTCCAGCGACGGGTGCTGTGGCCGAAATGGACGCCGGCTTCCAGCATCTCGCGCATGGTAAAGGTAGGCAGAGACATCGAGTAACTCCTGTTCTCCGGTTGAGCCTCCATGCGGGAAATGAAAGGTGTTGCCACCTTCACCGGAAAGGCCCCCTGCCGGCTGCCGCCGGCGGGCGCCAGCCCGCATGTGTGAATTGCGCGTGGTGTAACCAAAGCCCGGCGGAAATGCAAGCCGAAAAGCCGGGACGGCCTCAGGATATGTCTAGAGTTCCTGTACCGAGAGGATGCCCGGAATCTGGCGCATCGAACGGCGTGCCTCGCCGCTCAGCCTGAAGCGGCCGGGAAGCGCGACGCTGACTTCCTTGTCATCCATGATCAGGCGCAGCTTGACCTCGGCGCGGCCGGGCCCGTCCTCCTCAAGCAGCGATTTCAGCGCCGGCAACGGCTTGTCGTCCTGCACCCAGATGCCGACACCCCCGTTCCACGCGGCAATCGCCTCGTCCAGCGCCTGCACGCGCGCTGCCGTGATCCGCGGCCCGTTCTCTTCCAGGCGCAGGTTGGCGGAGACAAGGACCGGCATGTCGCTGTCCAGCAATTCCTGGCTTTCGGCAAGCATGTCGGAGAAGAAGGTCACCTCGAATACACCAGTCTGGTCGGTGAACTGGACGAAGGCGAACTTGTTGCCGCGCTGCGAGATCCGCACCTGCTTGGCCGATACCGAGCCCGCCAGATTGACGCGCGGCTTCAGATTGCGGCTTTCGATCATCGCCGCCAGATCATTCGCCGTAATCACCTTCAGCTTGTCCAGCCGGCCGGCATAGCCGTCGAGCGGGTGCGCCGACAGATACAGGCCCAGCGATTCAAACTCCTCGCGAAGCCGGTCCATGCCGCTCCAGTCCTCGAACGGCTGCATATGCACGGTCTTGTCAAGCGCGTCATCGCCGCTGAACAGGCTGTCCTGGCTGGATTGCGCATCCTGCCGGACGGTTTCCGCAAAGGCGAGGATGGCCTCGACATTCTCCAGCAATTCACGACGGTTGCCATGCAGGGAATCGAGCGCGCCCGCCCTGATCAGGTTTTCCATCTGCTTCTTGTTGGCGACGGCCTGCGGAAGGCGTTTCAGGAAATCTGTCAGGTCGGCGAACTCACCGTTCGCCTCGCGTTCGGCAACAAGCTGCGACATCGCCTCGGTACCGACATTGCGGATGGCGCCAAGCGCATAGCGCACCGCCGCCCGGCCGCCATTCTCGGGCAATTCGACTGTGAAACTGGCGCCGGACCGGTTCGCATCCGGTGGCCGCACCTCGATCTCCTCGCGCTGGCATTCCTGACGGAAGACGGCCAGCTTGTCGGTGCTGCCGGCGTCGAGCGCCATGGAAGCGGCAAGGAATTCCTCGGGATAATTGGCCTTGAGATAGGCCGTCTGATAGGACACCAGCGCATAGGCCGCCGCGTGCGACTTGTTGAAACCGTAGCCGGCAAACGCCGAGATCTGGTCGAACACGTCGGAGGCAAGCTGTTCGCTCAGGTCATTCTCGACGGCGCCGGCAATGAAGGTCTGGCGCTGCTTGTCCATCTCGGCCTTGATCTTCTTGCCCATGGCCCGCCGCAACAGGTCGGCACCGCCAAGCGTGTAACCGGCCAGGACCCTCGCCGCCTGCTGCACCTGCTCCTGATAG
The DNA here is from genome assembly GCA_011522725.1 of Rhodospirillaceae bacterium. Taxonomy (GTDB): domain Bacteria; phylum Pseudomonadota; class Alphaproteobacteria; order Puniceispirillales; family Puniceispirillaceae; genus UBA8309. The sequence goes on from WTIL01000021.1 coordinate 19,142, forward strand.
ATCATGATGCCGTAGGTTTCGGCCAGAACGGGCTCCAGCTTGGGATGCATGTAGGTGACGAGCGAAGGGTCGTGCTTCCGCGCCACATAATGCTTGATATTCTCCATCGGGCCGGGGCGATAAAGCGCGACAACAGCGATGATGTCCTCGAAACGGTCCGGCTTCAGGCCTTTCAGAACATCACGCATACCGGCGGATTCCAGCTGGAACACGCCGACCGTGTCGCCGGCCGAGAGCATCTCGAAGGTCCTGGCGTCATCCAGCGGAATGGTCGCGAGGTCGATCTCGACACCCCGCCGGGCAAGAAAGGCGACAGCCCGCTGTAGCACTGTCAGGGTCTTCAGACCCAGGAAGTCGAATTTCACCAGACCGGCATTCTCGACCCATTTCATGTTGAACTGCGTGACCGGCATCGGCGAGCGCGGGTCGCGATAGAGCGGCACCAGCTGTTCCAGCGGCCGGTCACCGATGACAAGGCCGGCAGCATGGGTCGAGGCGTGGCGATACAGTCCCTCGATCTTCATCGAGATATCAATAAGCTCGCCAACCTGCTCGTCGTCACGGCGTTGCTGGCGAAGCTCTTCCTCGGTCTCCAGCGCCTGCGCGATGGTCACCGGGTTTGCCGGGTTGCTGGGGATCAGCTTGGCGATGCGGTCGACCTGCGGATAGGGCATTTCGAGAACGCGCCCGACATCGCGCAGCGCGGCGCGTGCTTGCAGCGATCCGAAGGTGATGATCTGGGCGACCTTGTCGAAACCGTATTTCTCCTGAACATAACCGATGACCTCTTCTCGCCTGTCCTGGCAGAAATCGATATCAAAGTCCGGCATCGAGACGCGCTCAGGGTTGAGGAAGCGCTCGAACAGAAGCTCCCAGCGCAGCGGGTCGAGATCGGTGATCGACAGAGCCCATGCCACCACCGAACCCGCGCCGGAGCCCCGCCCGGGGCCCACCGGAATGTCGCGCGCCTTCGCCCACTGGATGAAGTCGGCAACGATCAGGAAATAGCCCGGAAAGCCCATCTGGCTGATAACGCCAAGCTCAAACGCCAGCCTTTCGCGATAGGGCGCCGCGGCAGCCTCGCGGGCCGCCTGGTCCATCCCGTCGGTGAAGACATGCCGGGCAAGCCTGTCCTCCAGCCCGTCCTCGGACTGACGCTTGAGCTCGTCCTCCTCGCCGAGCCCCGCCTCGGATTCGAAGGGCGGCAGGATCGGCTTGCGCATTTCCGCCATGGCGCTGCAGCGCTGCGCGATCACCAGCGTGTTGCGGACAGCCTCGGGAATGTCGGCGAACAGCGTCGCCATCTCTTCGGCGGATTTGAAATAATGCTCGGCCGTAAAGCGCGGCCTGTCATCCTCGGCCAGCTTGCGGCCATTGCCGATACACAGAAGCACGTCATGCGGCATGACCATGTCGCGTTTTTCAAAACGGCAGTCATTCGTGGCCACCAGCGGAATATCGGCACTGATCGCCGCGTCCAGCAACACCGGCTCGGCGCGCCGCTCGGCATCGAGGCCGTGCCGCTGCAGCTCGACATAGACACGGCCCGGAAGCGCTTCCTTGAGCGCGGCAAGACGTTCATCAACCAGCGCCGTCTGCCCCTCGGCAGCCGCCGCGCCAACGAAACCCCTCACCGCCCCGCCGGTAAGCAGGATCAGGCCCTCGCCGTCACCAGCGAGCGATTCCAGCCGGATCACCGGATCATCGCCGCCCTCGACCTCGAGAAGGGCCCGAGAATTGTGGCGGCACAGCGCCTCGTAACCGGCCTCGCTCTGCGCCAGAAGCACCACCTCGCCGCGGCCCCGTGAATCCGCGATGATGCACTCCAGTCCGATAATCGGCTGCACCCCGGACTCACGCATCTTTTCAGAAAATTCCAGAGCGCCGAACATGTTGTTGGTGTCGGTGATGGCCACTGCCGGCTGCGAATCGCCACCTGCCAGTGCCACGATCGACTTAAGGCGAAGCGTCGATTCCGCCAGCGAATAGGCTGAATGAACGCGCAAATGGACGAATGGGGCAGGCATTGAAAATCCTCGGGGCGGGAATATCACCCAAGAATATCGCACCCCCGGCCACGGGCAAACACCGGGTTGCGGATAATCTGTATTTTGTCAGCAGGACCGGTGCGTCAGATCTCGGCGATGCCGCCGTCACGAATGGTCAGTCGCCTGTCCATGGTGGCGGCAAGCGCCTCGTTATGCGTGACGATCAGCGCCGCCGTGTCGGTGCCGCGTACAATATGGTTGAGATGTTCAAACACTTCGGCGGCGGTTTCCGGATCAAGATTGCCGGTCGGCTCGTCGGCCAGAAGGATACGCGGCGCATTGGCAACGGCCCGCGCGATGGCAACGCGTTGCTGTTCACCGCCGGACAGCGCACCCGGACGGTGATCGCATCGCTGGCGAAGCCCGACCATGGCAAGCAGCTGTTCGGCGCGCTCCGCCGACTCCTCGCGGCCGAGGCCATTCAGCATCTGCGGAATCATCACATTCTCCAGCGCCGAGAATTCGGGAAGCAGGCGGTGAAACTGGAACACAAACCCGATATGCGAGCCGCGCAAACGTCCGCGCTTTCCGCTGCCCAGCTTGCTGGTGGCGATGCCGTCGATGGTCACTTCGCCGCCGCTCGGCTTTTCCAGCAGGCCGGCAATGTTGAGAAGCGTGGATTTGCCGGACCCGGAAGGCCCGACCAGTGCCGTGATCTCGCCGCCGCGCACCTCGAGGCTGGCGTCACGCAGGACCTCGATCACGGACCCGCCCTGCTCGTAATTGCGCTGGACATTGGCCAGTGACAGCAACACGCCGCCAGCAGCTTTTTTCGTGTTGCTATTCATGGCGCAGAACCTCTGCCGGCGCGATACGCCCGGCACGCCATGCCGGATAAAGGCTGGCAAGGAATGACAGGCCGAGCGCCATGGCGATGACAAACCCGACCTCGGCCGGATCGACCTTTGCCGGAAGTGTCGACAGGAAGTAGATCTCGGCGGCGAACAGCTCGGCCCCGGAGATGCCCTCAATGAAGCCCTGGATCGATCCGATCTTCCAGCAGAACAGCAACCCGATCACCGTGCCGGCCATTGTGCCGACGACACCGATACTGGCCCCGGTCATCAGGAACACCCGCATGATGGTGCCGCTACTGGCCCCCATCGTGCGAAGCACCGCGATGTCGGCGTTCTTGGACCGGACAAGCATGATCATGGAGGAGATGATGTTGAAGGCGGCGACGAGGATGATGAGCGTCAGGATCAGGAACATGACATTGCGCTCGACCCGCAGGGCGTTGATGAAGGTACGGTTGCGCTGCAGCCAGTCGAAGGCGCGAAGCTCCTTGCCGATCTTGTCGGCCACAAGTGTCCGGATCACAGTGATGTTCTGCGGATCGGCCGTATAGATTTCCAGCCCCGAGGCGCGGTCATGCATGCCAAACAGCTTTCCCGCGACATCGAACGGCATGAAAATGAACGAGCTGTCATATTCATGCATGCCGACATCGAAAATGCCTGCGATGCGATAGGCGCGCCGGGTCGGCAGGGTGCCAAAGGCGGTGGCCTCGCCGCGGGCCGAGGTCAGCGTGATGGTGTCGCCGACCTTCAACCCCATCTTGAAGGCCATGCTCTTGCCGACAAGAAGACCGCCCTCGTCACGGAAGCCGGCGATCGCCTCGTCGCTCAGCGCGTTCCAGAGCGGACGCCGCGCCGCGAGGTCCGACCAGCGCACGCCGCGGACAACAGCGCCGAGATTCGTGTTGCCACGGCTGGCCATCACCTGCCCCTCGACCTGCGGGGTCACGGCGATCACGCCGGGGATTTCGGCAAGCGACACCGACAGCGGGTCGAAATCTGCAATGCCCGACCCGCCGGCGGCATAGACGCCGACATGGCCGTTCAGCCCGAGGATGCGCCCGATCAGTTCTGCCCGAAAGCCGTTCATCACCGACATGACGATAATCAGCGTGGCGACACCAAGGGTGATCCCGGCGAGCGAAAACCACGCGATGACGGAAATGAATCCCTCGGCCCGGCGCGAGCGCATATAGCGCTTCGCCAACAGTCTCTCGACAGGAGAAAACAGCCGCATGAAAGTCCCTTTGCTGCCGTGCTGGCGCCGCCGGTCTATGCCGCGCCGTCCATCACCATGCTGAGCGCTGATTCTGGCGAAACTTCGACAGCCTCGCCGGTCGCCCGGTTCTTTACCTCGACCACGCCATTCGCCATGCCGCGCGGGCCAATCACAATCTGCCACGGGATACCAATCAGGTCGATGCTGGCGAGCTTTGCGCCGGGCCGCTCGTCACGGTCATCCATCAGCGGGTCGCCGCCGGCCGCACCGAGCCTGGCGTAAAGATCCTCGGCGCATGCGGTGCAGCCGTCGTCATCCGGCTTCAGATTGACGACCGCGACATCGAACGGGGCGACGGCGCGCGGCCAGATGATGCCCTTGTCGTCGTGGCTCGCCTCGATGATGCCGCCGACAAGCCGGGACACACCAATGCCGTAGGACCCCATATGGACCGGGATGTTGCTGCCGTCGGGACCGGCAACGGTCGCGCCCATCGGCTCGGAATATTTCTCGCCAAAATAGAAGATGTGGCCGATCTCGATGCCGCGAAGGCTCATCAGGTCGCCCTCGTCCACCGGGCAATTGGCCGGGTCGTGCTTTTCGTCGGCACGGGCGTAGAGCGAAGTGAACCTGTCCACCACCGGCTGCAGATCTTCACTGTAGTCGACGCTGGTTACAAGGTCGGTATTCAGCCAGTCCTTGTGGAAATAGACACCGCTCTCGCCTGTTTCGGCAAGAATGATGAATTCATGGCTCATGTCGCCGCCGATGGGCCCGGTATCGGCTTCCATCGGGATCGCGGTCAGCCCCATGCGGGCGAAGGTCTTCAGGTAGGAAACGAACATCCGGTTGTAGGACTGCCGCGCGGCATCGGAGTCGATGTCAAAGGAATAGGCATCCTTCATCAGGAATTCCCGCCCCCGCATGATGCCGAAGCGCGGCCGCACCTCGTCACGGAACTTCCACTGGATGTGATAGAGGTTCAGCGGCAGCGCCTTGTAGCTGCGCACATGGCTGCGGAAAATATCGGTGACCTGTTCCTCGTTGGTCGGACCGTAGAGCATGTCGCGCTCGTGCCTGTCCTTGATCCGCAGCATCTCGGCGCCGTAATCGTCATAACGGCCTGACTCCTGCCACAGCTCGGCAGGCTGGATGGTCGGCATCATGATCTCGATGGCCCCGGCACGGTTCTGCTCTTCGCGGACAAGCTGCGCGATCTTGTCGAGAACCTTCTTGCCGAGCGGCAGCCAGGAATAGATGCCGGCGCTGGATTGCTGGATCATGCCGGCACGAAGCATCAGCCTGTGCGAGGCGATCTGTGCCTCCTTGGGCGTTTCCTTGAGAAGCGGCAGAAAATACTGGCTGAGACGCATGGACAGGGCCTTCCAAAGAGGTCGATTGCAGCGCCAATCTACGGTGAGGCGCGTTGCGATGCAAGGCGGGGGTAAGGCTTCGCCGACACTACCTCAAGGCGGGCAATCCCGAACGGTCGAAAACCTCGTCCACATCCTGCGACGTGACGTCTTCCAGCCGTGCCGGTCGCCAGACGGCATCATTGCTCTTCTCGATTATCACGGCGCGCACGCCCTCGATGAAATCGGTCCGGCGGGTCATCCGCATCGCCAGATGATAGTCCAGCATCAATGCCGAGGGCATATCCGTGATGCCGTGGTCGCCGTCAATCAACCGCATGAACACGTGCGATGTCATCGGGCAGCGTGTCGTCAGCGCCGTATGGACCTCTTCGGCAAGCCGGCTTTCCTTCAGCATTGCCATGTCGCCGGCGCGATCACGCATCACCGCAGGGTCATCACCTGCGAAAATATAGTCGATCTCGGTGCGACCGGCCTGCAGCGGCGCAGGCCCCGGGTCGGACCTGTATCGCGTGACAACGTCGTCAATCTCGTCGGCAGAGCATGCCAGAAGCGCGTCTTTCAGCGCCGTCACATCGGCCGAAGGCACCATGGCGTTCGCCAGCCCCAGCATCAGGCAGTCGGCGGCGCCGATGATCTTTCCTGTCATGCCGAGATAAAGGGCAAGCGACCTTGGACAGCGGCCGAGAAACACGCTGGCCCCGGCGTCGGGATAAAGGCCGATGGCGCTTTCCGGCATGGCAAAACGTGTGGTGTCGCTGACAATGGCGTGCGATCCGGCCTGCATCAGTCCGGCACCGCCGCCCATGACAATCCCGTCGGCAAGCGAGACCAGCGGCTTGGGAAACTCGCATACCGCCATATGCGCCATGTATTCGGCGCGGAAACAGACAGCGATCCGGTCATGCTCTCCGGCCACCGCCATATTGTAGAGATCGCGGATGTCGCCGCCTGCGCAAAAGGCGCGCGGCTCGGATCCGGCCATCACCACATGGCTGACAGTGTCATCCTCGCCCCAGAGGCCAAGCTGCGCGCGAAGAGCGACCGCCATGTCATAGCTCAGCGCATTCAGGGCCTTTGGCCGGTCGATCAGGACAAGGCCTGCCCTGCCATGGATTGAGAAGCGGATATCATCCTGCTGCATTGCGTCGCGTCCCGATGCTGGCTATATGTCCCGAATGAGGGTGGGCAATCCCCCGCCCCTGAGATTTGGAGCGAAGATGAGCAGAGGTCAATACCCGGCCACACGCATGCGCCGCAACAGGATGAAGGCGTTCTCGCGCCGCATGCTGGCCGAGCACAGGCTGTCGGTCGACGATTTGATCTGGCCGCTGTTCGTCATCGAGGGCGAGGAAAAGGCCGAACCGGTGGCATCCATGCCCGGCGTTTCACGTCACAGCATCGACCGGCTGGTCACGCAGGCGCGCGAGGCGGAAGCCCTTGGCATACCGGCCATTGCCGTCTTTCCGTCGATCGATCCGGCCCTCAAGGACAATGACGGCACGCTGGCGGGCGACGGGGACAATCTGGTCTGCCGGGCCGTGCGCGCGGTCAAGCAGGCCTGCCCAGAACTCGGCGTGATCTGCGATGTGGCGCTCGACCCGTTCACCGACCATGGCCATGACGGCATCCTGAGTGACGGCGAAATCGTGAATGACGAGACCGTTGCGGTGCTCTGCCGCCAGGCGGTGTGCCAGGCGGATGCCGGATGCGATATCATCGCGCCATCGGACATGATGGACGGCCGTGTCGCCGCGATCCGCGCGGCGCTCGACGATGCCGGCCACCAGAATGTACAGATCATGTCCTACGCGGCGAAATACGCGTCGGGATTCTACGGCCCGTTCCGCGACGCCGTCGGTGCCGGCAAGCTCGCCGGCGGGGACGGCAAGGCCAGCTATCAGATGAACCCGGCCAACAGCGACGAGGCGATGCACGAGATCAGCCTCGATCTGGCCGAAGGCGCCGACATCGTCATCATCAAGCCCGGCATGCCCTATCTCGACATTCTGGGCCGGGCAAAGGCCGAGTTCGGCGTGCCCTGCGTCGCCTATCAGGTGTCTGGCGAATATGCGATGATCAAGGCCGCCAGCGCCAATAACTGGCTTGACGGCGAGCGCGCGATGATGGAAAGCCTTCTCGGCTTCAAGCGCGCAGGCGCCGATGCCATCCTGACCTATTTCGCGCCCGATGCGGCTAGGCTGCTGGCAAAGGGCTGAAACCGGCTGACACGGGACCTCAGCAGCGAAAACGGTTCGCAAACCAATTCCCCCGACTAAGGGAGCCCATCATGGCAGTCACAGCATCCGATATCCGGAACGCCGCCGACCTACTGGACGGCCAGATCATCCGCACACCATTCGTCGCAGCCCCGATGCTGTCCCGGACACTTGGTTGCGAGCTTATGCTGAAGCTGGAAAATCTCCAGCACACCTCATCCTTCAAGGCGCGCGGCGCTTTCATGGCGATGCAGGCCCTCGGCGCCGAGGAGCGCCAACGCGGCGTGATCACCATGTCGGCAGGAAACCACGCCCAGGCCGTTGCCTATCACGCGATGAATATGGGCATACCGGCCGTTATCGTGATGCCGGCGCAAACCCCCTTTGCCAAGGTTTCGCGCACCCGCGCGTTCGGTGCCGAGGTGGTTCTCGAGGGGCGCAACCTGAATGAATGCGAGGGGCTGGTATCGCAGCTGATCGAAGAACGCGGCCTGTCCCTGATCCATCCCTATGACAACGAGCTGGTCATGACCGGCCAGGGCACGGCAGGGCTGGAAATGCTGACCGCTTGCGATGATCTGGACGCGCTTGTCGTGCCGATCGGCGGCGGCGGACTGATCGGCGGCATTGCCACCATCGCCCGCGACATGCGCCCGAACCTGAAAATCTATGGTGTCCAGACCGAACTCTACCCGACGATGAAACTCGCCGTCGCCGGCAAGGACATCACCTGTGGCGGCGAAACCCTTGCCGAAGGCATTGCTGTGAAGAAACCGGGCGGGGTGACCAAGCCGGTGGTCAGCAATCTTGTCGACGACATCCTGCTGGTCGATGAACAGTCGCTTGAATGGGCGGTCGGCAGCCTGATCGAGCAGCAACGGGTCGTGTCCGAAGGCGCCGGCGCCGCCGGCATCGCCGCGATCCGGCAGAACCCGTCGCTGTTCGCCGGAAAGAAGGTCGGCGTGGTGATCTGCGGCGGCAATATCGACCCGCGCCTGCTTGCCTCGATCCTGAACCGCAACATGGCAAGCGACGGCCGCCTCGCACGGCTGCGCATCGACATCTCGGACGAGCCCGGCATGCTGGCGGCGATCACGGCCTCGATCAGCCGATGCGGCGGCAATATCGTCGAAATCTACCACCAGCGGCTGTTCTATGACGTGCCGGCCAAGCTGGCGAAGATTGACGCCGTCATCGAGACCCGCGGACCCGAGCATGTGGACGAAATCATCGCCGACCTTCGCGGATCAAACTTCCTGGTCCGGCAGCTGGAGGACAGTTCCGCAAGCTAGCCCGCCGGAACAGGCAATCGGGGTGCGGCATCTGTTTCCTTGCCTCGCCCGGAGAAACAGGACAGCCTGAGGATATGGATCAGGACAAGCGCCTCTTACACCTGCCGCCGCTCCAGATGCGGCTCAGCATGCGGTCCGACTGCCCCTATATCAGCGGGCGGACGGAACAGCGCGTGGCTGTCGATATCTCGGAAAACCCGTCGCTTCACGACGAGCTGGCGCGAGCGGGATTCCGCCGCGTGGAAAACTGGGCCTACAAGCCGGTCTGTCCGCAATGCAAGGCCTGCCTTCCCTGGCGGGTGGATGTAGCCGGCTTCGCGCCAGGCCGCAACCTTGCAAGGATCAAACGTGCAAACAGCGACCTGACCCGCAGCATCGGGCGAATCCGCCCGACCAACGAGCAATACAACCTGTTCCTGAAATACATCAACGGCCGGCACCGCGACGGCCAGATGGCGAATATGGGGCGGGACGACTTCATCTCGATGATCGAGAACAGCCCGATTGAATCCTGCGTTGTCAGCTATCGCGACGAGGATGGCAGGCTGGTAGGCTGCGTCCTGACAGATGTTCAGGATGACGGGCTGAGCGCCGTCTATTCTTTCTTCGACCCGGCCGAATCGGCGCGCTCGCTCGGCACCTACATGATCCTTGATCTTCTGAGATACACGGCGGAACAGGACCTGCCGTGGCTCTATCTGGGCTATTTCGTCGCCGGCAGCCAGAAGATGATGTACAAGTCGCGTTTCCAGCCGGCCGAGGTGTTTGTCGACGGCAGCTGGCAGGCCTATTCGGACAGCACCGGCTGATCAGCTAGACTTTTATCAGGTAAAGCGTGCCGGCCGCGGGAACCCGGTCGGCGGCATCTTGCCTGCGCCAGCGCGTTTGCCAAGCCAGTCGGACATGTCCGCCTCGGTGCGCGTACGCCCGCCCCCGGCCTTCCATGACAGGCCGGCCTCGGCGGAATAGACGGTGACATCGGCAAGCCCTCCATCCTTGAAACGCTGCAGGATCACACCCTTGCCACGGGTCATTTCCGGCACCTCGTCGATGGGGAAGACCAGCAGCTTTCGGTTCATCCCGACCGAGGCGACCATGTCGCCCTCGGCCACGCAGCAGGCTACCGCCCGCGCCGTGCCAGAAATATTCAGCACCTGCTTGCCGGACCTTGTCTGCGCCAGCGCCGCTTCTGTCGGCACCAGAAGACCATGTCCGGTGCTGGCCGCAACCAGCATCCGCTTGCCCTCGGCCTTCAGCAGCCGGACGATATCGACATCAGCGGGAAGATCGACCATCAGGCTGACCGGCTCGCCAAAGCCGCGGCCGCGCGGCAGCTTGTCTCCGGACAGGGTGTAGAAGCGCCCGTTCTCGGCAAACAGCAGAATCTTGTCAGTGGTCTCGGCATGGAGAATGAAGGCCGGACCGTCGCCTTCCTTGAACTTGTATTCCGCCTCGAGGTCCTGATGGCCCTTCATCGCGCGGATCCAGCCATTCTTCGAACAGATGACGGTGATCGGCTCGCGCTCCACCAGAATTTCCGCGGCGTCGACATCGATATCCGGCGCCTCGGCGCAATCAGTGCGGCGCGTGTCGCTCTTGGCGAACACGGCCTTCATATCGCGGATTTCGCCAGTGATGCGCTGCCATTGCAGGGTCTCGTCGCCAACCAGCGCGGTCAGTTCCTCCTGCTCGGCGATCAGCTGCTCACGTTCGGTCTTCAGCGCCATTTCCTCAAGCCGGCGAAGCGAGCGGAGCCGCATGTCGAGAATGGCGTTGGCCTGTGTCTCGGTCAGCTCGAACCGCTCCATCAGCCGGGCGCGCGGGTTCTCCGCCTCGCGGATGATGGCGATGACCTCGTCGAGATTGAGATAGACGACGAGATACCCCTCGAGAACCTCGAGACGCGAGGCGATCTTGCCAAGCCGGAAGCTGGAGCGGCGGACAAGAACCTCGCGGCGGTGCGCCAGCCAGGCATTCAGCGCTTCCCGAAGCGACATCACGCCCGGGCGGCCGTCGGAATCGAGCACATTCAGGTTCAGCGGCACGCGCGTTTCAAGATCTGTCAGCTTGAACAGGCTCTCCATCACCACTTCCGGCTCGAGACGCCGGCTCTTCGGCTCAAGGACGATGCGCAGGTCCTCGGCCGACTCGTCGCGGATATCGGCGAGGAACGGCAGCTTCTTGGCCTGCAGCATGTCGGCCATCCGCTCGATCAGCCGGGATTTCTGCACCTGATAGGGAATTTCGTTAACGACGACCTGCCAGGCCCCGCCCTTTTCCTTCTCGACCGACCAGCGGGCGCGCACCCTGAACCCGCCGCGCCCGGTGGCATAGGCCTCGCGAATGCTGTCGGCAGGCTCGACGAGGATGCCGCCGGTTGGGAAATCGGGGCCCCTGACATAACCCGTCAGCGTATCCACCGAAGCGTTCGGATGCTTGATCAGATGCAGCGCCGCATCGGCAAGTTCGGTGACATTGTGCGGCGGGATCGATGTCGCCATGCCGACCGCGATGCCCTGCGCGCCATTCGCCAGCAGGTTCGGGATGCCGGCCGGAAGCAGGCACGGCTCCTCGGACTCGCCGTCATAGGTCGGGCGGAAATCGACCGTATCCTCGTCGATGCCATCGAGCAGAAGCTGCGCGACCTCGGTCATGCGCGCTTCGGTGTAGCGCATGGCGGCAGCATTATCGCCGTCGATATTGCCGAAATTGCCCTGCCCGTCGACAAGCCGGTAGCGCATCGCGAATTCCTGCGCCAGCCGGACCATCGCATCATAGATCGCCGCATCCCCATGCGGGTGGAACTTGCCCATGACATCTCCGACAACGCGGGCCGATTTCTTGAAACCCTGACCCGGGTCCAGCCGCAACTGGCGCATCGCGAACAGCAGGCGGCGATGCACCGGCTTCAGGCCGTCACGGACATCGGGAAGCGAGCGCGAGGTAATGGTCGACAGCGCATAGGCAAGATACCGCTCGCTCAGCGCCGCCGAAAAGGCGGTGTCGATAATCCGGTCGTCGGTGCCGGTCACCACGTCGTCGCTCATCAGCGCATACCCTTATCATTGAAACGGCACGCCGGCGGAAGGGGCCGGCGCCGCGAATAACAGCCTAGTTATATCCAATAGATATTGAGGTGGCTATACCGTAGAGCCACCATATATGCCTGCAACAAGGTCGGCGAGACGGCGTCGCTGCGGCGGCAGGTCGACATGGTGCGCGGCAAAGACCCGGCGTTCGAAGAAATGCCCGGTCAGGGCGAGCCCGGCCTCGAAATCATGCCGGTTGCAGGCGACGCCGCCAAGAAAGCGCGGCAGTGCCAGCATGCGGCCGGCGAACTCCCCGGCTTCCCCCTCGGCCACGGCACGGCCCGATTTCGGGCTGACATGCGCCAGCCGGTCGGTCACTCCGGTGACGGCACAACTAGCCAGGTCGAGCCTGAAACCTGCCGCCTGCAGCAATCCGAGCTCCCACCTGACATAACCCTCGAGCCAGCGATTCTCATCATCCTCGATGGCCAGCAACTCGAACAGGGCGAGTGTGCCCTCGAACAGGCCCGGCTGCGCCTCGCGCTCGGGCAGCGTGCCGTCGAGCAAGGCACAGGCCGAGGCAAGGCCGGCGAGCCGCAGCGGATCGTCGAGAAATTGCGCCGGTACCGACCTGCCAAGCTCGAGCGTCATCTGGCCTAGCTGTTCGGGAAGTCGCGCACGCCATGCGGCCTGGACAAGATTGCCAGGCTGGAGCGTGCCGCGAAGCCGGGAGGAGTTGCCGCCGCGGACAAGCCCGGCATGGCGCCCCTGCCCGACAGTGAGGACCGAGACAACAGCGCTGGATTCACCATGAGGCCGGACTGACAGGATCAGCGCGTCCTCGTTCCATTCAGGCATCGTAATCCAGATCCCAGACAGAATAGCGCGAGGCATCGTCCATCCAGTCCTTGCGGAACTTCACATGGCTCATCACATGCACACGCCGGCCGAGCGCCTCTTCAAGCTCGATGCGGGCGGCGGTGCCGATGCGTTTGATGGTGGCGCCGCGCTTGCCGAGGATGATCCCGCGATGACCTTCCCGTGCCACATAGATGGACAGGTTCACCGTCGCGCTGCCGTCGTCCATCTCTTCCCATTTCTCGGTCTCTACAGTGAGCTGGTAGGGAAGCTCCTGATGCAGGTTGAGGAACAGCTTCTCGCGCATGATCTCGGCTGCCAGAAGCCGCAGCGGCATGTCAGACAAGTCATCAGGATCGAACAGATAGGGGCTGGCGGGCATCTTGTCGGCAAGCCAGCGCTTCAGGTCATCGACGCCGTTGCCGGTCTCGGCGGACACCATGAAGATGCGTTCGAACTCCATCTGCTTCGACATCTCGTCCGCGCGTTCCAGAAGGCGTTCCTGCGGCGCGAGGTCGATCTTGTTCAGAACCAGCGAGGCGCGGCGTCCGGATTCGGCAAGCTGCTTGACGATGGCGGCCGTGTCCGGATCGATCTCGCGGCGCGCGCAGTCATGAAGAAGCAACAGCACATCGCCGTCCTCGGCCCCCTTCCAGGCCGCCTGAACCATGGCGCGGTCGAGGCGGCGCTTCGGCTGGAAGATGCCGGGCGTGTCGATGAAGATGATCTGGGCACTGCCTTCCATGGCAATGCCGCGGATCCGGCTTCGCGTCGTCTGCACCTTCGGCGTCACAATCGACACTTTGGTCCCGACCATGGCGTTCATCAGCGTCGACTTGCCGGCGTTCGGCGCCCCGATCAGGGCGGCAAAACCGGCACGGGTATCCTCAGCCATCCGAACCATTCCCTTGTTCAATTCTCTCAAGCATCCGCGTCGCCGCCTGCTGTTCGGCATGTTTTCTGGCACCCGCGGTTGCGGTTTCGGTGCCATGGCCGTCAAGCGCGACGGAATATGTCATCATCGGCGCATGATCCGGCCCCTCGCGCGACACGAGACTGTAGCTGGGCAGCGCCAGCCCCTTGCTCATGGCGTATTCCTGAAGCCTTGATTTGGCATCCTTTTCGGTGGCGGCCGGCGCTGCCGCATCAAGCGGCCAGCGGGCATGCACAAATGCGCGAACCGGGTCGATCCCGCCATCCAGATAAAGCGCGGCCACGAGGCTCTCGACTAGGTCCGACATCACCGAATCATTGCCGGCGACATCCATGCCGGGCTGCGACGTGACATGCGCCGCAAGGTCCATCTCGCGCGCAATGGAAGCCAGCGTCGACTGGCGCGCCGCCGCATGGAAACGAAGCGAGAGCTGGCCCTCATCCTCGTCCGGGCAATGCGCATGAAAATAATCTGCCAGAATCAGACCAAGCACACGGTCACCAAGAAACTCGAGGCGCTCGTAGCTGCGGCTCCGCGATGTGGCGCTGGAATGGGTCAGCGCCTCGGCAATCAGGTCACGGTCGCTGAACTTGTGGCCGATGGCGTCCTCGAGCCGGGCGAGGTCGGCGCGCGGCCGTCCCCCGGTCAATGAATGCCGTCCCCGATACGCGAATACCGGATGGCAAACGGCCATTTCCAGATTTCCCACAGCCGGGCTGAGCCGTTATGGCTGAAAAACAGGAACTGGGCCTTGCCGACGAAGTTCTCGAAGGGCACCAGACCGACGGACGAGGTGCGGCTGTCATTCGAATTGTCGCGGTTGTCGCCCATCATGAAATAATGCCCTTCCGGCACCGAATAGACCCGTGTGTTGTCCAGCGAGCCGGCATCGCTCATCTCGCGAATGGAGTGGGATGTCCCTTCCGGCAGGGTTTCGACATAGTCGTCATATTTCATCACGCTGAACCCGTCAGTGGCGGTGCCCACGTCTTCATGCTCGCGCTTCACGGGGGTGCCGTTGATATGAAGGACGCCCCGCTTCACCTGAATGTCATCACCGGGCAGGCCGACGATCCGCTTGATGAAGGCGACATCTTCATTGCCGGGCTGGCGAAACACGACGACATCGCCACGCTCGGGTTCACCGGCCATTACCCGACCGTCAAAGGGAATGATGCCGAACGGGAAGGAATAGCGCGAATATCCGTAGGAAAACTTGGAAACGAACAGATAGTCGCCGACCTTGAGGGTCGGAATCATCGAGCCGGACGGGATATTGAAGGGCTCGAACAACAGCGACCTGAACATCAAGGCCAGCGCACCGGCGATGATAATGGTGCGGAACGGCTCGAAACTCTTTTCTTTGGTCTTGCTGCTCATACGTGCCGGCGCGCCCCTGCCTAATCGTCCTGAATACCCGTCCCAGCCGAAATCACCACGTAGGCAAGCGCGTATGGCGGCTCATCGCTCAACGAAATGTCGACAATCGGTTTATACCCCTCGGGAGTAAGGCTCTCAAGCGCCGTTTTGCACTGGCCTGTCAGCCTGATATGCGGCGCGCCGGACCTGTCATTGATCACTTCTGCCTCGCGCCAGCCGAGCCCGGTGACACCCGACTTGCTCAGCGCCTTGTAAACAGCTTCCTTGGCAGCGAACCGCTTGGCGAAATAGAGCGAGGCCGACCCGCGTGTCGAGGCTTCGGCGCGTTCGGCGTCGGTGAAGATCCGGTCAAGAAAACGGTCGCCAAACCTTTCAATCGAGCGCTGGATGCGCCGCTCGTCCACCAGGTCTGTGCCGATACCGAGGATCACGACGGCCGCGCCTCGTTCATCAGCCTGCGCATTTCCGCAATGGCCTTGTCCATGCCGGAGAACATCGCCTCACCCATCAGGAAATGCCCGATATTCAGTTCATGCATTTGAGGGATCGCCGCGATCGCACCGACGGTATCGAAATCCAGGCCATGCCCGCCATGGCATTCCACGCCGAGCGAGTCCGCGAGTTCCGCCGCCTTCCTGATCCGTGCCAATTCTGCCGCGCGGCCGCTTTCATCATGGCAGTAACGGCCGGTATGAAGCTCGATAATGTCGGCGCCGAGGGCAGCAGCGGCGCGGATCTCGGCCTCGCTTGCCTCGATGAAAAGCGACAGCCTGATGCCGGCGTCACGAATGCGCGTGAAATAGGGCTCAAGCTCGCTCTCGCGGCCGGCAACGGCAAGCCCGCCTTCTGTCGTCACCTCTTCGCGCCGCTCCGGAACAATGCAGGCTGCGTTCGGCTTCACATCGAGGGCGATGCCGACCATCTCGTCGGTCGCCGCCATTTCGAAATTCAGCGGCACGGTGACGGCCTGTCTGATGGCGTACATGTCGGCGTCGCGGATGTGCCGCCGGTCCTCGCGAAGATGGGCGGTGATGCCGTCGGCGCCCGCGGCCTCGGCGGCCACCGCCGCGCGCACAGGATCAGGATGCGCCCCGCCGCGCGCGTTACGAACAGTTGCGACATGGTCGATGTTCACGCCAAGGCGAAGATGAGGGAGACTCATGCCCCGGTATCCTTTCCGGTCGGACGTGCCATTGGCGCCGACATCCCTGCGTCATTGTCGTTCTCCGACCTGAAGGCAGCGCGGCGAAGCCTTGCTGCCTCAAGCCTCTTCGAGCGGTGCGCACGCCAGCCTGCAACCGCCCAGTAGGTGAAGCCGAAGCCGGCGAACCAGGCAATCGATCCAAGGATCAGCGCTCCAATGATGATCGGCAGGAACAGCGCGCCGATCAGCGCCGGGGGATCAGCCAGAAACAGGGTCACAAACTCGGACATGGTGCCGCCGATCGATGTCACATCACCGCCGAATTCGGTTACGATGAAAGCGCCGAGCCGGTAGTCCAGATAGAAAAACAGCGGAAAGGTCCAGGGATTGCCGACAAAGGTGCCGAACAGGCAGGCCAGAAGGTTGCCACGGCAGACATAAGCCATGAACAGGCCGACCAGCAGATGCAGCCCGATGAAGGGCGTGAAGGAAACCGAAATGCCCCATGCCGCCCCTACCGCGATCGACAGGGTGGATCCCGGCATCCGCTTGACCCGCTGGATCAGATAGGAAATCAGCCGCCCGAAGCCACGGTCCGGCCAGACGACACTGCGGACGCGGTCAACCCTCGACATTTGTTTGCGGCGTTTGAACATTCTGGCGGTCCGGTGGATGCGGGAAAATCAGGCGGATTATGCAGGCGGTCTGGCGATCCGGTCAGCCGGTGTCCGAGCGTTCTACGCTCTCAACATATTTATTCGCCTGCAGAACCGCAATGATCGCGCGCATATGTTCCACGTCCTTAACCTCCAGGTCCAACTCGAATCTGAAAAAATCAGGAGTCCTGTCCGTGAGGTGGATATTGGAGATATTGCCGCCCTGCTGGCTGATCACCGTGGCCAGCGACGCAAGCGACCCGGGCTCGTTGGACAGCACCGTGTTAAGCCGCCCGTTGACGGTACGGAGGCTGTCCTGCTCCCAGGACACGTCGAGCCACAGTTCCGGCGCGTCGGAGAATTTGCTGAGTGTCGTGCAGCCCACCTTGTGAACCGTGATTCCCTTGCCCGTCGTAAAAATACCGACAATCGCCTCGCCCGGCAGTGGGTGGCAGCAGCGCGCGATCGTCACCGCCGTGCCGGCATTGTCACCCTTGATTTTCAGCTTCGACTGCGTGGTCTGGCCACGGCTGCGGTCCCGTGCCTCGCGGTCATCATCGATGACAATATCCGGGTGCAGCTTTTCCAGAACACGCAATGGTGACAACCGGTCCTCGCCGACAAGCGCGAACACCTCTTCGACGCGGGATACGCCGAAGGCCGAAAGCGACTGTCCGAGGGAACGCGTGCGGAACGGCCTGTCATGCTCGCGGAATGTCTTCTCGATAAGCGCCTTTCCGATCCGGCTGAACTCGGTCACACGCTGCGCCCGGGTAAAGCGCCTGATGGCGGATTTTGCCCGTCCCGTCTTGACGAAACTTTCCCACTCCGCGCGCGGCTTGGCATCGGACTGCGTCAGGATCTCGATCTGGTCGCCGTTCTGAAGTTCCGTGGCCAGCTGACGTGTCTTGCCGTTGATGCGAACGCCGTTGCAGGTCTCGCCGATCTGGGTATGCACGGCATAGGCGAAATCAACAGCCGTGGCACCTCTTGGCAGTGCGATCAGGTCACCACGCGGCGTGAAACAGAACACCTGGTCGTGATAGAGGTCCATCTTTGTGTGCTCGAAGAATTCCTCGGCACCGGCATCCTCGTCCAGAAGACCGACAAGCTCCTGAATCCATTTGTATTTAGGCGGATTATAATCCTGGTTTGAACGCTTGTAGTGCCAATGAGCGGCGACGCCGTGTTCGGCGACATTATGCATATCGGGCGTTCTGATCTGAACCTCGATCCGGTGGTTCTGGGGCCCGAGAATGCCGGTATGCAGCGACTGGTACCCGTTCCGCTTGGGGGTCGAGATGTAATCCTTGAAGCGTCCCATCACCGTTGGATAATTCTGGTGCAGCTGGCCAAGCGCGCGGTAACAATCATCCATGTTCGGCACCAGAACCCGGAAGGCGACGATGTCGGCAAGCTGCTCCATCGTCACCGCCTTGGTCTGCATCTTCCGCCAGATGGAATAGGGAGATTTCAGGCGTCCGGTCACGCTGCATTCGATGCCGACACGTTCGATGGTCGACTGCAATTCGACACTGATGGTGGGGATGGTGATCTTCGCCTCGGATGTGAGATAGTCGAGCCGGGTGATGATGCTCTGGCGCATGTCACCGTTCAGGATCTCGAAGGCGCTGTCTTCCAGTTCGCTCTGGATTTGTGTCAGCCCGATGCGCTCGGCAAGCGGCGCATAGATATCCATCGTCTCGCGGGCGATGCGCATCCGCTTTTCCGGCTTCGGAATAAAGGACAATGTGCGCATGTTGTGCGTGCGGTCGGCGAGCTTCACCAGCAATACACGCACATCCTCGCTCATCGCCATCAGCAGCTTGCGGAAATTCTCCGCCTGGGCGCTGCTCGGAAGGGATTTGATGGCCAACCGGCTCAGCTTGGTGACGCCGTCGACAAGCTGCGAGACATCACCGCCGAATTCGGTCTGCAGCGTTTCAAGCGTGACATCGCAATCCTCGACAGTGTCGTGGAGCAATGCGGTGATGATGGAATCCTCGTCCAGACGCATGTCCGCAAGAATGTTTGCCACGGCCACGGGATGCGTGAAATAGGGCTCTCCCGACGCGCGGGTCTGGCCGTCATGGGCAACCTTGCCGAATTCGAAGGCACGCGCGAGACGGCCGGGATCCACGGCACCATTATAGGCGCGCATCTTTTCAATGATGGGATCAGCCGTTCCGATCATGCCATTCCAGACGACAGGGCAATCACCGGCAGCTTGGTAAACAAGGCCGCCTAAGGACTTAATCTTCGCCGGTCACTTGCGACAGGTCAACATCCTCAAAGCCCGGCTCGGCCTCTGCTTCGGCAGCGGTGCTGACATGCATGCCGGCTTCCTCGCCTTCGGCCTCGCTGTAATCGCCGATCATTTCGGACAGGTCGACATCACCGGACGCCTCCTGCTCCTCCATCGGCTGCTCTTCCTGCGCGGTCAGGCGCTGCAGTTTCTTGACGATGCCGTCATTCAGATTGCCGATATCGACAGTCTCGGCCGCGATCTCGCGAAGGGCGATCACCGGGTTCTTGTCATTGTCGCGGTCGAGAGTCGGCAGATCGCCTTTCATGATGCCGCGTGCGCGTTGCGACGCCGTCAGAACAAGGTCGAAACGGTTCGGAATCTTCTCGATGCAATCTTCAACGGTAACGCGGGCCATGGCGGTCTCCAGATGTCGCGGCGACGGCATGATCCTCGCGCCCTTGATTACGGGCCGCAAATCCATGCCGCTGGTTTTCGAAAACTGCGCGTGTCATATCGCAATTCAGACAGCTTCGCAAGCCGAACCGGCACGGCACGGCGATTGCCACTGACGGCACCGGTCAGTCAGCCTTGCGGATTTGCTGGTCGCCAGGCAAGGCGGCGATCAGATCATCAATGCCGAGCCCACTTACGGGGTGGCTATAGCCGGGCGCGACGTCCCGCATCGGCAAGAGCACGAAAGCCCGCTCATGAAGGCGCGGGTGCGGGATGCTGATATTGTCGTCGTCATATGTCAGGCCGCCATAATCCAGCAAATCGAGATCCAGCACGCGGGCGGCGTTCCGCACGGTCCTGATACGGCCAAAGCGGGCTTCAACCCTGTGCAGCGCAGCCAGCGCATCTGCGGCGGACATTGATGTGGTCGCGGCGATGACCGCGTTGTTGAACCATGGCTGATCCGAAACCGGCACCGGAGCTGTCTCGTACCAGGGCGACACGGCAACAACATCGATGCCAAGGTCAGCAAGGCTGGCGATGGCGGCTTCGCACCCTTCTCTGGGTGTCGCATACCCGTCCGGAGACAGATTGGCACCGATCCCGATCAAAATTGAGGTCCTGTTCATAGCCGGCACACTCCGTTGAAACAACATTGGACTGGTTTACGATCTGCACAGATTCCGAAGCGATTCATCAATGCGACCCTAAACTCTTTACAATTTGCAGCAAAAGAACGATCCTCTGATCATAGCGAGACAGTTATTTCAAAATTGTAATTGATACGAACGAATAATCGGCAGAACAGGCATTCCGTCCAATTGACCGCTGTACTGCCAGACGCTTTCCGAACTGTCATTCGTTCATTTAACCGATTTTTTAAGGAATATTGTAGTTATGGCTCAAATCACCAACGAAAAGACCGTCCTATTCATTGACGGATCCAACTTTTACGCCGCAGCGCGCTCGCTCGGCATGGATATCGACTATGCCAGGATGCGCGCCCATTTCGCCAGGGATGCACGGCTCATCCGCGCCTATTATTACACCGCCCTCCCCGAAGACCAGGAATACTCGCCGCTTCGTCCGCTGATCGACTGGCTCGACTACAATGGCTATGCGGTCGTGAGCAAACTGACCCGTGAATTTACCGACCCCGAGACCGGCAAGCGCCGGATCAAGGGCAACATGGATATGGAAATTGCGCTCGACATGCTGAAGCTGGCACCGCAGATCGATCACGCGATCCTGTTTTCCGGCGACGGTGATTTCTGCCGCCTTCTGGAAGATGTTCAGGGCATGGGCGTGCGCGTCACCGTGGTTTCCACAACGAAGACGTCGCCTCCGATGGCGGCGGACGCCCTGCGCCGCATGGCGGACGAGTTTGTCGAGATGGAATCAATCCGCGACATGATCACCCGGCCGCCACGTCCAAGCGAAGAAAATGTGACTGCAACCACCGGATAACCGGCCTTGGCGTTCCGGCTCGAACCATCTTCCGACTGTCGACGCTGCCCGCGCCTCGTATCACTGCGGCGGGAATGCCGTGCGGCCGAACCGGACTGGCACAATGCGCCTGTCGAGGGATACGGATCGCTGGACGCATGGCTTCTGGTGATCGGCCTTGCGCCGGGTCGGCGCGGAGCAAATCGCACGGGTCGTCCGTTTACCGGCGATGCCGCTGGCGGCTATCTTTTCGACATGCTTGGCAGGTTTGACCTGGCAAGCGGCACCTATCGGGATGACGGTGACGACGACATCCGCCTGCATGGCACGCGGATCACCAATGTTGTCCGCTGCCTGCCCCCCGAGAACAAGCCCGTCGCCGCCGAGGTGAATGCCTGCCGCGCCTTCCTGAAGGCCGAGATCAAGGCCATGCCAAAGCTGGACACAATCCTGACGCTGGGGCGGGTGGCGCATGATTCCACCTGCCGCACGCTTGGTTTGCGCCCGGCCGAAGTTCCGTTCGGCCATGGCCATTGCTGGCATGGCGAAGCGGGTGGCCGCCCGATGCGCATCGTCAGTTCATATCATTGTTCGCGCTACAATACCCAGACGGGGCGGCTGACGGACGAGATGTTCGCCGAGGCGTTCCGGCTGGCCACTCAAGGCTGACGGCGGCCTATCCCTTGCTTCGCAGCAGACGGGCCTTGTCACGGCTCCAGTCACGGTCCTTTGCGGCCTGGCGCTTGTCCTGCTTCTTGCGGCCTTTGGCGAGCCCAAGCTGCAGCTTGGCGATGCCCTTGCTGTTGAAATACAGCGCCAGTGGCACAAGCGTCATACCCTCGCGGCGGACAAGCCCCAGCAGCTTGTTGCGCTCGCGCACCTTCACCAGAAGCTCGCGCGGGCGCTTGGGTTCGTGATTGTCGCGCGCAGGTTCGTAGATCGGGATGTTCGCGTTGAACAGCACCAGCCTGCCATTGTCCTCGCCGGCATAGCTTTCTGCGATGCTGGCGCGGCCGGTGCGCAGCGATTTCACCTCGCTGCCGCGCAGGATCAGCCCGGTCTCGATCGTGTCCTCGATCTCGTACTCATGCCTCGCCCGGCGGTTTTCCGCCACCCGGCCAGTGGTAATATGTCCCTTGGACATGGGTCTGTTCCTGCCATTGGAAGGCGTTCATCC
The DNA here is from genome assembly GCA_011522725.1 of Rhodospirillaceae bacterium. GTDB lineage: Bacteria > Pseudomonadota > Alphaproteobacteria > Puniceispirillales > Puniceispirillaceae > UBA8309. Next base: position 41,415 of record WTIL01000021.1, read on the forward strand.
CGCCAGTCTCGCGAGAAGGCCGCCAATTGGTACTGCCTGGCCTGCCGCGGGCTAGTTCATCAGGCCGGCGCCGCGAAGCGCCGCCTCGACACGGGCCTTGCTGGCATCGGCGATTTCGCAGAGCGGCAGCCTTGTCTCGGCACTGCAGATGCCAAGGAGTTCCGCCGCGTATTTGACCGGTCCCGGGCTGGCCTCGCAGAACATCGCATCATGAACCTCGATCATGCGGGTGTTGATCTGCTGCGCTGTCGCGACGTCGCCCGCCTGCCACGCATTGTGCATGTCGGCCATCTGGCGCGGCGCGATATTCGAGGTGACCGAGATGGCGCCATGGCCGCCGCCGGCAAGATAGGGAAGCGTTGTGGCATCCTCGCCGGACAGCTGGGCAAAGCCGCTGCCGAGCGCGTTGGTGATACGCGGCGGACGGCCGACATCGGTCGTGGCGTCCTTGATACCTGAAATATTCGGATAATCTGCGGCCATCCGCGCCAGCGTGTCGTCATTGACCCGGACGATCGAGCGCCCCGGGATGTCATAGACGATCACCGCCACATCGACGGCCTCTGCGACAGCGGTGAAATGGCGGTACAGCCCTTCCTGCGTCGGCTTGTTGTAATAGGGGCTGACAATCAGCACGCCATCGGCACCGGCGGCAGCGGCATGTTTCGCCAGACGGACGGCCTCGTCCGTGCTGTTCGATCCGGCGCCGGCAATCACCGGCACGCGGCCCGCCGCCTGCTCGATGCACATCTCGACGACGCGGTCATGCTCTTCATGCGACAGGGTCGGCGATTCACCGGTCGTGCCGACCGGCACCAGGCCATGCGTGCCGTTTTCGATCTGGAAATCGACAAGTTTCCGGAACGCAGCCTCATCGACCTTGCCGTTGCTGAACGGCGTGATCAGTGCGGTATAGGACCCGTTGAAGGGCGATGTGGCAGTATCTTGCGGCATGGGATATCCCGATTTCTGGCCGAACATCCGGCCGTGTCAAAGCGTCAGCGCCTCAAAATAGGCGTGCCACAGCATGATGACAAGCGGCTTTCCACGTGACGGGACGCGATCCGGCGCGCCGCCGTTCAGCTGTGCTTGCACGGCTTGCGGATGTCGCCGCGGCTGCGTTACCGTTTTCCCATCGCTTCCTTGCATGGCGTCACCCGCCACGCACCATCAACCCGAAACGGACACGCCCGCATGAACCCGCAAAGCCCGTCCCCCGCAGTCACCATCGCCGATATTCGGAAAGCCGCCGACCGGATCGCCCCGCATGCGATCAGGACACCGCTTCTGGAGTCCCCGCGGCTGAACGACTGGCTGGGCTTCAGGCTGCTGGTGAAATGCGAGAACCTGCAGCATACGGGTTCGTTCAAGCTGCGCGGCGCGACGAATGCCGTGATGAGCCTGCCGGACAGCGTTACCGATGTGGTTGCCTATTCCAGCGGCAACCATGCGCAGGCCGTGGCCCGCGCCGCCAGCCGTCGTGGCATGAACGCCACCATCGTGATGCCCGAGGATGCGCCGGCGCTGAAGATCGAGGGCACAAAGGCCTATGGCGCGGAAGTGGTGACCTATGACCGCTATAACGAAAGCCGCGAGGAGATCGGCGGCGCCATCGCCGCCGAGCGCAACGCGGAACTGATCCGGCCGTTCGAGGATGTACGGGTGATCGCCGGCCAGGGCACGATCGGACTGGAGATCGCGTCCCAATGCGCCGAGCTTGGCGCGACACCCGATCATGTCATCAGTTGCTGCGGCGGTGGCGGACTGATCGCGGGCACGAGCCTTGCCGTCACCTCGCAGATTCCGGGCGCAAAAGTATGGGCAGCCGAGCCGGAAGGGTTCGATGACACCATCCGGTCGCTTGAAAGCGGCGAGATCCTGTCGGTCGATCCGGCCAACAGGTCGATCTGCGACGCCGTGGTGACGCCGAGCCCGGGCGAAATCACCTTCTCGATCAACCGCAACACGCTGTCGGGGGGATTTGCCGTCAGTGACGATCTTGTGCTCAAGGTCATGGCGACGGCCTTCAAACATCTGAAGATCGTGGTCGAACCCGGGGGCGCCGTCGCGATGGCGGCAGCGCTGGACGGCAGGTTGCCCGCCGGCACCAACTGTGCCGTTGCCGTGGCGTCGGGCGGCAATGTGGATCCTGAAATGTTTGCGCGCGCACTGGCGGCGGGCCCGCTCTTCTAGGCTGGAGCCAGCCTAGAAATCGGTCGGCGCGCCGCCCTCTGTCTTGCGGCGCTCGATGAAGGCGCAGAGCTCCTCGTCGATCGCAGGGTCGATCTCCGGCTTCTCGTACTCGGCAAGGATCTGCTTCCAGGCGGTATTGGCGCGCTGATGGGTCCAGACGGCACCTGCCTCCTCCCAGCTCTCGAAATTACGCCAGTCCGACATCAGCGGCGCGTAAAAGGCGTCGCGATAGCGTTCCTGGGTGTGGTCCGCCCCGAAGAAATGGCCGAACGGCCCGACGGAATCGATGGCCTCGACGGCAAGGTCGTCGGCGCTCATCGGCACCGGCCTGTTGGTGTAGACAATCTGCTGCAGCATTTCGCAATCGATGATGAATTTCTCGAAACTGGCCGACAGTCCGCCTTCCATCCAGCCAGCAGCGTGATATATCATGTTCGCATGGCCGGAACAGCTTCCCTGAAGCGAAAAGGCTGACTCCCATACCGCCTGCGCGTCGGGCGCGTTGCAGGCATTGGCGTTCGACGCGCGCCATGGCAACCCGTAACGGCGGGCCATCTGTCCCGACATCTGCATCGCACGGACATATTCCGGCGTACCGAAGGCCGGCGCGCCGGTTTTCATATCGACATTGCTGGTAAAGGCGCCATAGACGCAAGGGGCGCCCTCGCGCACCTGCTGCAGCAGGGCGACAGCGGCAAGCGCCTCGGCATTCTGCTGCACCACCGCCCCGGCGATGGTCACCGGTGCCATCGCCCCGGCGAGCGTAAAGGGCGAGATCACCACCGCCTGGCCACGCTTGGCGGCACGCATAGCCCCGTCCAGCATCGGCCAGTCATGCTTCAGCGGCGAGGATGAGTTGATGTTGGTAAACATGTGCGGGCGGGCCTCGAATTCCCCGGCCGTCAGACCGCCGGCGATCCGCGCCATTTCCATCACATCCTCGATCCGCTCCGGTCCAAGCGAATAGGCGTGGATCACCTTGTCGGTCAGTGTCAGCATATCGTAATGCGCGTCCAGATGCCGGATCGAAGCATGGATGTCGATCGGCTCGACCGGATATCCGGAATTGAAGCGGATGCAGTTATAGGCCTGCGACAGGCGCAGCAGATCCTGATAGTCGGCGCGGTTGCCGACCCGGCGTCCGCGGTCCAGATCCATGACGTTCGGCGCCGACGCCACCTGCCCGAAATTGAACTGCCTGCCACCGACAGTGATCTCCCGGTCCGGGTTGCGCGGTGTGATGGTGAATGTGGCGGGCGCCTTCGCCGCCATCTCGTTGACGAAATTGCGGTCCATCCGGACCCGCTTTGTCTCGCGATCGACCGTGCATCCGGCTGCCTCGAGGACATCAAGCGCATCATCATTCAGAAAGAGGATGCCGACATCCTCGAGGACCCGCATGCTGGCCTCATGGATGGCTTCCACACCCTCTTCATTGACCGGCTCCGTCGGATTGTCGAGGTAACTCGCCGCGCCCCACTCCAGCTGTTCGGACAGGAAGGGCGGCTTCGGCGCGGCCTCGCCACCCCGGCGGCGGCGGCGGGAGCGGCTCTGGGATTCGGCTGCAATGTCGGACATGAGGCACCTCGCATGGTCACGTGCTCCGACGGTATCAGCAGGAACGCCCTTCATCATTCAAAAGATGACGTCTCGTAACCCATTTCGGTCATTCGGGTTCTGTCGATCGGGTTTGGCCTTGACGGCTGCTGACAGCTTTGCCTTGCCTGCCGCGTCACGGGTGCTACATAAACGGGACGGTTTTGGCCCGCTTGCGGGGAGATCGGCAAGGGAGACAGGTGCAGTGGCACAAATCCAGTTTGTCCTCGGCGGGGCGAGGTCCGGAAAATCGGCGCATGCGGAAGGCCTTGCAGAAACGGCCGGAAGCAGCCCGATCTATATCGCAACCGCCGAAATCTTCGATCAGGAAATGGAATCGCGGATCGAACTCCACCGCGAGCGCCGCGGCCCGCACTGGCAGCTTGTCGAGGCCCCGCTCGACCTGCCGGAAGCGCTTGCAAAAGCCGACAATCCGGACAGCGTGATCCTGATCGACTGCCTGAGCGTCTGGATCACGAATGTGCTGGTGCATGAGCGCGATACGGACGCGGCCTGCCGGGCACTGGTGGACTGCCTCGCCAATTGCAGCGGCCATGTGATCCTTGTTGCCAGCGAGACCGGCCTCGGAATCATCCCGGAAAACAAGCTCTCGCGGCAGTTCCGTGACGCCAACGGCCGCCTCAGCCAGGCTGTTGCCGCCGTGGCAAACGAAGTTTTTTTTGTCGCTGCGGGGATTGCGTTAAGAATTAAACCCCAGCAATAAACGGTAACGGTATTTTTACGCGTCACCCGGATGCAGATACATGAACTCTTTTTCCTCCACATCGCACATTCGCGAACTCTATGAGCAGTTGCCCCAGCCGGACGACACCGCGCGTTCAGGCGCGGCGGCGCGGCAGGACCAGCTGACCAAGCCGCCCGGCTCGCTCGGCAGGCTGGAGCAGATCGCGCTGTGGATGGCCAGCTGGCAGGAGACCGTGAACCCGCAGATCGAAGCCGGGAAATGCCTTGTGTTCGCCGGCAACCACGGCGTGGTCAAGCAGGGCATCAGCCCCTTCCCGCCGGAAGTCACACAGCAGATGGTCTGGAATTTCGAGGCTGGTGGCGCCGCCATCAACCAGCTGTGCGAAACGGCCGGGCTGGAGCTCGCGGTCACCGCGCTTGACCTGAACCGTCCGACCATCGATTTCAGCACCGCACCCGCCATGGACCCGGACGAAGTCCTGCATGCGATGAATGCCGGCGCGGCGGCCGTTGGCGAGACGTGCGACTATCTGATTGTCGGTGAAATGGGCATTGGCAACACGACCGCCGCGGCCGCCCTGTGCATGGCGCTGTTCGGCGGCAATGCCAGCGGCTGGGTCGGTCCGGGAACCGGCCTTGACCAGGCGGGGGTAACGCACAAGGCGATGATTGTTCAGGCGGCCATCGACCGCCATGGCGATGATTTCGATGATCCGGTCAGCCTGCTTGCGGCTCTTGGCGGGCGTGAGCTTGCCGCCATCGCCGGCGCGGTTCTCGAAGCGCGACTCCGCCGCATTCCGGTAATGCTGGACGGCTTTATCTCGTCGGCGGCCGCGGCCACGCTGACGGCCGGCAACAGGCTTGATGCACTGGATCACTGCATGATCTCGCATTTGTCGCCCGAGCCTGGCCATATGCGGCTCGCCTCGGCCCTTCGCAAGCAACCGTTCCTCGACCTTCGCATGCGTCTTGGCGAGGCCAGCGGCGCGGCTGTTGCGACACTGCTGGTGCGCGCGGCGCTTGCCACCCACAACGGAATGGCGACGTTCGATGAAGCCGGCGTCAGCAAGAAGGCATGACCACAGAAGCCGAGACAGGCAGGCAGTCCCTCACGGGTGACTGCGCCTCAGCCTTTCTCCTGCTCAGCCGGATACCGGTGACCTGGCATCGCTTCAGGGATGACCAGCCGCCGGATTTCATCTCCTCGCTCTGGGCCTTTCCGCTTGTCGGCCTCGTCATCGGCGCCGCCGGCGGCGGTGTGCTGGCGGCCGGACAGGCCCTTGCCCTGCCGTCATTTGCCATCGCCATCCTTGGCCTTGCCACGATGATCTTCCTGTCGGGCGCCATGCATGAGGACGGCCTGGCCGATATGGCCGACGGCTTTGGCGGCGGACGCGATACCGAAGCCAAAATTCGCATCATGCATGACAGCCGCATCGGCACCTATGGCGTGCTGGGGCTGACCTTGACCGTCGCAATCCGCCTCGGGCTCTATATGACCTGCCTCGGCCTATTCTCTGGCTGGGACCTCGTGCTGTTCATGGCGGTGCTTCAGGCTGCCGGCCGCTTTCAGCCGGTGGTGCAGCTGGCGGCATTCCGGGTCAGTCCGCATGCAAGCCTTGCGCAGCTGACCGGACGCCCCGGTGCGGCCCGGCTTGCCGTTGCCGCTGTTATCTGTCTTCTGCCGATGATCTGGCTGCTTGGCCCGGTTGTCAGTGCGTCGATGATCATCCCGGCACTGGCGCTTGCCATCTGGACCGGCCAGCTTGCCACACGCCATGTCGAAGGGCTAACCGGCGATGTGATGGGGGCGACGGTCGTTCTGGCCGAAATCATCATGCTGTTGTGCTGGGCTTCGGTCGGCGGGATGATGCCGGCATGAGCAGGCATCCGGAAACCAGCGAGATTTTTTTCGTCAGGCACGCGCCGGTGGTCAAGAAATCCGGCCATGTGCCGCCGGCAGACCCGCCGATCCAGGATCTGGACTATCGCCTGGAGCGGGTAGCCGCAATGCTGCCGCAAGGCGCGGACTGGCATGTCTCGCCGCTGTTACGGGCACACCAGACAGCAGCGCTTCTGACGCCGTTGCTCGCTCCGAAATCAATGACGGAAAGCGCCAATCTCGCGGAAATGGACCTTGGCACCTGGGCAGAACGGCCGGTGGCAGAGGTCTGGGAAGAAATCGAGCGCGGACCGCTGCACAACTGGTCATTCGTCACCGCCGAGCTGGAACCTCCGGGCGGCGACAGCTTCGCCACCCTGATGAAGCGTGTCGGCAGCTGGATGGAAGAGGCAGCCGCCGGCTTTACAGCCGAACCGCAGGTCGTTGTTGCCCATTCCGGTGTGATCCGCGCCGCGCTTGCGCATGCGCTGCAGGCGTCACCCGACCACGCTGTCGGCGTTCCGGTGCCGCATTTCGGCATTCTTCACCTGCGGCTGATGGACCCGGCACGGGCCGGTGCCGCCGGTGGCCACTGGCTGTTCGCCGGTCTCAAAGACCCTGAGGCCCTGCCGGAAGCAGTGGCGCCCTAGCTGTTCAACTGCCTGACGCCGCGCGGATCAATCCAGCCGATGGACCCGTCTTCGCGACGATGCACGACATTAAGGCCCAGATGCGCCGCATTGCGGAACATCAGCATTGGCGCCTCGCTCAGCTCCAGCCTCATCACGGCCTGCTCGACCGTCAGCATCTCGATGTCATAGGCAAGCTCCGCGACAACCGGCGGCATCTCGTCGGCCTCGCCATCCATCACCGCGGCCTCAAGCTGCTCTGCGGCGGCATAGACAAGCATCGGCGCCGGCAGCACATCATCCTCTTCCAGCGGGGTGACGATATTGCGGTGGTTCTTCAGCCTGCGCTTGTGGCGGCGCAACCGCTTTTCCGCATGTTCGATCGCAGCATCCAGGGCAGCATGCGCGTTATGCGCATATCCTGTGGCCTCAAGCTCGATTCGTCGCGACAGGGCGACTCTCGTCTTCACTCGAAACCCGGCATCAGCTTTCTCAAGGGTGACATGGCCGCTTACCGCGCGGTCGAAATATTTGTTCACGACACCGTTGAGCGCATCCTCTGCATGCGTCTGGAACGCTGCGCCGGTATCCATGTTTTTCCCTGAAACGCTGATTTGCATATCGATCTCCCTTTCCTTTCGGTCGACTGGCAACGCCGGACCAGTGAGGGGGAAGATGGCCGACGCGCGCTGTTTAGCGGGCTGGGGTGCCCGCAGAGCGGAACGCGCGGCATTCGCGCCCTTCGCGAAACAAGCATCTGGCCTGGGAGAGGAGCGAACGGGCGCTCCGATACTCAAATGGTGCCAAGAATTACCATTCCTGACAAGGAAAAGCGGTATCTCAGGAGGCGGCGACCGGCGCGCACCGGAACCCCAGCGACAACCGCCCGCCCGAGACCCTGTCGACACCATGCAGCGGGCGTGCATCCTCACCCTCGCGCCCCGCATAGCCTTCGGCCGAGAGGATCACGATCCGCCCCGGCCTGTCATCGATCGCCCGGCGACCGTCACCCGCGCGTGTCGCGCATGAGAACAGGCGTGACTGTCCGGCGAGGGTAATGATGAAGACCAGCCCGCGATACCGCTTGCCGTCGCGGTGAATGCCGATGCCGGCTGATCCGGCCGGATAGCGCTGGATGGCAAAATCGCCTAGTTCGACCGGCACATCGAGAGGGGACACTTTCATGGCAGCGGTCGCTGCCGCAACCGTGTTTTCAAGGAGGCTTGCCAAATTGTCGAACACGCCCTGCCGCGGCGCCGGGAAACAGACCTCGAAATCCTGGCTGACCCGGCGGCCCTTATGCTCGATCACCGGCGTCGCCAGACGGTAATCCTGAATGTCCGCGAAATTGCGAAGGCTGGCAATCTCGGAAGCGGACAGGAAATCGAGGCTTGTGATCCGGCGATCGGGCGCGCCAAGGCGGGTCAGCGCCCCCTTCATGGCGGCGGTTCTTTGCGGCGACATAGTGAACAACGCCTCAGTCATCACCGCCCTCTCCGGCCGCTTCGGACTCCGCGCGGCGAAACTCCACCGGCGTACGGCAGCTTGCACAGACAAGCCCGGTCTTGCGCCTGTGGCGCGCCACGGCAAAACACCCGTTCGGACAGACCATCAACCACGGAGCAGTCGCAAAAGTCAGGGTATGGCAGCGTGTCGCCGTACAGCCGATCTCACGCGCCTTGCGGCGCCAGACGGCATCATGCCCGTGCCGCGGCCCGACCAGCGCATGCGCGATCTCGTGAAGGATGGTGTCGCGGATATGATCGGGCTCGGCATGCCGGACATAGTGGCGCGACAACGAGATGGTGCGATGGGTATAGTCGCATTGACCGGCCCGGCGGCGGGCGTGATCGAATTTCACAGTCCAGTCGTGAAGCCCGTGCGCGCGCATCAGCTCCGACGCTGTTTCCAGCGCGGCCTGAAGCGGCCTGTCATTCTGCTTCATGCTGCGCCAGCCATTTGACCACCGCGCTGGCCGCCGGGATCCAGGCCAGCCCAGCGACGGTGAAGAACAGCAGGTCGAGAAGGAAATGCACTTCGATGATGAAGGTCGACAGCCAGACCATCGCCCCGACATAGATCGCCAGTGCCGGCATGATCCCCACCGCAACTGTAAAATGCCGCCATCTCTTCATCTGTCACTTCCCTTGCAAGGCATGTCGGCCGCCACCGTCAGACCGCAGCATCATATATGAGCTTGATGCTCATCGCGAACAACACGCTGTAGCTGAAAAGATAGAAGATGCGGTCGGACATCATCCTGTTCAACTGCCGCCCGATATAGACACCAAGCGGGATCACCGGCAACAGAAGCGCCGACACCAGCAGCGTGTCAGCAGTGAAAATGCCCAGGTCGCCATAGAACGGCAGCTTGGCCAGATTGATGGTGAAGAAATAGACCGTCATCGTCCCGACAAAGGCCTGGCGCGCCAGCCCGTGCGGCAACAGGAAAATCTGCGCCGGGATGCCTCCGGCGAGCGATACGAAGCTGGCAAGGCCCGACAGCCCGCACCAGCCGAACGCCCGCTGCCAGAGCCGCGCCATCATCCGCCGCGCCACATCCTCGTCCGTGTCGCCGCTCGGCCAGACAAGCTGGCGCGCATAATCCAGCGAGATAACGAGGCCGACGATGCCGATCAGCATGGTCAGCATACGGTCATCCAGATAATCGAACAGAAGCCAGCCGACGAGCTGTCCGGCGATGCCGAAACCGCACATGATCAGGGCAAAGCGCCTGTTCATCCATTTACGCCATAGATAGACCACCCAGATATCGGTGATCAGGAACAGTGGCAAAAGCACGCCAAGCGCCAGCTTCGGCGGCAGCACAAACAGCAGGATCGGCGTACTGAGCGATCCGAGCGCGCCGCCGAAACCCGATTTCGAGATCGACACCGCCATGACCGACAAGAAGCAGATCAGCCAGAAATAGACAGGCGTCGCCTGCATCGCCTCGAAACCGGTCATCTTGATCCCTGTCTTTCTTCGTCGGCTTGCGAGCTTTCCGCCATCCCGTCATCCTCCCGCCGGCGGCCTTCGCGCATCGCGATATAGGTCACGGCGGACAGGACGACCATGGCACCCGCAAGCGTGGACAGGGTCGGAATCTCGTCGAACAGCGTGATGCCGAAAAGGATAACGAACAGGAGCTGGACGTATTTGCCGGCCTGAGCAGCCCACATGGGCCCGGCGAACGAGCGCATCAGCGACATATGGCCGAGTGTCGCCGCAAGCCCGATGACGAACACGCCAAGCCAGTTCAGAAGCGAAATCGGCTGCCAGACAACGATGGCCAATGGCAGGGACACCAGCGCGATCGTCACCGACAGCGCCATGATAATCAGATTGTCATCGTGACGGGCTTTCAGCTGCTTGGCGATCAGGTCAGAAAAGGCGAAGAAAGCCGCCGTCACCATTACCGCCCAGGTTCCGGGGACAATGTCGCTGAAGCCGGGCTTGATGATGATCATCGCCCCGGCAAAGGACACAAGGATCGCCATGATCCGCCTGAGCCTCAACCTCTCGCCAAGAAACAGGGCGGCCCCGATGGTCGCCCAGACAGGCCCGAGATTCAGGATTGCATTCACATCGGCAAGCGGGATGACCTTGATCGAATAGAACCAGAAGCTGACGGCAATGGCGTGAAGGATGCCGCGCGCGAGGAACCCCCCGCGCGCCGGCGAGCGCCAGATCTGCGGAATTTGCCGTCCGACGAACGGCATCAGCAGGCCGATTCCCACGACATAGCGCAGGAACGCAGTCTGGGTCGGCGGCAGATCATGAAGCAGCATCCGCACGGCCACCATGACGATGGCGAACAGCATGCAGCTGACAACCATCCAGCCAAGCGCATGGCGAACCGCGCGCCCGGCATCAGGGGATGGAGAGGCCGCGGGCAGCTCGGACGTCATGCAGACCGGCTTTCATCCCAGAACAGCGGTCCGCCGCGGAAGGCCGGGAACCCGATCCCGAAGATACAGGCGGCATCGGCTATGTCGGCGCTGTCGACAACACCCTCGGCAACGGCGTCGTGACACTCGGCCACAAGCGGCGCCAGCATGTCGGCGGCGATTGCGTCCAGCTCGTCCTGATCATAGGTCGCCCGGGCGCGCACCGCCTTCTTGCCGTCCCATTCATAAAAGCCCGAGCCGCTCTTCCGGCCAAGATTGCCGGCCTCGATCATCACGGTGAAGCGGGCGGCGACTTGCGGTGAAATGCCGGTCACCTTGCCGGCACCGAGGCACACGTCGATGCCCACCTGGTCACACAGCTCAATCGGGCCCATCGGCATGCCGAACCCGACAAGCGCCTGATCGATCTTGTCCGGATCGGCCCCGTTGAGCATGGCCTCGACCGCCTTGAAAACATACGGAAGCAAGGCCCGGTTGACGAGGAAGCCTGGCGCCGACTTGCAACGCACCGGCAGCTTCTTCAGCGCGCCGCAAACATACATGGCGCGATCCACGAAGCTGCCGTCGCTGGCATCGGTATAGACCACCTCGACAAGCGGCAGCACCGGCACCGGATTGAAGAAATGCATGCCGATCAGGCGTGCCGGGTCGTTCAGCGCTGCACCGATATCCTCGAGCGGAATGGCGGATGTGTTCGTCGCCATGATCGCGCCGGGCTTCATCTTGCTCTCGGCATCGGCAAAGACGGCTTTCTTGATCGCAAGGTCCTCTGCCACCGCCTCGATCAGCAGGTCGGCGCTGGCCAGCCCTTCGCCACCGGCATCGGCGCGCAGACGCGCCATCGCTGCCTCGACCTTCTGCGGCGCCTTCAGACGCCGCTCATACAGGGTTCGCGCACGCTCAATGGCACGGTCGACCGCATCGGCGGAAATATCCTGAAGCGTCACTTCAAAACCGCTCATGGCGGCGACGGCGGCAATATCACCGCCCATCGTGCCGGCACCGATCACATGGATCTGCGAGACGTCATGATCGCCGCGACCACCCTTCTTCACCGCATCCGTCAGCTGGAAATTGCGCCGCATGCCAGCCGAGGCCGGCGTCATCATAAGCTCAGAAAACAGATTCGTTTCTGCTTTCATCATATTGGTTCTATTGAATTCTGAAAGGGAATAATGATCCAGAATACCAAAGGGGGCCGGCATATTGCGCGGACTTGTCCTTGCCATCAGCGCGGCACGCTCGTCGGCGATCACAGCCGCCATATCGGAGGGTCCCGGCGCCGCGCGGCGCTCGATCTTTCCGGCGACAGCGTCTCGCGCGGCATCCGCCAGCGCATCGCGACTGGCGACAAGATGGTCGACGATATTTGCGTCGAACGCCTCCCGCGCTTTCAGGAAGCGGCCATGCAGAACGAGCTTCATGGCAGCCTCGGGCCCCATGCGTTCCAAGGCGCGGACCGACCCGCCATAACCGGGAAGAAGCCCGAGACTGATCTCGGGGAAACCGAACTGGCAGGCCGCGTCGTCGATAGAAATGATGTGGTCGAAAGCCAGTGCGAGTTCGAGGCCGCCGCCGACACAGATCCCGTCAACCAGGATCACTGACGGGCAGTCGAGCTTCTCGATCGCCGCGAATCCTTCAAGGACCTCGGCGATATGCGCTTCCACTTCTGCGGCCGTCCTGAACAGTTCGAACTCGTTCACATCCGCGCCGAAAATGAAGCCGCGCTTCTTCGCTGATAAAAACACAAATCCGCTCGGCGCGCGGCCGGCGACCTCATCGATCGCGGCAATCAGTTCGGCCATCACCTCCTGCGCCAGCACATTGACCGAACGGCCGGCAGCATCCATCGACAGCCAGGCGACGCCGGCATCATCATAGCTCAGGTTGAAATGGGTGTAGTTGGACAAGACCGCCTCCCTGGCGTATCGACAAAACTTCAACAAGGTCCCGGCTTCAAAAACGCCCGGGGCTCAAAAAGACCTCAGCCAGGCCAGCCAGACACGGCATTCGCAGCAATCCGCAATGTCGCCGCGACAGCCCCGTCGATCGTATCATGGATATGGTAGTTTTCTGTACTGTTGTCACCATCCGAACCGGCCTCGGGAACATGACGGCGCAGCATCCAGACCGGAATGCCAAGGTCCCGCGCCGCCGAAATCTTGGCAAAGCTGGCATTGCCGCCAGAATTCTTGCAGCACAGCAGAGTTATGCCATGGGTCTCGAAGGTCGCGCGCTCATCCGCCTTGTCGAGTTGCGGCATGGCGTTGATGAAGGTGGTGTTTGCCGGCCCTTCCATCCCCTCGACATTCAGGGCCCGCGCCCAGAGGGTGATGTCCTGCCGCTTGGTGAAGATGCCGATGGACTGTGTGCCGCCGGCAAGGAACACCCTCTCGCCGGGCGGAATGGCGTCCGCCATCTCCTGCCAGCTGTCGAAACTGCGCCAGTCATCCCCCTCCTCCGGATGCCATGGCGGACGTTCCAGCCGCAGGCACGGAATGTTCAGGGACGCCGCAGCAGCGCGGGCGTTGCGGGTGATCTGGCGGGCAAAGGGATGGGTGGCGTCAATCACCAGCCCAACACCATTTTCGCGGCAATATTCCGCCAGCCCCTCCGGACCACCAAAGCCACCAACGCGCGTCGGCACCGGCAATCCCGCCGGATTCGGCGTGGCACCGGCCAGAGAGGCCGTTAGCTGGACCGACGGCTCGTCCGAAAGGGCGTGGATCACGGCCCGTGATTCGGCGGTGCCGGCCAGCACCAGTGTCCTGAGCGGCATATCGGACATCACGCCCCGCCCTTGCCGATGGTGCCGGCACGGCCAAGAAGCCGGCCGTCACGGCTGATCACAACCACCTCGACCGCTGTCTCGGCGCCACGCAGATGCGCAAGAGCCGTCTCGCGCGCCCCAGCCGCCACAGCCTCGGCAAGCGCCGACCGCTGGTCGTCCGTTGCCATCTGCGAGACCTCGAGCACGGAATTGGCGGAAGCCACGGCATCACGGTCCATGCCGAACCTGCAGGCAAGCGCGGCAAGCGCGTCAAAATCCACCTGCGAGCGCGCCGAGTGCAGGTCGATCGCGCCCTGTGACAGCTTCACCATCTTGCCGAAGCCACCAAGGATCGACAGGTTGGGGACCGGATGACGGCGCATATATTTCAGCATGCCGCCGACAAAATCCCCCATGTCGATGAGCGCAATGTCGGGAAGGCTGTATGCGCCCTGGCCCCACCCTTCGGACGTCGCGCCGGTAGAGCCCATGACATGCGGCAACGCGTTTGCCCGCGCCACGTCGATCCCGCGGTGTATCGAGGCAATCCAGGCTGAGCAGGAAAAGGGCCTGACAACGCCGGTCGTGCCAAGAATGGAAATCCCGCCCTCGATGCCAAGACGCGGATTCCAGGTCTTTTTGGCAATGGCCGCGCCATCCGGCACCGAAATCTCGATGGCGACATCACCCGTCCCGCCAAGCGCGGCCGCCAGTTCGGCCACGGCATCCTGCATCATCTGTCGCGGCACCGGGTTGATCGCAGGCTCGCCAACCGCTACCGGCAGCCCGGGCTTGGTGACAATGCCGACCCCGTCGCCGCCGCTGAAGGTCACGCCAGTGCCTGCCGCGCCTTTGCGAAGGGTCGCACAGATCATCGCGCCATGCGTCACGTCAGGGTCGTCACCGGCATCCTTGATGATGCCGGCCCGGAACCAGTCGCCGCCGGAGTCACTGCCGCTGGAGGTCTCTGCCACCTCGAGATCGGCGTTTTTGCCGCTTGGCGTGACAATTGTGACGCGATCAGGAAACTGCCCGGCAAGCATCGCCGTGTAGGCTGCGTTCACGGCAGCGGTGGCGCAGGTACCCGTGGTCCAGCCGAACCGGAGCTTTGTCTCGAGCTTGTCTTTCCGCGACGCGGACCGGGTCATGTATCGAGCACCTGTCAGGTTGGGCTTCGGCCATTATGGCGGCAGCCAATCTATTGGCTTTGCGGGTTATGCGCTGCTATCTTTGACTGCCTTGATTAGTAGCGAATTTACCATGGCGAATCCACCACCAGCGGACCGTGATTGATGACCAGTAACAGCCAAGATCATCCGACACCGGCTTCCGGCAGCCTGCCGGCGCTGGATGCGCGCGACTGGCCGGTCTTCGAGCCCGGCTGGGTGTGGATGACGGGCGGCGGTCCGGGTGATCCGGGCCTGATCACGCTGCATGCGCTGAACGCGCTGAAACAGGCCGACGTGATCATCTATGACGCGCTGGTCGACCCGTCCTTGCTGCACTGGGCCCGGCCCGAAGCCGAGATCGAATATGCCGGCAAGCGCGGCGGCAAGCCGTCACCAAGCCAGCGGGACATCTCGCTTCGGCTGATCGAGCTCGCCCGCAAGAACAAGCGGGTTTTGCGGCTCAAGGGCGGTGATCCCTTTGTGTTCGGACGCGGCGGTGAAGAGGCGCAGACGCTTGTTCAGGCCGGCATAAACATTCGCGTGATCCCCGGCATTTCGGCCGGCATCGGCGGACTGGCCTATGCCGGCATTCCGGTCACGCACCGTGACGTCAATCAGTCCGTCACCTTCCTGTCGGGACATGACCGCACCGGGCTGATGCCCTCGGCCATCGACTGGGACGGCCTTGGCCGCAGCGCCCAGGTCATCGTGATGTATATGGCGGTCAAGCATATGCCGGACATCTGCCGGAAGCTGATTGCCGCGGGGCGCTCGCCTGACGAGCCTGTCGCCGTCGTCAGGAATGCCACGCGCGACGACATGCAGGTTCTCGAGACCACCCTCGCCACCGCCCCTCACGACATCGTCGAGAGCGGAATCGGCGCACCGGCCATCATCTGTATCGGGCGTGTGGTGCTGATGCGCCAGTGCCTCGACTGGATTGGCCAGATGGCGGGCGAGCCCGTCCGCGACACCGATCCGCTGGGTGTGCGCGCCATCTCGGAAACAGGCTGATGGCATCACGCGGGCTGGTTGTTGCCGGCCTCACCTCGGGAAGCGGCAAGACAACCGTCACGCTCGGCCTGCTGCGCGCCATGCGCCGCGCCGGCATCGGGGTGAATGCCGCCAAATCTGGGCCCGACTATATCGACGCCGCCTTTCTGGCCGCCGCCAGTGGCGCATCCGCCGTCAATCTCGACAGCCACGCCATGAGGCGCGACCTGATCCGCCACCTCGCCGCCGACGGGCCGGAACCGCGCCTGCTGGTCGAAGGGGTGATGGGGCTTTTCGACGGCACAGACGGCGGTAGCGGCAGCACCGTATCAGTCGCCGAGGCCCTGCAGGCACCCGTGATGCTGGTTCTGGACGCACGCCATCAGGGGCAGACCGCCGCGGCCCTTGCCGCCGGCATCGCCACGCAATTGCCGGACGGGGTGAGCCTCGCCGGTGTCGTGCTGAACCGCATCGCCTCGCCCCGCCATGAAGAGCTGATCAGCGCCGCGCTGGCCGAACGCGGCATTGCCCTGTTCGGCAGCCTGCCGGCAAATGGTGATATCGAAATTCCGTCACGGCATCTTGGACTGGTTCAGGCCGCCGACCTCGCCGCCAGCGGCGCTCTGGAACCGATGATCGACAAGGCCGCCGAACTGGTTGCTGCGCATCTCGACCTTGGCGCCATCGAAGCGGCGTTCGCCGGTATCGCAGCGCCCGAGACCGGGCCAGCCCTCCTTCCGCCGCCAGGGCACCGAATTGCCATTGCCCGCGACGCGGCCTTCGGCTTTTCCTATGAGCACCTTATGGCAGGCTGGCGTGATGCCGGCGCCGAAATCATGAAGTTTTCGCCACTGGCGGATGAGGCGCCGCCACCAGACGCCGATTTCATCTTTCTTCCCGGAGGATATCCCGAGCTTCATCTTCCCGAACTGTCCCGCGCCGGCAACTTCCTTGGCGGCTTGCGGGCGGCAGCCGAACGCGGCACCCGGATCTATGGCGAATGCGGCGGCTACATGGTGCTTGGCGAGACGATTATCGATGCAGAAGGCACATCATACCCGATGGCCGGACTGCTGGCGCTGGAGACGAGTTTTGCGAAACGCAAACTTCATCTCGGCTACCGCAGGATGACCCCGCTGGCACAGGCCTGGCCCGGCCTGGAACCCGTAACGGGTCACGAATTCCACTATACCAGCGCCACCCGCGCCGAAGGCGACCCGCTGTTCGCGGTCAGCGATGCCGCCGGGCGCGACCTCGGCACAATGGGTCTGGTGCGGGGCAGCGTCGCCGGCTCATACGCCCACATCATCGCCTGAATTCAGCGTCTGAATTCGGCGCCTCTCTCAGCCCTCCGCATCGGCGGCGCGGCCTCGCTTCGGACGCAGGATATGTGCATGTGCCGCGTCATAGAGCGCGCTGTCTCGGAAATCAGCCGTCTGCGCCAGCGCCGGTCCGACAAAGATCAGCGCCGTTCGCGTAATCTTGGCTTCCTGAACCTTGGCGCGGATATCGGACAGCGTGCCGTGGATATAGTCCTCATCCGGCCAGCCGACGCGATAGGCCACAATCACCGGGCAATCCTCGCCATAGAACGGCACAAGGTCGCGCTCGATCTGGCGCAGGTTCCGGACCGACAGATGAATGGCCAGTGTCGCGCCGGTTCGGCCAAGACTGGTCAGTTCCTCGCCCGGCGGCATGGCGGATGACTTCATCGCCGTGCGGGTCAGGATCAGCGACTGCGCCACCTCCGGCACCGTCAGCTCGATCCCGAGGCCGGCCGCCGCCGCCGCATAGGCCGAGACGCCCGGCACAATCCTGTAATCGATGCCAAGCGCCTTCAGACGGCGAATCTGTTCGGCGATGGCGCCGTAAAGCGACGGGTCGCCGGAATGGACACGCGCGACATCCTGGCCCTTGTCGTGAGCGGCCACGATCTCGTCGATGATGTCATCAAGGGTCAGTGACGCCGTGTCGATCACCCGCGCGTCGGCGGGCGCGGCGGCGACAACGGCCTCGGGCACCAGCGATCCGGCATAGAGGCAGACCGGGCAGCTCTCGATCAGGCGCAGGCCGCGAACGGTGATGAGTTCCGGGTCGCCGGGGCCGGCACCAATGAAATGAACGGTCATGTGTCCGCCTCCGTTTCGTCCTGTTTCCTGCCTTGCGGGGCGTCGAGATGCTTGGCATAGCCGCGCGGCGTGTAGACCGCGCTTCCCCGCCCGAGATCGAGCCGCTTTGAACTACTGGCGCCGACCATCACGGTCGTCAGCATATCCACCTCGTCAATATCCAGACCACCCAGTGTGCGGTACTGGATTTTCTCGTCCGGCCTGCCGAGGCTGGAGGCGAGAATCACCGGCACATCCCCGCCGCGATACTGCATCAGGATTTCACGTGCCGCGGCGAGCTGTGTGCGCCGCCGCTTCGAAACCGGATTATAGAAGGCGACGACGAAATCACCGACACCGGCGGCGTGAATGCGTTTTTCGATGGCTTCCCACGGTGTCAGCAGGTCGGACAGCGAGATGGCGCAGAAATCATGGCCCAGAATGGCGCCTGACCGGGCCGCGGCGGCCTGAAGTGCCGAAATTCCCGGCGCGCTGACGATCTGGACACGGCGCGCGGCATCCGAGACGCCGCCATCCGCCTCGTCCCGGTCGAGAAGCTCGTAGACAAGCGCGCCCATGGCGTAGATGCCGGCATCACCCGAACAGATCACAGCGACATCCTTGCCTGCCGCCGCCGCCTCAAGGGCATAGCGGCACCGCGCTTCTTCCTCGCCGAGCCTGAAATCACGGCGCGGAATATGCGCTGCCACCGCGCCTAGCAGATCGATATAGAGGTCGTAGCCGACAAGCTCGTCCGCGCCGAGGATCATCTGCGATGCCTCCGGCGTGCGCCACTCGGCCTGTCCCGGGCCGATGCCGATCAGCATCACCCGTCCGGGCTTGCGGCCGGCCAACGCCGGCTCGTCGACAGGTGCCGGGGCAAGCGCAAGCGCCATGGTGGCGTTGGCGGATTTCACCTTCTTGTGGATCAGCTTTCCGTCCGGCCCGGCAGCGGCAAGCGCGGCCGCTTCGGCAACGCCGGGAATGCCGATCTCCTCTTCGACAACGGCCGAAGGGCTGGCAAGACGCGGCGCCTCGGCAGCAAGCGTCTCACGGTCAAAGATGCGAAGCGGCACATCAAGCATCGCTGCCAGCGCATGGAGCGCCGGCTCGTCGGCTTTCAGATCGACACTGAACACACCGGCAATCGACGCCGCGTTGATATCGGCGCGGGTCAGTTCCTGCATCACGAGGTCGATCATCTCGTCCGGCTGGCAACCACGCGCACAGCCGACGCCAAGCATGACATCCTGCGGGCAATAGACCAGCTCTGACTCGCCTGGCGTGCGCTGGCGACGGGTCACGGTCAGGGACACCGCATTGCCGCGCGGCACCCGGTCAAACCATTCATTCAGCCCGTCGAGGCAGTCACCGTCGATAAAGGCGCCGTCGCCTGCCAGCAGCTGCGGCATGACACGCTGCGCGGCCGCCTGATTGGCAAGCCGCCAGCCTGCCGGTGGTTCGTCCAGCGGGATGCCCCAGCGGTCATCGCCCGCCGTGGTGATGGCAAGGTTCGCCCCGACCGCGTCGGCCACCTGCCGCGCCAGCGTGATGGCCCCGTGATGCCCGCCGACCAGCGGCACCGCCACATTGCCGCTTTCGGCAACGGCGATCACCGGGGCGTCTGTGCCCTTGTGGCGCAGATGCGGTGCCACGGCCCGGATCAGAATGCCGGCGGCGCAGATTCCGATGACCGGCCTGCCGCTGCAGAACAGGTCGGCGATATGCGGCGTCGCCTTGCCGAAATGATGCGGTGCATCGGGGCAGCGAACCGCATGCCCGTGAATGTCGGCGTCAATCACCTCGGCCAGCCGCCTGGCGATTGCAAGCCCGGCCTTCGACAGGCACAGGATGACCGGCCGTGCCGGCTGGCTTGCCGTCAGCTGATCCATGGATCATCTCCCTTATAGACAAGGATCATCGAAAAATAGGGGGCATCGTCCGGCGCGTCGCCAAGGGCCAGCGCCCGCTGGTGCGGCAGCGAGGCGTGGCTTGTGTAGCGCGCCTGTTCGGCAAGGCCGAGCGCGCCGAGAAGCGCCCGCAGGCGCGGCATGTGCCGGCCGATCTTCATGATCGCCACCGCCTCGGCACGGCCGATGGCGTCGGTCAGCGCCGCGTCATCCAGCGTTGCCGGCAATACCGTCAGGATGTCGCTGCGCGCGACCAGCGGGTGCGACTGGGCGGCCGCGCATGCCGACAGGCTGGTGACGCCGGGTACAATCTCTACCGGAAAGTCGTCACGAAGCCGCACGAGAAGATACATGAACGACCCGTAGAACAGCGGGTCACCCTCGCACAGCAGAACCACGTCGCGGCCGGCCGCGAGATGCGCCGCGATATCCCCTGCACCCTTGTCGTAAATCGACTGCGCCGGCGCCCTGCCGGTGCGCATCGGCACCACCATGGGGATTTCAACCGCGTCGGGGCTTATTGCCTCAGCCACAATCGAGCGGGCAAAGCTCTCGCCGGAATCAGGCGCCGGATAGGCGATGACCTGTGCCGATTCGACCAGCGACCAGGCACGCCGTGTCACCAGTTGCGGATCGCCGGGGCCCGTCCCGACGCCATAGAGTGTTCCTGTCGTCATGATCGCTACCCGTCCGGACTATTCCTGCTTGTGCCAGCACCATTGGGTGACCGGCATCAGCGGCCGCCAGCCATGGAACCCGCCGACCGGGTCCGCATGCTGCACAGACAACCGCACCAGATCACCGCCGGCACGCTGCCAGGCGGCGACCATCACACTCTCGCTCTCGATGGTGACCGCATGCGCCACAAGGCAGCCGCCTGGCCGCAGGGCCACCTGCGCCGCGCTGATCACATGCTCGGACATGCCGCCACCGATGAACACCGCGTCGGGCCTCGGCAGGCTCGCGATCTGCGCTGCCGCATCGCCACATACCGGCTTGAACCCGGTTACGCCATGTGTCACGGCATTGGCGTTGCCGCGATCGAGCTGCGTCTGGTTGCGGTCGACGGCATAGGCGATCCCGCGCGGCGCATTTCGCAGGAAATCGACCGCCACGGCGCCCGACCCGCTGCCAATGTCCCACAGAACCGCCCCCGGGAACGGTGCCAGCTTGGCAAGAGCGCTGGCCCGCGCATCGCGCTTTGTCAGCTTGCCGTCATTGTCGAAACTGCTGTCCGGCGCGGCAAGGCCGTGCGGCACCGGCCCGGCATCGGGGCATTCAATGCCGATGATGTGGAAATCCGGAACGCGGTCATGCGTCCAGCCATCCGCCGTCCCGTCAATCCGCGCCTCATCCGAACCGCCCAGATGCGCCAGCACATGCATGCGGGCCGCGCCATAGCCACGTGCAGCCAGCAGCTTTGCCGCCGCCATCGGGCTGCCGCCATCCTGGGCGATCAACAGAAGCCGCGCCCGCGGATGCAGCGCGGACACGAGGCCGGATACCGGCCGGCCATGGATGCTGACCACACGGCAACCAGCCATCGGCCAGCCGAGACGGGCAGCCGCATGCTGCAGTCCTGAAACCGCGGGAACCACCTCGCACCCGTCCGGCCCAAGTTCGCGCACAATGCTCGCACCGGCGCCGTACCACATCGGGTCACCCGTCGTCAGCAGCGCGACGGACTTGTCTGGATTGTCGCTCAGAACATTGAAAATATCGGAAAAGGGCGACGGCCAGTCGATGGTTTCAGGCCCGTCAGGCAGCCCGTCACGGAAACGCGGCGCCGCAACGACAAGATCCATGCCGGCCAGACGGTCACGGATCTCGGCAGGCAGGCTTGCAACGCCGCCTTCCGCCACGCCGATGACCAGAGGCCGCGCCATCAGCCTTCGCCCCCGGCCTTGCCCAGCGCCAGCGCGTTCACAACAGAAGAAGCCATCGCCGAGCCGCCGCGCGTGCCATGGACAACAAGGAACGGCACATCGCTTTCCGCCAGCGCCTGTTTGCTCTCGGCAGCGCCGACAAACCCGACCGGGCAGCCGATGATCGCCGCCGGGCGCGGCCCGCCCTCGGCAATCACCTCGAGACAGCGGAACAGTGTGGTCGGCGCATTCCCGATCACGACCAGCGCGCCGGCCAGCCTGTCACCCCACAACTCGACCGCCGCCGCCGAACGCGTTGTGCCAAGGTCGGATGCCAGTTGCGGGGTGCGCGCATCGTTCAGCGTGACGAGCACGTCATTACCGGCCGTCAAAAACCTGCGTGTGATGCCGCTTGCCACCATTTCGCAGTCGCAGAACAACGGCGCGCCGCCGGCAATCGCCTGTCCGGCAGATGCGACGAAGTCGTCCGAGGCCGCCATGTCATCAACAATATCCGGCATGCCGCAGGCATGGATCAGGCGCACGGCGACATCGCCGAGCGGTCCGTCAAACGCGGACAGGTCGGCCGTCTCGCGGACAATGGCGAAGGATCTGGCGTAAATCTCCGCCGGGTCTTTCAGATAGCTCCCCACAACCGCCCGTCATCCACCGGACTTGCCGGACGGCTTGCGGTTCCGCACCGATTCCGGACCAAGCGGGTGATCGGCATGCGGATAGGGATGGTGATGATGCCCGTGATCATGATCGTGATCATGGCTGTGGCTGTGGTCGTGATCATGGCCTTGGCCGTGACCATGATGATGATGGTGATGATCCATATCCAGCCGGCAGGCCCCGGTGCAGAAATGGTCGCACAGGTCGCAATCCTCGACATTGCTTCCCGGCGCCGAGACGCCCTGACCTTCGACGTGATGGTGGTGGCTCTGCTGCGCCTGCCCGACCTCGTCCTCGAACCCCAGAACCTGCGCCCGGTATTTGCACATGGCGCAGTTCATGTTGTTGCTGCCTTCCAGAATTTCACGCACCCGGTCGGCGAAGGTGGCAATCACCTTGGGATGGTCGTTCAGATAGCCGGCCTTGATAAACTCGATATCCGGATGCGCCGCCGCAACCTCGTCGGTAAAGCCGTAGATGCGATCGATCAGGATGCCGCTGAACAGGAAATAGGGGAAAACGACGATGCGCTTGAAGCCAAGGCGCGTCACATGCTCAAGGCATGGCTGGACCAGCGGGAAGGTCACGCCGGAATATCCGACCTCGGCCCAGCCGAAGCCCATGCCTTCCCACAGCATGCGGGAAATCTTCGAGATGTTGGAGTTGGCGTCAGGATCGGAAGCGCCGCGCCCGATCACGACAAGACAGGTATCCGCGCGGTCGACGGGGCCGTGTTCCTTGTCGGCCGCCTCGATGGCGGCGGCGATTCTGTCACCGGCCGCCTGCAGCATCTGAAGATCGACCGCAAGCTCGCGGCCATACTGGATGGTGATGCCGTGCTCTGCCGCATAGGTGTTCAGCACTGACGGAATGTCGTTCTTCGCATGGCCGGCCGCGAACAGCATGCCCGGCACCGCCAGCACATGATTGACGCCTTGCTCGCGCAGCTTGTCGAGGCCGGTCTTGATCACCGGAGTGGCGAATTCCAGATATCCGTATTCGACGGGCCAGTCGGGGAACATCGGCGCCAGCTTTTCGGCCAGAACAGCGAATTCGGTAACAGCAGATTTCGAGCGCGAACCGTGGCCGCAGATCATCACGCCATATTTGGGGGCCGCATCATGCATGTGACTGCTCTCCGTTCGTTTCAGGTTCGTCAGGCACAGCCTCGTCAGTCGCTTCGCTTTCCTTGCGCGGACGGGTAATCGCCAGCCCCGCGACCGCCACGGCCGCGGCCGCGGCAAGCCCGGCAGCGATCCAGTGGCCATGCCCGGCAAGTTCGCCAAGATGGCCCCAGTGGGCCTGTGCCGATGCCGGAGCAAGAATGATAGTGGTAAGGGCGGGTCCGGTAATCACCCGCAGGCTGGTCGAACAAAAGGCTTGCATCATCTCTTCCCTGCGATATGTGCACGATTATCGCGTCTGCGGTGGCAAGGAGTGATGAAAACGGAGACCGGACGCAGGAAGCGTCCTGTTCATGTCCCTGGTCCGAGGCCCGGAATGGGTGCCCTGACTGGGTCCACCGCACCGGGGTCGTTTTCATCTTGTCGCCAAGTCCACCGACCTTGGCTAGATAGTAACGCCAAACCCCGAATGGAATTGCACGCAAGCGACCAAAGTTGAATTATACCGACGATGATTGACTGGGAACCCATCCTTGATGCCACGGTTGCCGTTCTGGCGGCGCGCGCGGCAGTCCTTCTCGCCGCTCTGGCCATCGACTGGCTTGTCGGCGAGCCGGACATATTGTGGCGCCGTGTGCCGCATCCAGTGGTGCTGTTCGGACGTGCCATATCCTTTATGGACAAGCGCCTGAACAGACGGCGCGGGGTGACCGGCAAGTCCCGGCAGGCACGCGGCATTCTGGCCATCGTAATACTTGTTGTGCTGGCAGCCATGGTCGGCTGGGGGCTGTCTTTCGGCGGCCCGGTGGTGGCCTGCATCATTCTGGCGGTGTTGCTGGCGGCCCGCTCGCTCGACGAGCATATCCGCGCAGTGGCAACGGCCATGGGAGAAGGCATCGGGGCGGCCCGCACCGCCGTCGGCATGATCGTCGGGCGTGAGACGAAATCGATGAAAAAGGGCGACATCGCCCGGGCGGCGATCGAGACCGGCGCGGAAAACCTGTCCGACGGCGTGATCGCACCGGCGCTGTGGTTTCTTGCCGGCGGCCTTCCGGGGCTGCTTGCCTACAAGATGGTAAACACCGCGGACAGCATGATCGGCTACCGCAATGCGAAATACCGGGCCTTCGGCTGCGGCGCGGCGCGGATCGACGATGCCATGAACCTGATACCAGCGCGCCTCACGGCCCTGTTGATCTGCGGGGCCGCGACGCTGAACGGACGGGGCGGCGCGGCGCTCGGCGCGATGATGCGAGACGGCAGGCACCATGCCTCGCCAAATGCCGGCTGGCCGGAAGCCGCGATGGCGGGCGCGATCGATGTATGGCTTGCCGGGCCGCGGCGATATGGAAACCGGATCAGGCAGGCGCGCCGCTTCAACGAGGGCGGCAGTGAAGCAGATTCCGGCGCCATACGCGGTTCGCTACGGGTGCTGATCATGGCGCAGCTGCTGTTTGCGCTGCTGATCCTGCCGGCAGTCCTGCTCTAGAGGCCGGCAATCCTCGCAAACGCGTCGAGATCGAGATTCGCCGCCATATGCGCGGCAAGCTCGTCGAGGGTCGCATCGACACGCGCGTCAAAATCCACTTCGCCGAACGCGCCCTCACGGCCGCGCCGGGCGGCAAGGTTGTCGAGAAAAGCGCGGCGAAACCCGTCATCGGCGAAAATGCCGTGAAGATAGGTGCCGATCACCGCGCCATCGGCCGAGACAGCACCCTCCGGCCTGCCATCCAGCGTCAGGAACGGCCTGTCGCAATCCGGTCCGCCGGTGCGCCCCATATGGATTTCATACCCCCTGACCGGCACATCGAACGCGTTGGCATGCGCCGTGACCTGTGTCAGCCGCTTGTCGCCGGCAAGCACTGTCTCGACCCCCAGGTGACCAAGCCCGGGCGTGTCGCCGGCAGGGCCCTCGACACCGTCCGGATCATCCAGTCTCGTTCCCAGCATCTGGTATCCGCCGCACAGCCCCATCACCATGCCGCCACGCCGCAGATGTGCCGCGATGTCGATGTCCCAGCCCTGATCACGAAGGAATGTCAGGTCGGAAATGGTGGATTTCGACCCCGGCAGCAGAATGAGATCGGCATCTGCGGGAATCACATCACCGGCCTCGACCAGCGTCACATCCACATCCGTCTCGCCGGCAAGCGGGTCCAGATCGTCGAAATTGGCGATGCGGCGAAGCACCGGCACGGCGATTCGGACGGGCGCGCCGTCACGGGCGTCACCAGACTTGCCCCTGATATCCAGAATATCCTCGGCAGGCAGGAACCGTGCCTGCGGGAACCAGGGCAGAATGCCGACGCCCTGCCAGCCCGTGGCCCGTTCGATAATGGTCATGCCTTCGGCGAACAGCGTGGTGTCGCCGCGAAACTTGTTGATCAGGAACCCCTTGATCAGCGCGCGATCCGCCTCGTCGAGAACCGCATCCGTCCCGACAAGGCTGGCGATGACACCGCCGCGGTCAATGTCGCCAACCATCACCACCGGCACATCGGCGGCGACGGCGAACCCCATATTGGCGATATCACCCGCGCGAAGATTGACCTCGGCCGGGCTTCCCGCCCCTTCGACGATCACCAGATCGGCATCGCGGCCGACAATATCGAAACTCTCCAGCACGCGTGGCAGCAGTTCCGCCTTGTGTGACCCGTATTCGCGCGCACGCATGCTGCCGAAGCGCTTGCCCTGGACAATCACCTGCGATCCGGTCTCGCTCTCGGGCTTCAGCAGCACCGGGTTCATATGCACGGACGTCTCGGCACGGCATCCGCGTGCCTGCATCGCCTGCGCCCGGCCGATCTCGCCGCCATCCAAGGTGACCGCGGCATTGTTCGACATGTTCTGCGGCTTGAACGGACGCACGCGCAGCCCGGCATTGCTGAAATGGCGGCAGAGCCCGGCGACAAGCACCGACTTGCCGACATTCGAGCCGGCGCCCTGCAGCATGATGGTCGCAGGCATCAGAATTCGACGCCGATCTGCGCCTTGATGCCGGACCGGAAGGGATGTTTGACAAGCGCCATCTCGGTGACGAGGTCGGCGATCTCGATCAGCTCGTCGGCCGCATTCCGGCCGGTCAGTACGACATGCGTCATCTCCGGCTTCTCGGTCTCGAGGAAAGCGATCACCTCCTCAAGCGGGATATAGCCGTAGCGCAGCGCGATGTTGATCTCGTCGAGAAGAACCATGTGATGGCGCTCGTCACGAATCAGCTCCTTGGCCTTTTCCCAGGCTGCGGTGGCGGCGGCGATGTCACGCTCGCGGTCCTGGGTCTCCCAGGTGAAGCCTTCGCCCATGGTGTGGAACTGGCAGATGTCGCCGAAATGGGCGGTGACAAGGTTGCGCTCGCCGGTATCCATGCCGCCCTTGATGAACTGCACCACGGCGCAGGGAAGCTGGTGCGCGATGCAGCGGAAGATCATCCCGAAGGCAGCCGACGACTTGCCCTTGCCCTTGCCGGTATGGACGATCACCAGCCCCTTCTCGTCGGTCTTGGTCGACATGATCTTGTCGCGCGCCTGTTTCTTGCGCGCCATCTTGGCATTGTGGCGGTCGGAGTCCGACTGCTGGCCGTCCGATTGGGGTGTGTCATCCGCCGGGCTGGTCATGTTTGTGTCTCCTCGGGTGATGCGCGAAGGCGTTCAAGGCCAGCCTGCACGCTGTTGCGGCGCGGTGTCCAGAGGCCGCGTTCGATGGCCTCGGCAAAGCGGTCGAGCATGTCGCGATAGGCTGCGTCATTGCTCTCTTCCAGAAACTCGCGAACGCGGTCATCCTCGATATAGGCCTCGAACAGGGCCGCGAAATGATGTTCGGCCACCTGCCGTGTGGTGGCGGAAAAGGCAAACAGGTAATCGACCGTCGCGGCCATCTCGAACGCCCCCTTGTAGCCGTGCCGCATCGCGCCATCGATCCATTTCGGGTTGCTGGCGCGCCCGCGGACGACGCGGCCGATTTCCTCGCCAAGGGTGCGGATCACCGGACGTTCCGCCAGCGAATGGTCATTGTGATAGACCGGAACATCGCGGCCCGACAGATGCGCCACCGCCGCCGACAACCCGCCGGCGAACTGGTAGTAATCATCGCTGTCGAGGATGTCGTGTTCGCGATTGTCCTGATTGTGCAGCACAGCATCCGAGGCGGCGAGACGTGTCTCCAGCGCGCCGCGCGCCTCGATGCCCTCGGCATTCTCGCCGTAAGCATGACCGGACCAGACAAGGAATGCCTCGGCGAAATCGGACCGGTCCTGCCACAGCTTCTCGTCGATCAGCGCCTGCAGGCCGGCGCCATAGGCGCCCGGCTTCGCGCTGAAGATTCGCAGGGTGCTCTGCCGTGCCGCGGCATCCTCATCCAGTCCGCGGCGGCGTCCCGCCTCTGCTTCACGTTTCGCGGCGGCGGCGATCGGGTTCATCTCCTCAGGCTCGTCGAGCGCGGCAAGCGCCCGCACCGCGCGGTCGAACAGCGTCATCTGCGCCGGAAAGGCGTCCCGGAAAAAGCCCGAGCAGCGAAGGCACACATCCACACGCGGCCTGTCCAGCACAGCAAGCGGGATGATCTCGAAGCCGGTAACACGGCGCGAGCTTGCATCCCAGGACGGCCGAACCCCCATCAGCGCCAGCGCCTGGGCGATGTCGTCACCGCCGGTGCGCATGTTCGAGGTTCCCCATGCCGACAGCACCACCGCGCGCGGCCAGTTGCCGTGATCCATCAGATGCCTGTCGAGAAGCGCCTCGGCCGACGCCCAGCCGAGACGCCATGCCACCGGGGTCGGCAGGGCACGGCTGTCGATGGAAAAGAAGTTCCGGCCGGTCGGCAGGACCTCTGGCCGGCCACGGGTAGGCGCGCCGGACGCGCCCGGCGGAATGAACCGGCCCGACAGGCCGCGGAGAAGCGCCTCGCTTTCACGCGGGCCGCAGGCCTGAAGCCGTTCGCGAATGCCGGAAAGCGCGCCGTCAATGACCATCGTCGAAGCCGGACCGGTCGGCACTGCCTCGCCGGCCACCATTGCGCCGGCAAGCCTGTCGATCCGCTCGACCGTGTCGCCGGCGCTTCGCCACGGATCATCGGATTGCGCACCAAGTACATCAGGGCGGCCGCCATCCCATGGCGCGCCGCGTTCCGCCGTCAACGGGTCGAACACACCATCGCCGGCCAGCCCCAGATCGGACGCAATGGCGCGCGGCAGGGCCGCATTCATGCCCTCGCCGTCATTTCGCGGGGTGCGCAGGATCTGCGTCAGCAGGCTGTCGGCAAGGTCGGTCGCCGGAGATTCACCAAAGATGTGGAGCCCGTCCCTGATCTGCAGTTCCTTCAGATCACAAAGATAATTGTCGAGCTTCAGAAGCTGTTCGGCCGGGTCCTCGGCCTCGTCGATCCCGCAATCGGCCGTAATGCCGGCGCGGGTGGCCGTCGCCAGAATGTCGGACAGGAGCGCGTCGGAGCGCGCGCGATCCATGCCGGCGGCTTCGTAATATTCGTCCATCTGCGATTCCAGCTCGGCCATGACGCCATGGCTGTCGGCCTGGGTCATCGGCGGGGTCAGATGGTCGATGATGACGGCTGCAGTGCGGCGTTTGGCCTGCGCGCCCTCGCCCGGATCATTGACGATGAACGGATAGAGATGCGGCACCGGTCCCAGCACAGCCTCGGGAATGCAGGCGGATTCCAGCGCCAGCGCCTTGCCGGGCAACCATTCGAGATTGCCGTGCTTGCCGAAATGCACCACGGCGTCAATGCCGAATTCATCGCGCATCCACCAGTAGAGCGCGAAGTAATTATGCGGCGGCACCAGATCAGGCGAGTGATAGGTCGCCTTGGGATCGATGTTGTAGCCGCGCGCCGGTTGCACGGCGACAAGCAGATTCCCGTAGCGGCGAAGCGGAAGGCGCAGCGCCTCGCCGTCGCACATCGGATCCGTTGCCGCGTCGCCCCAGCGGTCACTCACAGCCCGCTGCAGGTCCGGCGGCAGCTGCGCGAATGCCTGGCGGTAGGCACCCAGCGGCATGGCGGCGTCACAGGCGCGCCCCTGCCAGCCTTCATTGGTCGGCCCGGCGCGGAGGTCGGCGATCAGCCCGGCGCTGTCCGGCGGCATGGCGTCGACGGCATAGCCGGCATCGGCCATGGTTCGCATCGCAGCATGCACACTTGCCGGTGTGTCCAGCCCGACACCATTGGCCAGACGGCCATCGCGGTTCGGATAATTCGCCATGATGAGCCCGACCCTGGCATCCGCAACCGGCCGCTGGCGAAGCCTTGCCCAGCCGGCGGCAAGCCGGGCCACCCACGCGGCTCGGTCCGGCACAGCCTCATAGGCCGTGGTCATGGCATGGGTCAGCGCGTCGCGCCGCGGTGGCTGCTTGAAGCCGACGGCTCGCGTCAGCAACCGCCCGTCCAGTTCCGGAAGAGCGACATTCATTGCCAGATCGCGCGCCGTCAGCCCGGCGGATGATCCCTGCCAGTCCTCGACCCGGCTGGCCGACAGGACAAGCTGCAGCACCGGCGCATCGACAGCGCCGAAAGGACCGACGGATGCCAGGCCCGGCATCCCGTCCGCGGCGGCGGCCGGATCAGACACGGCAAAGCTCGTCATGTTCATGATGACGTCGGTCTTCGCCTCGGCCAGCAGCGAGCCAATGATCGGCGCGGCGTCACCATCCTTCAGGCTGGCGCTGAACAACGGCAGCGGGTTCAATCCTGCCTCGCGGCAGGCTTCGATCATCGCATCGACCGGCGCGAGATCGCCGGCCTGCAGCAAGGCCCGGTAAAAGACAATGGCCGCCACCGGCGCGCCTTCCACCCAGTCGGCGGCAATCGACGGCAGGTCGGGCGTATCCACCCCGGGCCAGTAGATTCCCGCCCGCAACAGCGGACGCGGCGGCGGCGCGGTCTCGGTCCCGTCGATGATGTCGCGCGCAGCGTAAAGGAAGCCGAGCGCGTTGTCCGGCCCACCGGCATCAAGATAGGCGGCAAGCGAGCGGCAGGTGCCGGTGTCGAATGTCGAGAGATAGTCCAGCTCCGGGTCGGGACGGGCGTCGCCCGGAAGGAAAGCCACGGGAACCCCGCCAGCCTCCGCCTGGGCGCGAAGCTGCTGCACGCCATAGGTCCAGTAGGCGCTGCCGCCGAGGAGCCTGACGATGACGAGCCGCGCGCCGGCGATCGTGCTGGCGATGTACTGGTCGACCGAGAACGGATGGCTGAGGCTGAGGTAATTGGCAATGCGGACTTCGGGCACATCGCCTTCGGCCTGCCAGCCGGCCACCGCGGCGGACAGCAGGCTGACCTCGGTATCCGCCGATGTCAGGATGACGATATCGCCCGGCGGCTGGCCGAGATCGACGGCCTCGTCGGAATCGTAAAGGGCGCCGCCCTCCTCGACCCTAAGAAGATGCATGTCCGTCGATCAGCTCGCCACCGAGACGGGCGGCAATGGCGGCGACATCGAGGCCGTTCATGCCGATCACCACGAGCCTGCCGGACACGGAGTCACGGTCGCGCGCGAAATAGCCGTCGACACGGCGGCCGACGGCCTGCACCACAAAGGGCAAAGCCTTGCCGGTCACATCGACCCGGCCCTTGGCGCGAAGTACGCCGAATTCGCTGGCGATGGCGGCGATCTGCTGCTGGAACGCCTCGGCATCCTCGACTGGCGCCACCGAAATCACATGCGAGGCGAACTCGTCATGGCCGTGATCATGGTGATGATGATGGTGATCATGGTCATCGTCATGATGATGATGGTGGTGGTGGTGCGAATGCTCGGAACGGGCATGCGCCTGCGCTTCCATCTCGAGGCCGAGGATGGCGTCCATCGGCGCCGCGCCGCCCGATACCGGGATGATCGGGGTCGGGGCCTCGAGCTGCTGTTCGACAGATGCGCGGGCGCGGCCGAGCCCGGCTTCGTCCAGCATGTCGGCCTTCGACAGCACGATCAGGTTGGCAGCGCCGATCTGGTCGGCAAACAGCTCGTCGATCGGGCTTTCATGATCGAGTTCCTCGTCGGCGGCGCGCTGCGCCTCGAGCGCGTCGAGGTCATGCGCCACCCCGCCATCGGCCAGCGCCGGGCCATCGACAAGCGTGACAACCCCGTCGAGCATCACCTGCGATTTGATGTCGGGCCAGTTGAAGGCCTGGACAAGCGGTTGCGGCAGGGCGAGTCCGGATGTTTCGATGATGATGTGGTCGGGCTTCGGTTCCTGCGCCAGAAGCTGCTGGATGCTCGGCAGGAAATCATCGGCCACGGTGCAGCAGATACAGCCATTCGCGAGCTCGATGATATCTTCGGCGCTACAGCTGTCAGCGCCGCATTCCTGCAGCATGTCGCCATCCATGCCGATATCGCCGAATTCATTGACGATCAGCGCCAGGCGTTTGCCGTTGGCCTGCATGATGATGTTGCGGATGAGCGTTGTCTTGCCGGCGCCGAGAAAGCCGGTGATAACGGTGGCCGGGATGCGCGCTGTAGCCATCTCAGACCCCCTTCGGCCGGCGGGAAGAGGAAGCGGCGAATGTTCCGATCATCGAGTGTCCCTTCGGGCCCTTGACGGGCCGGTTCAGTCAAATGCAGGGACACGTGTCGCAGGCAGCGCAATCAAGGCTCGCTTCACGGCATACCCCGGCCGTTGCAATTCGGCTTTGAAGGCAGGTCTCCTGGCTCGCGGTCATGGCCCGGCACCCTTCCCGGAAGCGCGCTTCCAGTGGGATCCTGACGGGCGACCAGCTTACAGTCGCGGGGACGGCTATGGTTTCGGGCAGTCGTTTTTCACCCTCACCATATTCCCTCATTAAGGCATGGGGCTTTGCCCCACAGCCACCTTCAAGGCTGCCCGATAATGGGCTGATTCTGCGCCATCCTGTCAACCAATTGCGTCACCGAATGGTTTCGCCGCGTCACGGTGCCGCCGGGAACTGCCCCTGCTGAAAAAACGGGTTCAGGATGCCATGAGCGGCGCGCCGACAGCGATGTCGCCGACATGGTCGCCGGCCCAGTTTGTGAGCCGCGGCAGCGACAAAGCGCGCACCGGCTCCGGCAGGTCATAGCCAAGCGCATGGATCACAGCCGCCATCGCCGCTCCGGCGGCACGGCTGTTGCCGTCACGCGCCTTGACCATGGCCCCGAGACCGAATTCATGGAACGCGGCCGCGAAGACGCCTTCAGCGCCCGTCTTTGCGGTGATCTGCTCGCCAAATGCCTCGCCGATCGCGGTGCAGAGCCGCCTGTCCCCGGCGATCATCCGCGGCGCGGCGGCGACGCCCTGGCGAATGCGCGTGCAGGCCGCCATGCGGCCGGCCGGAAGCTCTCCCCCGCCGGCGAACAGCGCAAACCCGCGCGCCCAGTTGCCGAGCGGTGCGCTCAATGCCGGCGCGCCGCAGCCGTCAAGGCCATGCGGATGCGCCATCAGGTCGATGCCGACCATGGCTTCCAGCGTGCCGAGAATGGCCTGCTGGACAGGGTGGGTCAGCGCCGCATAGCCCTTCGGGTCGTGGCCCAGGCAGCGCGACAGAACCAGCATGCCGGCATGTTTGCCGCTGCAATTGTTGTGGATACGGCCGGGCGTGTCGATTGTGCGGGTCTGGGCGATCATGGTCGGCTGGTCGCCCGACCATTGCGGCCCGCAGGACAACAGCTCGACCGGAAGCTCGAACCTGTCCAGCAGCCGCCTGACGGCATCGACATGTTCCGGCTGGCCGTTATGGCTGGCGCAGATCAGCGACATTTCGGCCGGCACCAGGCGCTTTGCCTCGTCGATACCCTCCCACGCTTCCGACAGCGCGATGGCCTGAAGCGGTTTCATCGCGGAACGCGGAAAAACGAGACGCTCGACATCGCCAAGCCCGACAAGAACCGAGCCGTCGGCGTCACACAGCGCGACATCGACGGCGTGACAGCTTTCCTCGGCACCGCCGCGTGTCACCGAGACATGAAGCGGGTCATCCGAGATCAGGGGAAGGGCAATGCGGGGAACGGCCATGGCGGGACCTCAATCATCATCTACCGCCAAGGAGTAGCAGGCAGGCGAAGGCGGCACAATGACCGCCTTCGCCACGGGTTTT
>WTIL01000062.1 GCA_011522725.1 Rhodospirillaceae bacterium
GGCTCGGCAATGCCGTGCTTGTCAAAGATGTCCTTCCGATAATACATGCCCCACTGATAGTAAGAGTAGGGAACGCCCCACTGCTTTCCATCGCGGGTCATGGTCGGCCTGATTGCCTCGAACGAAGAGCTGAGGTTCGGGTCGCTAGCCCACAGATCAGAGATGTCTTCAAACTGGCCTGCGTCGACAAACGGGCCCATGCGGTTGCCCGGATACCAAGCTGTCACGTCGGGTGCACCTGCAGACAGGAAGTTCCGAATGGCTGTCTTGTGCGCCTCGCGGTCATTAATGCTCAGATTAACAGTGATGTCAGGGTTGGCCGCGTCAAAGTCGGCAACCACTTTTTCGAATGCGGCCTTGGGACCGGGGTTCAGGTCATCAAAAATGATGACCAGTTCGCCAGCATTAGCGGAGCCTGCTAGCATAATGGCAGCGGTCGCAAGTGATGCGAGAGCTCGTTTCATGTTGTCCTCCCAACAAAGTCTATTGAAACTCCTGCAGCAAGAACGCTGCATCGTCACACGCAAAACAGTAGACCAACCGGTTGCTGGTTCAACTGTTTATTTCTTTGAAAAGGAAGCCGGAGCCACATTTAGCAATTACCGCCGGCAGATTCCGGATAGCTGCAGGAGGCCGGCAAACGATGCGCCATCAAAAGACCGGGGACAGCATTCCAGACCAGGCCGCCACATCAGAATGGGTTCCCGGCGAGGGTCGGGCCCTGACACCTTCCTTGCGGCCCTACCCGTCCTTACGGATGATGTGGGTCTTGTTTTCGGCCATCTCGCCAAGCCCGGTTTCGGTGCCGTCGGTCCATCGGACTTTGACGGATTTGACCGTCTCGCCGTCGCGAAGGCCGTAATGCGCCACAGGCTCCATCTGGCACAGATACCCGCTTCCCGCGTCGATGGTCTTGGCATGGACCCGCATGTCTGTTTCCAGAATGACCGTTGCGCCGCGTGCCGGCGCACCCTGTCCGGTCAGCGGCGCGATCCTCAGATAACGGCCCGGACCGTCGATGGCGGCGCGGAACAGGCTCAATGGCTGAGGCGCGCTTTCACCATGCGCGACGAGAAGGTCGAGTACACCGTCCCCGTCCATATCCGCGACGGCCGCGCCTGTGCCGAGACCATCGGCCTCCAGCGCCGCAGACAGGGCGACCGGTTCCAGCACCCCGCCGTCGCGCACCCTGAACATCCGGTTCGGCTGGCCGATATTGTTGAAGAAGATTTCGTCGAAACCGTCATTGTCGAAATCGGCGCTGATCACGGTTCTGACGAGGGACGGCTCCCTGAACGCCTCCGTCGCGTAATCCAGGAAGCTGTGCCGCGCGGGCACATAGGCCCGGTGATAGCCGTTCCAGTTGCCGATGATGATCCCGAGACGTCCGTCATACAGGATGTCGGCAAGAGCAGTTCCCCTGCCGTTCTGGCGCGCGTCATCGACGCCGTATTCCACAGCCCTGTCGACGAAACGACCATCGAAATTCTGGTAGAGGAAACTCGGACCCTGTTCATTGGCGGCGAACATATCGTTCCGTGAACCAAGAATGTGGCCCGACACAACAGCTCGGCCACCGGTCGTCCTGTCGATTCCCAGCTTCGTGGAGATGTCCTCGATCTCGCCGCCGCTCACTTCGTAAAACCGGCTCGGTCCACCATAGTTCGATACATAGATGCCGTAGGTGCCGTCTCCCTCGCGGTCGACACAGGCGACCGAACGGCCGGCCGTCAGGTTCAGGCTGACCCAGTTGTCGCCTTGTTCAAACAGGTCTGTCACGCCGCTGTCGAAATCCAGAAGCCGGTCGGCGAGGAGCTTTTCGCCGCTGTAGCTGTCGGTATTCAGGAAATAGATCTCTTCCCTGCCGTCGCCGTCGACGTCACAGGCCGATACGCCGATTGTCTTCCTCTCGGCATCGCTGAACAGGCCGCCTGCCAAATTGCCCGATATCACATCCGACGTCACATCCGAGAGGCGCGTGCCAGTGAATTCAAGGGCGAGGTTCGGATAGCCGAAGCCGGTGACAATGAATTCCGGAACATTGTTCCCGTCGAGATCGGTCACGGCGACACCATAGCTGAGGCGCGGTCCGTTGCCCTCGATCAGATGGCTGTCGTCGACAAAGAAATCGGCGCAGGCCGCGGATGCGGCCATTGAAACAGCAAGCAGAGTTAACATTTCCTTCATAGCAAGCAGTCCGGATCTGCACATTTCTTGTCGCCATTCCGTTTGCGGTTGCCGGCCGGGTCGCCGGGCGTCGTAGCTTGCTGGAGATTTTGGGGGCGATTTTACTTTTTCAAGTGCAGCTCGCGAGGAGAGTGTCATGCGGAAATTTGTTGCAACATGCTGCCTGTCGGCACTGGTTCTGGGCGGACCGGCCGTATCGGCCGCCGAACTGGATTGCGAGAGGCTGAAGATGAAGGCACTCGGCGCCTATGCCGAGCACAACTCCTTCAACGCCAAGATTGCGCAGGCGGAAAGTGACGAGGACAGCGCGGCTGCTGAACGTTACAGCCTTTTGAAGGACAAATGGCTGGCGAAATCGGGAGATCTTTCGTCCGTCTATGCCGCTTTCTGCAATTAGGCACTACCGCTGCCCGCATTGACCTGCATTGATGTGTCTTTTACCTCTTCTTCCTGAGGCAGTCTTTTATTAGGCACTTAAGACAGGCATTCAAATGCGGGGGACGTATCCATGTGCAACACCAATTGTACCAGGCGTGATCTGGTCAAACTCGCCGGCGCGTCGGCATTTCTGATCGCGGGGCCGGCGATGCCGGTTCTCGCCGAGGCATCCAAGATCAGGCTCGAGGGCGGAAGCCTTCAACTGAAGCGGGGGACCGACGGAAAGGTCATCCGTCCCGGCGAGCGTGTGCTTGTCGGAGCGGGCGGCGCGGTGGTGCGCTCGCGCGACCAGCTCTTCTACATGGATGAAGGCACGGACGCGGAATTCGAAACGGACGCGGACGGCCGGATCACAGCGATCTCGGTGGTCAAGGGCGGGATCCTGTCGCTGTTCGGCCCAAAAACCGGCAAGGGCACCAGGATCATCAGCGCGAACGCCTCGGCGAGCATCCGCGGCACCACCACCTATTTCGCTTGGCAGTAAGAGCACAAGCGCACCTATGTCTGTTGCTGCTACGGCCATCTCGACCTCGAGAACAATGACGGTGGCGGCATCACACTTCAGACGACCTATCATAATGCCGTCATCCTGCCGCCGGGCGGCGGCACGCAGCCGGCCCCCTATGACGCGCCGCTGGATCATTATGATGACGACATCGCGGCTCTCGAGGCGCATGCGGGGCGCGAGCCGCGCTGGGTGCTTCCCGGCGGGAAGATGAACTTCTTCGCGCCGCGTTCGGCACCGCCAGTCAGCTGATCCGGGCAGTCGGCCGGTCCGGCCAGTCCGGTGCGGTGTCGTGACTAGTATGTCGCGCGACCGCCCGACAGGTCGAACACGGCCCCGGTCGTGAAGGAATTCTCGGGCGACACGGTCCAGACGATGAGCTTCGCCGCCTCGGCGACATCCATGAACCTGCCACGCGGAATCTTCGACAGCATGTAGTCGATATGCTCTTCGCTCATCTGGTCGAAGATTCGCGTCCGCGCCGCCGCCGGTGTCACGCAATTGACGGCAATATCGTAGCCCGCAAGTTCCTTGCCGAGTGATTTCGTCAGCCCGATGACCGCGGCCTTCGACGCCGAATAGGCCGACGCGTTCGGGTTGCCTTCCTTGCCGGCGATGGAGGCCACATTCAGGATGCGGCCATATCCCCGCGCCTTCATTCCGCCAACGCAGACACGGTTCACATAAAAGGTACCGTTCAGATTGATGTCGATGACGCGGTGCCAGTCCTCGATTCCGTACGACTCAAGCGGCGCGTTCGGCCCGGCGATGCCGGCGCTGTTGACAAGGATCGAGGGCGTGCCGAGCAAGTCACAGGTGCGCGCGTAGGCGGCTTCGACAGAAGCGAGGTCAGTGATATCGCATTCGATCGCCAGCGTTCCCTCGCCAAGCCCCGACATGGCGGCCGCATTGCCGGGATCGATGTCCCAGCTGGCGACCCTCGCGCCCTGCTCGGCAAGAAGACGCGCCACCGCAAGGCCGATACCCTGCGCGCCACCCGTTACAACCGCAATCTGGTCCTTCATCAATCCCGCCTCCGCAACTCGTCAGACGCCAGCAGACTATCGAAGTTTTCACCTTGCACACAGTCCCGATCCCGAGACGGGCAAGGGGCGTGGTCATCGCGTGACCAGAAAGGTCACGTCATGTTTCAACCCTCTTGTCGGCGCAGCCTCGACCCTGCCGAACCGGCGAAGTGCCGCTGTCATGTCAGCCTCGACAGCATAGAAGATGCTGGCCTCGATGGCTGTTTCGCGGCGGCACAGCAGGTTCAGCGCCATGCCATGGCGGCACCTCGGCCAGCAGGCGGCGAGCGCATCTAGGATATAGCGCTGCCAGCGGTCCGGATCATCGATCAGGCACAGGTTGAAGGTTCCCGAGAACACCGCGTAATCCACCCGGCCGGGCGGCAGCTTGCCGACAGCGAACATTGCTGCATCCTGCGGATGCCTGCGTCTGGCCTCGGCGATCATCGCCCTTGTGATGTCGATCCCCGCATACTGCCAGCCGCGATATTGCGGACGGTCCCGCATATAGTCGAGCATGGGGCCATAGCCGCAGCCGATATCGGCAATGGACGGGTTCCGCCGCCCGGCATGGTCCGCGACCGTGCCCAGAAGCGCGGCGAACCGTGCGGCCTGGCTTTTGGACGAGTTCCAGAACACGCCCTGCGGCGTGGCGCCGTGGCGTGCCAGCGCCCGCCGATAGGCACGGCTTAGCCCCGACTCGACAGAAAGGGGCCAGATCGCATCAATCAGTCCCCTCATCGGCAAATCCGCTCCCAATCCATGGCCGGTGAGTCTATTGTCAAACCCGCCGGCTGCCTAGCCGGGCCGGGCCATATGGTGGTCCATATCATTGACGGAGACAGAGAATATGCCGGGATTTACGGGTAAATGCCTTTGCGGCGCGGTCAGCTACACCTCGCATGAGGATCCGATCGTCACCATCAACTGCCATTGCGAGGATTGCCGCCGGTCGACCGGCGCGGTGTTCGGCACGAATGTGATGGTGCCGGAGGACCGGGTGGATATCAGCGGCGAGCTGAGCCGCTATACCCATACCGCGGACAGCGGCAACACCATGACCAAGATGTTCTGCCCGTCATGCGGGTCGCTTGTCGCCGGCACCAGCAGCGGCCGCGAGAACGTGTTGTCGATTCGCGCCGGCAGCATTGATGATCCGGAGAAGATCGACCCGTCGGTGAATGTGTTTCTCGACCGGAAGCTGCCGACCACGCTGGTCAATGAGGAGCTGACCTGCTGGGCACGGATGCCCGGCAACGCGCCCTGGAAAAAATAGGCCCGGCGGGCCGGGCCGGAATCAGGAGGCGGCCTTCAGGCCGCGTCCCGACACGGCTGCCAGCTCGGCGCCGAGATGGTCGGCAAGAAGACCCATCGCCGACACACCGGCGCGCGCTTCGGCGTCGCTGTTGTAATTCGTGTTGGTGTTGACGTCATAGACATAGGGCGTGCCGTCCGCATCGAGAATGAATTCGAACGCCGCGACATCGAGCCCTTCGCTGGCCATCACCGCCTGCATGCGCGGCACCAGCGAGGCGCCAAGCGCGCTCTCGCCAAATCCGTCGATCACCTCGAAGGCGAATCGCGGCTCGGCATCGGCCATGCAGGTGCTGGCATCGAGCGCGCAGACATCGGCCGGGCACAGCTCGAATCCGTTGCTGGTATCGACCCGCACCGCATAGGCAAGCTTACGGCCGATGAACTCGACCCTTGTGATGGTCTGGTCGGGCGCCGCGATGTACCGCTGGACCAGCGTGATGCCGTCGACCGACGGCTCGAAATCCGCACCGTTCACATAATCCGACAGCGCCTTGCGGCCGCGGAACAGCTGCACGCCAAGCCCCTTGCCGGCACGGTTGTGCTTGGTGATGACCGGCTTGCCGTCAAAACGCGAGAACGCCTCGGTCACGCCGTCAGCCGTCGTCGCGGCGACGGTGTCGGGAACCGCGAGGCCGGCGCGCCGCAGCGCGGCATATTGCACAAGTTTGGAAATTTCCAGATTCAGCGCCGCGCGCCCGTTGAGGGTGCGCCGCCCCTGTGCTTCCAGCCAGGCAAGGACACCCGCCGTCATTTCCGGAGCATAGCGATTGCCGCGTGTGTGGGAGGAGGCGCTCATCCGGTTGTAGAAAACACCCTGTGGCGCGGTCTCGAACGCGGCAAGCTCGCCGCTGCCGAGGTTCCAGTCGCGATAGGGAATGCCGCGGGACTCCAGCGCCGCGAAGAGGGGCGCGGTCCAGTCGGGATTTTCATGGATCACATGAACGGCCGGCGCCGGCAGACCGGCTGACACCGCATAGGAGACTGGCATGTCGGAACCCCTTTTGTTTCCGGTTGTTGTCCATGCCTGTAGATAAAATGGATTTGCGCCGATGCCAGTGAAATGGCCTGTTCACGCAAAAGATTTTCTCTCTGATGATCCCAGAAAGAAAGTGATGCCAATTTCAGGTGATTTTGAAGAATGGTGCGCGCCCCCCTGTCAGGGGCGCTCGATGTCAGG
>WTIL01000046.1 GCA_011522725.1 Rhodospirillaceae bacterium
GCTTTGCAAGCAGGAGGTCGTCGGTTCGATCCCGTCTGGCTCCACCACTTTTCTCCGACTTCATCAACGGTTTACATCTGTCGCCTTTACTCGCGTAAACGCCTTGCATTCGCTTTGTCACCCCAAATCACGGGCGACAGGCAGATATAATGGCTACGTTTCGTAGACGCTCTGGCCGCGTGAATGTCCTCGTTAAGGTCGACGATAAGCATTAATCCAAGACCTTCGACACAAAAGCCGATGCACAAGCCTGAGCGATAGCCTACGACAAGCACCTCAAGAACCCTGAGAAGTCGGCTGCACCGGTCATGCGAAGCCTGACGCGCCAATCAATATCGCCAGCCGCATGTAATATCTGAACGCCACCAGCACACAGCAGGGTCGCTTTCGGGTGGCCCTTTTTTCGTCCGCCGGCAATGTGCTGTAATGCAGTTCACAGCCCAACCTCAGGAGTAACACATGACCCGCCTTCCTGTTCCTGCACCTGACGAGATGTCTGCTGAACAACGCGCTGTCCATGACAGGATTGCTTCCGGCCCTCGCGGCGGCGTGCGCGGGCCGCTGGCACTTTGGTTACATCGACCGGAGCTGGCCGATAACGCGCAGGCACTGGGACGGTATTGCCGGTATGAGACATGCCTGCCGCCCCGCCTGTCGGAGCTCGCCATCCTGACCACAGCGCGTATCTGGGACGCGGCCTATGAATGGCAGGCCCATCTTCAGCCTGCGCGTGAAGCCGGCCTTTCCGAAGGGGTCATTGTCGCGCTCGGAGAGGATACGACACCCGCATTCCACAGCGCTGATGAGGAACTGGTCTACAGTTTCACCCGCGAGTTGAACCTGACAAGATCGGTAAGCGATGATTTGTACGCGCGAACCGTCGCCGAACTCGGGCCGGACGCCACTGTCGATCTGGTTGGGATCCTTGGCTATTACAGTCTGATCTCGATGACGATCAAGGCGTTCGACGTGTCGCCGCCGGATGGCGGTTAGCCGGGTCTTTGGTCTGGCTCCATCATTTCGTCCGAGTTCCGAATGACGCGTTGCTGTGGCACAATGGGCGCCTGCACATTCCTTTGACCTTGCGAGTTTGATCTGAAGATGTGGAAGACAGCCATCACCCTTTGCGGCTTTTACACAAGGCATGTGCATCTGATCGCCTTGATTCTGAGTGCGGCCTTTGCCGCCTATTTCGCTGTCACGGGTGATCCGGGCTCCATTTCCTTTGATCTGTTCGTGCTGTTCTATGGCGGTCTTGCCGGGTATGCGGTTGCCGGGTGCCTGATGGTGCCGGTGTTCCTGTTCCAGAAGATCGCCGGCGTCGAGAGCGCGCCGAACGAGGTGACCTCCGCGATGGAAGGTGTCCTGTTCAGGCGCCGCAAGAAAGCGGACGCCGAAAGAGGCGCCTCTCGGGACCCCGATCTCTAGGCCAGGCAGCCGTTGTGTTTGGCGACGATGCCTAGATCGGGCACTCCGAGAACTTGCTGCCGACCGACGCCTTGATCACATCGATCTCGCCGACGGCGGCGGCGATCCCGGCCGTGATCGGGGCCTCGGCGAACGGGGTGTCGCCGACCACCGCGCGCAGCATGCCGAAGCCTGGTGTCTCCTCGACCGTGCGAACGCAGGTATAGAGGAAGATGTCGGCATAGGAGCAGTGCTCGCCTGTCAGGAACGGCCCGGCGCCAGCGGCCTTGAGATGGGTCTCCAGAAAGCCGAGACGGGCCTTGTGAAGCGTTGCCAGATTGGCGATGGCGGTGTCCTTGCCGCCCTCGGCAAGCGTGTCCGTCAGGCGCAGATTGCGCCAGAACACCTCGTTATGGCCGGTGATGATGTCGTGCATCGGGGAGAGGACGAACGAGTAGTAGTCCTGCACCCAGCCCCAGTACATCGCCGTCCTTGCGGCATCCTCGGCAGATTTCGGGGTGAGGGGGCCGTCATATTTCGTTACGAGATACTGGACGATGGCCAGCGAGTCGTTCAGTTCCAGCCCGTTGGCGTGATCCTTCATCCACGGCACGGTGCCGAACGGGGCTTCCTTGTCCTTGTCGAAATCCTCGCCAAGCGGCGTCGAGGCAAGCTCGCTGACCGAGATCCCGTGCATGGCGCAGATCAGCCTGATCTGCTCGCCACGCCCGATGACCGGGAAATACGCAATCGTCACATCACTCATAACTCTTCTCCCATCATTTTTTATAATTTAACGGTAACTGAACGAGCGCTGGCTTCCCTAGCTGTTTTTTGAGGGCTCGCTGCCGCCATCAGCCCTTCTGCCCGCCGGGCCGGTGCATTTGCCGGTTGCCTTTCCTGTCAGAAAGGACAGGCTGTATGCATCAGACGAACCGCACCATGACCCGGGAAAGATGACGATGTCGAACAGTACAGGCCCCAATATTCTGGTGATCCAGGCCGACCAGATGGCCGCCAGTGCGTTGTCCGCCTATGGCAACAGCTTCACGAAAACGCCGCATATCGATGCGCTGGCCGGGCAGGGCACGACATTCCGGAACACCTATTGCGCCTTTCCATTATGCGGCCCCTCACGGGCTTCGATGATGACAGGCCAGCTGCCGTCGAAGATCAGGGCCTATGACAATGCGGCCGAGCTGATGTCGGAAATCCCGACCTTCGCGCATTACCTGCGGGCGCGCGGTTACCAGACGAGCCTGAGCGGGAAGATGCATTTCGTCGGTGCCGACCAGCTTCACGGCTTTGAACGGCGGCTGACATCCGACATTTATCCCGGCGATTTCTACTGGACCGAGAACATGGCGACGAGGACGGCGAAGACGCGGTCGGACGGGCGGGCTG
Organism: Rhodospirillaceae bacterium; assembly: GCA_011522725.1. GTDB lineage: Bacteria > Pseudomonadota > Alphaproteobacteria > Puniceispirillales > Puniceispirillaceae > UBA8309. The sequence continues at coordinate 2,812 of WTIL01000046.1, forward strand.
TCACCCAGTCCGGTATCTGCAAGCGTACCGTGCAGCTTGATTATGACGAGCTGGCCATGGCCAATGCCGAACAGCATCTCTACGACATCGCGCGGTCATCCGATGACCGGCCGTTCATGTCGGTGGTCTCGCTGACCCATCCGCACGATCCCTATTACTGCACGCAGCCCTTTTGGGACCTGTATGAAGGGGTGGACATCCCCATGCCGGCGGTGCCGGCGCTGCCGATCGACGAGCAGGACCCGCTGACCCGCTACATCATGATCCGGCATGAGCTGGATGACGGGTTCGACGAGGACACCATGATGCGCAGCCGGCGCGCCTATTATGGCGCCGTATCCTATATCGACTATCAGGTCGGGCGGCTTGTAAGCCTGCTTGAGGAGCTGTCGATGCGCGAGAATACCGTGATCATTTTCACCTCCGACCATGGCGAATTCCTTGGCGAGCGCGGCCTGTGGTTCAAACGGCATTTCTACGAGCCTGCCGCCGCCGTGCCGCTGATCATTTCCGTGCCCGGCGGGCCGCAGGGGAATGTGGTGCCGGAAAATGTATCGCTGATGGACCTGCTGCCGACGATGCTCGACCTGGCGGGCGATCATGAGCTTGCCGACCTTCGCGAGCCGATCGACGGGCAGAGCCTCGTGCCCCTGATCAATGGTGGCAGCCGCGAAAGCGTCGCCTATTCCGAAATCATGAGCGACGGCTTGCCGGCGCCGATCTTCATGATCAGGCGCGACAACTGGAAGCTCATCCATGGTCCCGCCTATCCGGCCGAGCTGTATGATCTGGATGAGGACCCGCATGAGCAGCGCAATCTCGCCGCTGCGCCCGAGGCCGCCGATATACTGAACAGGCTGGTCGCCGAGGCCGAGGCGAAATGGGACGCCGCCGCCATTCAGGCCGACATCGATCTCAGCATCGCGCGGCGAATTCTTGTGCGCGGCGCCCACGGCGCCGGCCAGTCGCCGAGCTGGGACTATGTCACCCCGTCCGGCGAGGAGGGCCGGTGGTGCCGGACCGGCAGCGACTATAACGACTGGTCGTTCAACGTCATCTGACCGGCAGGCGCCGGGTCCGGGAGGGGGCGCAGGATATCATGCGAACGCTGAAGACCATCCACACCCTGTCCTGCCACGCCGAGGGCGAGGTTGGCGATGTGATCATCGACGGGGTGGAAGTGCCGCCCGGCCGCACGGTCGCCGAGATGCGTGATTTCATCGAGGCCGACGGCAGGCTGCGCAGCTTCATGCTGAACGAGCCGCGCGGCGGGGTGTTCCGGCACGTCAACCTTCTGGTGCCGCCGGCCCATCCCGATGCCGATGCAGGCTTCATCATCATGGAGCCGGAATATACCCCGCTGATGTCGGGTTCCAACTCGATCTGCGTGTCGACGGTGCTGCTCGACAGCGGCATCCTGCCGATGACCGAACCGGTGACGAGGCTGACGCTGGAGGCGCCGGGCGGGCTGATCCATGTCAGGGCCGACTGCCGCGACGGCAAGGCGGAACGCATTCATGTCGAGAACATGCCGAGTTTCGCGCTCGGCACCGGGCTGCCGCTGGAGGTTCCGGATCTTGGCCGGCTGACGGTCGATACGGCGTTCGGCGGGGACAGCTTCGTGATCGTCGACGCGGCGGCGCTGGGATTTGACCTGGTCGCCGGCGAGGCGCGCCGGCTGGCCCGGACCGGCGTTGCGATCACGCGGGCGGCAAACCGGCAGCTGTCCTTCCATCATCCGCAGCAGCCGGACTGGACGCATTTCTCCTTCTGCCTGTTCGCCGGGCCGGTCAGCCGCGACGGCAACAGGCTGCGGGCCCGCCAGGCCGTCGCCATCGAGCCGGGCAAGATCGACCGCTCGCCGACCGGAACGGCGGTGTCGGCGCGCATGGCGCTTCTTCACGCCGGGGGCGAGATGACTGATACGGACGTGTATGAGGCGGTCTCGATCATTGATTCATGTTTCGAGGGGCGCATCGCCGGCACCACGCAGGTGGGCGACATGGCGGCGATCCAGCCGGAAATTTCAGGCCGCGCCTGGATCACCGGAAGCCACCAGCACATGCTGGATCCCGACGACCCGTGGCCGGAGGGCTATCGCCTGACCGACACATGGGGAATCCCGTCCGAAGACGGGTAGGCTCGGAGCAGCATCGTCAAACGCATCCTTGCCTGTTGCCGAATAATCCTCTACAACCCGCGCCAAGTCATCGTCGGTTGATGGCAGGCTGAATCGCAGGCGCCCGGGTGCCTGCTCCATCACCTCCGGCGCAACGAGATTTTCAGCATAGACACCAGTTCAGGCAGGCGATGGTCGATCGCCGCCGCTGTATCGCGGGACGCCGCTGCGCGTACCCGGGAAGGATGCCCGTGACCGTCGAGACCACACCCCCCGCCGAGGCCGATGAGCCCGCCATTCCCGTCGAAGCCGGCGAGCAGATGCCGGAGGAAGACGGCCATTTTCCGGGCGATCCCTTTTTCGAGCTCGGTCTCGCGCCCAGCATCGTCGACGACATCGCGGCGCAGGGCCTGACCGAACCGACACCGATCCAGCAGGAAGCCATCCCGGCCATTCTCGCCGGCCACGACCTGATCGGGCTGGCACAGACCGGCACCGGCAAGACGGCGGCCTATCTGCTGCCGCTTCTGAACAAGCTGCTCGACAAGCGCAAGGCCAACGAGGTGCGCCGCACAAGCGTGCTGATCCTCGCCCCGACGCGCGAGCTTGCCTATCAGATCTCGGACAGCATCAAGGCGTTTTCCGGCAGCTTCAAGGTCCGCTACATCACCATCTGCGGCGGCGAGCGCTATGATTTCCAGATCCGGTCGCTGAACAAGGGCGTTGATGTGATCGTGGCCACGCCGGGCCGTTTCGAGGACCTTCAGGCCCGTGGCAAGGTCAAGCTAGACGATATCGAGCATTTCGTCCTCGACGAGGGCGACCAGATGATCGATCTGGGCTTCTATCCGGCGATCAAGCGCATTTTCGAGACATTGCCCTCGACCTGCCAGACGGTGTTCTTCTCGGCGACGATGCCGAAGGAGATGGAAACGCTCGCCGAATCCTTCCTCAAGGACGCCGTGACCATCCGTGCGGCCCGGGCCGGAGAGACGGTGGACGCCATCGAGCAGTCCGCTGTTCTGGTCAAGGGCATGGACAAGCGCGATGTGCTGCTGCAGGAGCTGCAGAAGCTCGATGGCGGGCAGGTGCTGGTCTTTGCGCGGACACGCGTCCGTACCGAGGACCTTGCCGACTGGCTGGGCGAGCAGGGGCTGAACGCCGACATGCTGCATGGCGACATGCGCCAGGCGATCAGGCTGAAGGTGCTTCGCAAATTCAAGCGTGGCGAGCTTCAGGTTCTGGTCGCCACCGACGTGGCCGCCCGCGGCATTGATGTGTCGGGCCTCGGCATGGTGGTGAATTTCGACCTTCCGGACACGGTAGAGGCCTATGTCCACCGGATCGGGCGCACCGGCCGCGCCGGGCAGGTTGGCGCGGCGCTGTCGATCTGCAGCGTCGCCGACCAGGAAAAGCTGGCGGCGGTCCTGTCGCGGGTCGGGCAGCGGATGACCGTCATCGACAGCGACGGCAGCGTGATCGAGGATTTCCGGCCCGAGCGTGTGCCGTCGAAGGGTCGTGGCCGCGGCCGTGCAAGGCCGCCGCGCCATGCGCGGGCCAACAGGCCTGCCGGTGCGGAAAAGGCAGGCGGAAAGCCACGTCCGAAACGCGGCGCGTCGCAGCCCGGCAGGCCCGCGCGCCGGCCGTCATCCGACAGGTGGAATGACGACAGGCGAGATGGCGA
>WTIL01000115.1 GCA_011522725.1 Rhodospirillaceae bacterium
TGTTCCAGTCCTATGCGCTGTATCCGCATATGTCGGTGTTCCACAATATGGCCTTCTCGCTGGAGCTTCAGGGCGTGTCAAAGCCCGAGATCAGGGACCGCGTCGAAGCCGCTGCGAAAATCCTGCAGATGGAACATTTGCTGGACCGGCGCCCGGCGGCGCTCTCGGGCGGCCAGCGCCAGCGCGTCGCCATTGGCCGTGCCATTGTCCGCAACCCTGATGTGTTCCTGTTTGACGAACCGCTGTCGAACCTGGATGCAGCGCTTCGTCATGATACCCGTGTCGAGATTGCCAAACTCCACGGCCAGCTCGATGCCACCACCATTTATGTGACGCATGACCAGGTCGAGGCGATGACGCTCGCCGACAAGATCGTTGTGCTGAAGGACGGTGAAGTCATGCAGGTCGGCGCGCCGATGGACCTGTTCAACATGCCGGCCAATGAATTTGTCGCCGGCTTCCTCGGATCGCCGCAGATGAATTTCTTCGATGGCAAGGTCACCAAGCTCGCCGGCGGCGGCGCCAAGGCGGGTTTCAGCGGTGACGGGCTGGATGTCAGCGGTGTGCGGCTTGTGAGCAGTGGTAAGGCAACCGGCGATACAGCAAGGCTCGGCATTCGCCCCCAGCATCTGGAGCTTGACGCGAAGGGCAAACTTGTCGGGCGGGTCACTCTGGTCGAACGTCTGGGTACCGAAACCATTGTCGAGCTGATGTCGGGCAACGAGACATTGTTCCGCTTCGCCTCCGGCGAGGCCACCGACCTTGCGGTTGGCGACGAGGCGCGCTTCAGCTTTGATCCGGCGCGCGCGCATCTGTTCTAGGGACCATGAGGCGGGGCAGGGAGCCGAAATGAGCCTGACAGAGATCATTTCCCGTTTCCCGTCCGACATGGTGTTCGGGGTCGCGACCTCGAGCTATCAGATCGAAGGCACAGCCCACGGGGGGTGCGGCGCCTCGCACTGGGACAGTTTTGCAAGACAGCCCGGTGCCATTACAGACGGCAGTGACGGCGCGGCGGCCTGCGATCATTACAACCGTTATGCCGAGGATCTCGACCTCGTCGCGGATGGCGGCTTCGGTGCCTATCGTTTTTCCTTTTCCTGGCCACGCCTTCTGCCGCAATCGGACAAAGAAGTGAACGCCGACGGGCTGGCCTTCTATGACCGGCTTCTGGATGCGATGCTCGAGCGCGGTCTGCAACCCTTTGCGACGCTCTATCACTGGGACCTGCCGCAGCGCCACGCGGACAACGGCGGCTGGCAGAACCGCGATGTAACCGGCTGGTTCGCCGACTATACCGACCTTGTGATCCGCCATTTTGGCGACAGGCTTGCCAGCGTCGCGCCGGTCAACGAGCCCTGGTGCGTGTCCTTCCTCAGCCATTACTGGGGCCATCATGCCCCGGGCCTGTGCGACCTTGCCGCCACCGCCCGGTCGATGCATCACGTGCAGCTGGCGCATGGCCGGTCCATCGAGGTGATGCGGGGCCATGGTCAGCAGAACCTCGGATGTGTGCTGAACAAGGAATTCGCCGTTCCGGTCGACGGATCGGAGCTGGCGGCCGAAAAAACATATCTGTTCGACGGCATCTACAACCGCTGGTTCGAGGAGTCGACATTCAGGGGACGCTATCCTGAAGAGGTTCTCGCACTGTTCGGCGAACACATGCCGGACGGGTATGAGGATGATCTCGGACTGATCAGCGCGCCGCTCGACTGGGCCGGCAGCAACTACTACACCCGCTCGGTGATCGCGCCTGATGCCGGCGAGCCGCATCTCGGCTTCAGATGCGTTCGCGGCGATCTGCCGAAGACCGATATGGGGTGGGAGATCGATCCCGAGGGGCTGGCCTTCTTCCTGCGCCGCATGGCACGGGACTATGCGCCGGGATTGCCGCTCTATGTCACCGAGAACGGGATGGCGAATGCGGACATGGTGAATGCCGCCGGCGAGGTGCATGACCCCGAGCGTGTCGCCTATTTCGAGGGCCACCTCGCCGCACTGGCCGCGCTGATCGACGAAGATGTGCCCCTGAAGGGCTATTTCGCCTGGTCGCTGCTCGACAATTACGAATGGGCCTTCGGCTACAGCAAGCGTTTCGGGATCGTGCATGTGGATTACGACAGCATGGTCCGTACGCCAAAGCAAAGCTGGCATGCGTGGCGTGCCGCGCTTGAGGCCGGCTAGAGCGCATTCAAGTCCGCTGGTCCGGCCCGGGGTATAACCGGATGCGGCGACGGCACGTCTGGACAAACAGGCCGTCATCACGACAAACTGGCGCGGATTTTTGACAGTCCGGCCGCGGCTGTGTATGGCAGGCTGCAAATGGAGCGGCCGGAACCGGCCGCATGATATTTCAGGAGGCATCGATGCTTACCGAACAGCAGATCGAGTTCTTTCACGCCAACGGCTATCTCGTGGTCGAGAATGCCGTCAGCGCAGAGCAGCTTGACGCCCTGCGTGCCGACTTCGGCGGCTGGGTCGAGGAAAGCCGCCAGCATCAGGACGGCTGGGGCGAGACGGTGAACGGCAAGGCGCGGTTCGATGTCGAGAAAGGCCACAATGCGGACAAGCCGGCGCTTCGCCGGATCAACGCCCCGCACGAGGTGTCCGACGCCTTCTTCGACGTGATGTCCGACAGCGCGATGACCGATATGGTCGCCGATCTCATCGGGCCGGATGTGAAACTTCACCACACCAAGGTGAACTCCAAGCTTCCGGGCTCGGCGACGGCGGTCAAATGGCATCAGGATTTTCCCTTCACCCCGCATACCAATGACGATCTGATCACCGCGCTGCTGATGGTGGACGAGGTGACCGAGGAGAACGGCCCGCTCGAGGTCTGGGCCGGCACCCATACCGGCGAGATCCATACCCTCTGGCATGACGGGAAATTCACCGGCGCCGTCGACGAGGATGTCACCGAGGAAGCGCTGAAGGAACGCACCATCTGCACCGGCAAGGCCGGCAGCGTCTGCCTGATGCATACGCGGCTCCTGCACGGTTCCGCCCCGAACAATTCGGATGCGCCGCGCACCCTGTTCATCTGTGTCTATTCGGCGGCGGACGCCATGCCCGTCTCGCCATCGCCGGTGCCGACCAGGGACCAGGGCCGTATCGTGCGCGGCGAGGATCGCGGGCGGGTGCGCTCCAGCGGGTTCGACATTCCGATGCCGGAACTGCCGAAGGGCGCATCCTTCTTCGACCAGCAGCAGACATCCTGACCGGCATCATGTCGCTGCTTGACCGTTCCAGGATCGAGACGCTCGCCGCAGTGGCTGGTGACGACTCGCGCGCCGCGCATTCCATGCCGGGCTGGTATTACAATGATCCGGCCATGTTCGAGCAGGAGAAGTCGAGCCTGTTCGCCGATGGCTGGGTCTGTGCCGGCCATGCCTCGGAAATCGCATCTCCCGGACAATATATGGCGGTGAAGATCGGCGACGAGCCGGTGGTGGTGGTGCGTGACAGGAAGGGCGATGTCCGCGCCTATTCGAATGTCTGCCGGCATCGCGGAATGGCGCTTGTCGAGGGCAAGGGCAAGGCGGCCGTGCTCACCTGCCCCTATCATGCCTGGAGCTATGATCTGGACGGCGCGCTGCGCAAGGCACCCTATATGGACGAGGTCGAGGGGTTCGATCCCGCCGCCTGCGCATTGCCGGAATTCGCTCTCGAGGAATGGCGCGGCTTCCTGTTCGTGAACACCGGAAACAATGCGCCGCCGCTGGCTCCCGACCTCGCCGGTCTGGAGCCCTTTGTCGCCAATTACCGGATCGAGGAGCGTCACAGCACCGAAACCTGGTTCGAGGAATGGGGCACGAACTGGAAGTCGCTGGTCGAGAATTTCATGGAGGGCTACCACCTGTCGGTGACCCATGCCACCACGCTGGATTCGATCACGCCGACCGAGCTGTGCGAGAAACTGGCGACCGGCAAGGGGTTCACCGCCTATCGCTCGAACTACCGTGATTCCTCGCCGCAGCGCGAACCGTTCCCGGAGGAGCTGACAGAGCAGGAGCGTCGCTCGTCAGTGCTGTTCAATGTCTATCCGAACTTCGTGATTACGGTCGGACCGAACTGCGCCGTGTTCCTGATCCTGCTTCCCGAAACGCCGGAGACGGTGAACATCAAGATGGGGATCCTCGTTCAGGAAGGGGCCGACGATCTGCCGGAAACCGAGGCCTATATCAATCTCGCGCACGAGTTCAACGCCGAAGACCGGATGATGCTCGAGGCCATGCAGAAGAACAGCCGCAGCGCGCACCGCCCGCCATCGCCGCTGGCACCGGAGGCGCTGGAAGGCACCATCTGGGACTTCACCCGCCATGTCGCGCGCCATCTGACAGGCCATGCCGGCGGTGCCGTATCATGACACCGGATCACGTGAACACCGTCATTGTCGGTGGCGGCCAGGCCGGTCTGGCGATGAGCGCGCATCTCTCGGAACAGGGGATCGACCATCTGGTGATCGAGCGTGACCGTATCGCAGAGCGCTGGCGCACCGCGCGCTGGGACAGCCTCGTGGCCAACGGGCCGGCCTGGCATGACCGGTTTCCCATGCTGGAATTCGAGGATTGCGACGGCGACGGCTTCCCGACACGCGACAGCGTCGTTCGTTATTTCGAGACGGTGGCGGAGCGCATCGACGCGCCGGTGCGCTGCGGCGTCGAGGTCAAGCGCGCCGCGCGCCTGCCCTCCGGACGAGGCTTCCGGATCGAGACGTCCGACGGGGTGGTGACGGCCGACCATGTCGTCGCCGCGACCGGGCCGTTCCAGACGCCGGTGATCCCGCCGGTGGTGCCTGACGGGGTCATCAACCAGATTCATTCCTGCCATTACCGCAATCCGGAACAGCTGGAGGAAGGCGGTGTTCTGGTCGTCGGGGCCGGTTCGTCAGGATCCCAGATTGCCGATGAACTTCTCCGGTCGGGTCGCGATGTCTGGCTTTCGGTCGGCCCGCATGACCGGCCGCCAAGGTCCTATCGCGGCAAGGATTTCGTCTGGTGGCTCGGCGTTCTCGGCAAATGGCAGATGAAGACGCCGCCGGCCGGGCGCGAGCATGTGACCATCGCCGTCAGCGGCGCTTATGGCGGCAAGACGGTCGATTTCCGGCGTTTTGCCGACCGGGGCATGACCCTTCTCGGGATGACCCAGGGGTTCGAGGATGGCGTGATCAGCGTTGCCGGTGACCTGGCGCAGAATGTTGCCGAGGGGGATGCCAACCATCTGGGGCTCCTTGCCGAGGCCGATGCCTATGTCGAGGCCAACGGTCTCGACCTGCCGCTCGAGGAGGAGGCCAAGATCATCGGGCCGGACCCGGACTGCATCGTCAATCCGGTGCGCCGTCTCGATCTTGCCGAGGCGGGAATCACCAACATCATCTGGGCCACCGGGTACCGCCAGACTTTCGACTGGCTGGAAGCCGATGTGTTCGATGGCGATGGCAAGCCGCTTCATGACCGCGGTGTGGCGGCCGAGCAGGGGGTCTATTTCCTTGGCCTGCCATGGCTGTCGATGCGCGGCTCGTCCTTTATCTGGGGCGTCTGGGAGGATGCGCGCTATCTGGCATCGCATATCGCCGGCGCCTCCGCCCCGGCCCGGGACAGCGCCTGAGGCCGCCGCGGATGCCGGAGGGAACCACAAGAGAGATCCTTGCCGATCTGATCGGGTTCCCCACCGTCAGCCGTGATTCCAACCGCCAGCTGATCGACTATTGCGCCGGATTGCTGGGCGATGTCGGCGTGGACAGCCACATCATCGAGAATGACGAGGGGACCAAGGCGAACCTGTTTGCCACCATCGGTCCGGCAGACCGGCCCGGTGTGATGCTGTCCGGACATACGGATGTGGTGCCGGTCGACGGCCAGGCCTGGACGAGGCCCGCCTTTGAGGCGACCGAGGAAGGCGGCCGAATATATGGCCGCGGCACGGCGGACATGAAGGGGTTTGTCGCGGCGGCGCTGGTGGCGGCGCGGCAGGCGGCGGCGATGGAGCTGAAGACGCCGCTTCATCTGGCGCTGTCCTATGACGAGGAGATCGGCTGCGTCGGGGTGCGCTCGCTGATCGATATGCTGGCTTCGGCGCCGGTCAGGCCTCGGATGTGCATTGTCGGCGAGCCGACCGGCATGCGGGTGGCGACCGGGCACAAGGGAAAGACGGCCGTCGAGGCAACCTGCATCGGTGCCGAGGCGCATTCGGCACTGGCCCCCACGGCTGTCAACGCCATTCATCTGGCCTGTGACCTGATCGCCGGAATCCGGACCATTCAGGACGGGCTGGCGGCAGACGGAACACAGGACCATGCCTATGACGTGCCCTACACGACATTGCATGCGGGCCTGATCAATGGCGGGGTGGCGCTGAACATCGTGCCGAACGCCGCCTTTGTGAAATTCGAGATCCGGAACCTGCCGGCCGATAATCCGGATGCCATCCTCGCACAGCTGAAAGCGTCGCTGGAACCGGTCATCGCAA